>NZ_JBFAAE010000010.1:0-210145 GCF_040639575.1 Streptosporangium sp. NPDC023825 | reverse complement strand
GCGATCCTCGTCGAGGCGGTCGGCCTCGAAGGTGTCCTCGAACTCCAGCTCGTAACCGGCCCACGCCACGTGTTCCCGCCTTCCTGCCGCCGTCTTTCCGGAAAGGACCATACGCCGGGCCGGCCGTCGCGGTCACGGGCAGGCGAAGGAAGCCGGCTTCGCCGATGAGGATGCCGCTGAGGGGCGTCCACCGCCCACCCGCGAGCGCTGCGCGGGGCGCGGCGTCCGGGAGCAAGGTCGCAGGCGCAGGTCGCCCGTGAGGAGATCGCCGTCCGCGAACCCCTGCCGTGTCGCCGAGCCCTTCGCGGGTGCGTGACCCGGGAGGCGGCGGGCTGAACGCGTGCTCGTCGACCATGCCGCTTGTATGCGGTTCCCATGCCAGGGCTTCCTAGATTGATCCGTGTCGCAGCGTTCGGCTCCCTCGGAGAGAGGAGCCGTCATGAGAGAGAAGGTCAACCGATGCTTCGAACCGTTCGGTCGCTCGCCGACCGGCTGTTGGAGAGTCTGGTCCCCGGCACGCGGGCGCAGGCGATGGCGTGCGTCGAGGGGTGGCAGGAGTACACCTGCCCTCCCGTCGGGGGCGCCCCGTACCCCACGAGGAGCTTGAGGCGGGTCAGGACCTGCAACGGTGTGACGCAGGTGCTGGAGACGCTGCCGTGCGGCACGGCGATCTGCGGTGGGAACAGTTCACCCTACGGGCCCTTCGTCCCCCTCCACCCGTGCCCGCCTCCCAGCTGCCCGCCGTTCATGATGTGCTGAACCGCACCGTCCGGTGATCCGGGCCGTCCCGGCCAGACCCGGACCCGTCATGTGACTGACCGCCTCCATCAGGGAGGGACGGGTGCCGCGACTGGCGAAGAGTCGCGGCGCCCCCTCCAGATTAGGGGTTTCCATGGAGTACGTCCTGGTCTGCTGCCGGCTCCTGGTCGGTGTGGTCTTCGTGGTCTCGGCGGTGGGCAAGATACGCACCCGCGGCGCCTACGCCTCCTTCCGCGCCGCCGCCGGTGAACTGGCACCGCGGCTGCCCCCGGCGACGAGGGCCCTCGTGCCGCCCGCGGTCGTCGCGGGCGAGCTGGCCGCGGCCGTGCTGCTCGCGGTCCCGTCCACGGCCGGCGCCGGGTTCGCGATCGCGGTGGTGCTGCTGGCCGCGTTCACGGTCGCGATCGCGACGGCCGTGCGCCTCCGCCGGCACGTGGTCTGCAACTGCTTCGGCCCCTCGTCCACGCCGGTGGGACCGGGGCGGCTCGTCCACAACGGGGTGCTGCTCGTCGCCTCGCTGGCCGGGGTGGTGCTCTCCTTCGGCACCGGGTCCGCATCCGTCGCGCTGGAGCCGGCCGGTGTCACCGCGGCGGCGGTCATCGGCGTGACGGGGGCCGCTCTGGTGCTCCTCGCCGAGGACATAACCGAGCTGTTCCGGCCGCTCGCCTGACCACCGGGGGCGACGGCGAACGTCCAACCGTGGAATCACTAAGGATGATCATGTTGAATGTCGTTGTGGTGCTCGTCGGCGCGGTCATGGTGCTGTGCGCGCTCGACATCGTTCTCACCGTGGGAGTGGCCCGGAGGCTGCGCGCGCAGGGTGAACTGCTGGCGCGGCAGGCCGCTTCGTTCCCGTCCGGTCATCCGCAGCCCGGTGCTCTCCCACCGGTCATGCGGGAGGCCGGAGAGCGGCTGGGCGCATTCCGTACCGCCGCCACGGACGGTACGCCTCTCGACGAGGGGTTCTTCGCCGACGCGCCGACCCTCGTGGCGGCGTTCTCCGTCGGGTGCCTCGCCTGCGAGGAGCGGCTGCCCGAGTTCATCAGGTTCGCCCCGGCCTTCGCCGGCCGTGAGCGCGTGCTCGCCCTCGTGGTCGGCACCGACGGCGCGGCCGAGAAGGCCGCGCTCCTGGAACCGGTGGCCACCGTGGTGGTGGAGAGGACCCACGGCGGGCCGGTGTGCGGGTCGCTGGGGGTCAGTGCCTACCCGGCGCTGGCGATCGTCGACCCGGGCGGCGTCGTCCGCGCTTCCGGCACCCTGCTCCAGGACGCGGCGGCCGCCCTGGAAACGGTCTGACCCATGCGGAAGATCATCGTCGCGTTACGGCTGAGCTGGCAGGCCGGCCCGCTGCTCACCGCCGTCGTCGTCACGCTCACGCTGGCGACCGCGCCTGCCCCGGTCGTGACGGCATGGCTGACCAAGCTGGTGCTGGACGACATCACCGCCGGGGCCTCTCCCGGCACGGTCGCGGGGAAGGGCGTCGCGCTCGCCGTCACGATCGTGGTGACCGGCCTGATACCGTACGTCACCCAGTACGCCTCCCGTGAGGTCGAACGCCGCGTCGGGCTCCTGGCCCAGGAACACCTGTTCCTCACGGCCGAGCGCTTCGTGGGCATGGCCCGTTTCGAGGACCCTGTCTTCCTCAACCGGATGCAGATGGCACTGCAGCACGGCGCCACCACCCCCGGGGTGATGGTCTCGGCCGCCCTGTCGGTCGTCGGCTCCGTCGTCACCGGTCTGGGCTTCCTGGGGTCGCTGATGGTCATCTCCCTCTGGCTGCCCGCGGTGATCCTCGTCTCGGTCCTGCCGATGCTGGCCGTGGAGCTGTCGATGGCCCGCCGCCGGGCCGGTCTGTCGTGGCGGCTGAGCCCGATCGAACGCCGGGAGATGTTCTTCCGCGATCTGCTGACCAGCGCCCAGGCCGCCAAGGAGATCCGGCTGTTCGCCATCGGCACCTACCTGCGCGAGCTCATGACGGCCCAGCGGCGCCTGTCCAACAGGGAGAACCGCGACATGGACCGCCGCGAGGTCGGCATCCAGGCGCTGATCGGCCTGGGGAGCGCCGCGGTGTCGGGCGGGGCGCTGCTGTGGGCGGTGCTCGCCGCCGCCGGCGGCCGGATCAGCGTCGGTGACATCTCGCTGCTGGTCGCCTCGGTGGCCGGCGTGCAGAGCGCGAGCGTGTCACTGGTGCACACCATCGCCCAGTGCCATCGTCAACTGCTGCTGTTCGACCACTACCTGCAGGTGGTCGCCGCCGAACCCGACCTGCCCGTTTCCCGCTCTCCCAGGGCGATCGCGCCGCTGGCGCGCGGGATCGTCTTCCGCGACGTCTGGTTCCGCTACTCTCCCGACCACCCCTGGGCGCTGCGCGGCCTCGACCTGACCATCCCCCACGGCCGGACGGTGGGTCTGATCGGCCGGAACGGCGCGGGCAAGAGCACCCTGATCAAACTCCTGTGCCGGATGTACGACCCCGAGCGCGGCGCGATCCTGTGGGACGGCGTCGACCTGCGCGACCTGGACCCCGCCGAACTGCGTGCCCGAATCGGCGTGGTCTTCCAGGACTACATGGAGTACGACCTGACCGCGGCCGAGAACATCGGCCTGGGCGATCTGGAGTACCTGCACGACCGCGAGCGCGTCACCGCCGCGGCCGTCGACGCCGGAGCCCACGAGTTCGTCGGCCGCCTGCCCCGCTCCTACGACACCCTGCTGTCACGGCTGTTCTTCCAGGGAGAGGACACCCCCGAGGACACCTCCGGCGCCATCGGCGTGACCCTGTCGGGAGGCCAGTGGCAGCGGCTGGCCCTAGCCCGCGCGCATCTGCGGACCGGGCACGACCTGATGATCCTGGACGAACCCAGCTCCGGCCTGGACGCCGAGGCCGAGTACGAGATCCACCGCAGGCTGCGGCAACGCCGGACGGGCCGTACCAACGTGCTGATCTCCCACCGGCTCAACACCGTGCGCGATGCCGACCTGCTGGTCGTGCTCGACGAGGGAACCGTCGCCGAACACGGCACCCACGAGGAACTGGTGGCCCGCGGCGGCACCTACGCCGACCTGTTCTCCATGCAGGCCGAGGGCTACCTGGAGGTCCTTCCCGGACAGGCCGGTCGGTGACCGCTCCGCTCGCCCTGATCCTCACGCCGCTCGCAGCCGGTGCCGCGGCGGTGTTCTGGGCTCGCCGGAACCTCCTGGTGGTGATCATCTCGGGCGCCAGCATGCATCCCACCCACCGGCCCGGCGACAAGGTGCTGGTACGGCGCCTGCCCGCCGGCCGGATCCGAGCGGGAGACATCGTCGTGGCCGACATCGTGGCCGTCCCGGAGTACGTGGCGGCGCCCTCGTACGGCGGGATCCGGCACGCTGCGCGTCCTGGCGCGGCCGGAACCGGCAGGCGGCGCGGGGCGGTTCCCCCGTGGAAATCCTCTCCCGGCCCCGCCCCTGGCCGGGTCGCCGAAAGGGTCGCCTTCGCCCCCAGCCGGGTCGTCAAAAGGGTCGCCGCCGTCCAGGGGGATCCCGTCCCCGCCTCGGTGCCCCGCAGGGCGGGCGAGACCTCGGTCCCCGGCGGGTGCCTCGTCCTGCTCGGTGACAATCCGGGGCAGAGCCTGGACTCCCGCCATTTCGGATACGTGTCCGCGACGGACGTGGTCGGCAAGGTGGTCGGCGCCCTCTCGGCGACAGGTGGCCGGTAAGGCGCCCGGTCGATGCTCACCGGAACCGCCGTCCGGTCCGGGCGATCCCGGCCGGTGCCCGATCAGGCAGGGTGGCAGCCCACGGCGGGGACAGCGGAGTTCGCGACGGGCCTCCCGTCGACGGAGAGTAGCCGACGTGGCCACGCGAGGTCGGGGCGTGCCGGACCCGGGCCCTCGCTCCGGTGGCGGGAGGAGGGGCCGCGGATGGCGTCGTCGTCCCGGCGAAGGACGGAAAGGTGGAGTTCACGCAGCTCGGCGGAGGGGTCCAGGCCGAGGTGGTCGCTGAGCGTCGCCGTGGCGGAGGTCCACGCCGAGATCGCTCCCGCTGCGTTGCCGCCGAGATAGTGCGCACGCATCAGGTGTGCCCACGAGGTCTCCCGGAGAGGTGCCGTGGCCAGGATGTCAAGGATCTCGGGAACGAGGTCGAGCGTGCGGCCCAGGTCCAGCCGGGCTTCCACCAGGCGTTCCCGTACCGTCAGGTGCAGCTCGTCGAGGGCGGCGAAGCGGGCTCTCATCTGCTCGGAGGCGGCGCAGTCCTGCCCGGCGGGCCCCTGCCACAGGCCGAGCGACTCCTTGAGCGTCGCCTCGGCCGCGCCGGTGCGCCGGGCGCGCAACTCGGCGAAGCCCCGGGCGGCGAGCCGCTTGAACCTGATCGCGTCGACCTCGTCCGGCTCGATGAGCAAGCGGTATCCTCCGCCGCCGCCCCGTAGGGTGATCAAGCGCTCCTGCAGGGAGAACGCCGTCAGCTGGCTCCGTAGCCGGGCCACGTGCAGGCGCAGGTTCTTTCGGGCTGAATCTGGAGATTCATCCCAAAGAGATCTCATCAGCCGCTCCACGGGAACCGACCGCCCCTCGTCGAGGAGAAGGGCCGCGAAGACCCCTCTGACCGGCGCCGACCTGACACCGATGGATGTTTCCGCGTTCTCGATCCGAACGCTTCCGAGCAGGCGGAACAGCATTTCTGCAACCCCTCTGGTAATCGATGAAAAGGTTCCCCGCCCGGGGCCGGAAAGGGGGGCGGCCATCCACGCTGACGGTGTGCCCGGGGCGGACCGCCGGCCCGCGGACGTCATGTCGTAAGACGCGGGCGGATGGCGGTTCGCCTATCAGGATGGGGACGCCGCCGGGGAGCGGTCATGAGTGACGATTACTCAATTTCCGGCTGACGCTCGCGCCGTCTCAGGCGTTTCCTCTGTCCTCCGGAAAATTCCGGCCATCCAAAATCAGGATGATAGTCCGTATATATACGTATTCCTCTGCGGCCGGGCTGGCGACAGGCCAGAGAAACACATTCGATATCCTGATATTTCTGACATAGCGTTTGAACAGCGCCTGTTACAGAGCCTGCACACCGACGAGTTCGTCCCGGCTGCTGGAGTCGCAGGACTGGCGGAGGTACTACGGGATGGGCCAGGAGAGTTTGCTGGGGCGATGGCCGCTCATAGGGCGTGCGTCGCAGCTGGAGAAGTTCGACGAGTCCCTGGAAGACCCCCGGGTCAGAGGCTTCGTCGTCTTCGGGCCAAGGGGAGCGGGGAAGTCCCGCCTGATCGAGGAGTGCCTGGAGCGGGCGGAGGGAGCCGGTCGGCGCGTCGGCCGCGCGGTGGCCACCGCGGCCGCTGCCTCGATTCCCCTGGGAGCCGTCGCTCACCTGCTGCCCGCCGAGGCGGACCTGTCCGATCCGGTCACGGGGTTCGCGTCGGTGGCGCGGCTGCTGTCGCGGTCCGGAACGGACCCGGCCCCGATGGTGATCGGAGTGGACGACGTCCACCTGCTCGACGCGACCTCGGCGGTGCTGCTGAGGCAGCTGATGGACGCCGGTGTGATCTTCCTCCTCGGCTCGGTGAGCACCGGGGAACCGCCCGGCGCGGCGGTGGCGGCGCTGTCGTGCGAGGACTCGGTGCAGCAGATGGACCTCGTCGACTTCAGGCGCTCGCAGGTCGAGGAGCTGCTGGAACGGGTCCTGGGAGGATACGTGGGCAGCAACACGGTCAGCCAGATGTTCATCGCCAGCGGCGGTAATCCGCTCTACCTGCGCGAGCTGGTGATCGGAGCGGTGACCGGCGGGATCCTGACCTGCGACGGCGAGTTGTGGGAGATGACCCCGGGCCGGCTGCCGGGGACGCGGCGCCTGACCGACCTCCTGCGCTCCCGGCTCTCCGCCGCATCGCCCGAGGGCCGTGACGTGCTGGAGGCCCTGGCGCTGTGCGAGCCGCTGTCCGTGGCTCAGCTCACCGTCGACGCCCACCCCCGCACGCTCGACGAGCTCGAACGGGCGGGACTGATCGTCATCGGCCGGGAACGGCGGCGCACCGCCGTCCGGCTGGCGCACCCCCTCTACGGCGAGGTGCTGCGCGCCGACATCACCACGGTCCGGCGCCAGGAAACGCTACTGCACCACCTCTCCCTGCTGGAGAAAAGCGGGGCCCGGCGGCGTGAGGACGCGATGCGACTGGCCACCTACCGGCTGGCGGCCACCGGAACGGCGGATCCGGCACTGCTCATGCGGGCCGCGGCCCTGGCCATCCACACACGCGCCTACGCCAACGCGCTCTCCCTCCTGCACGCCGTACCCGAAGAATGGCACGGCGTTCAATACCGGTTGCTCCTGGGCAAGACGCTGTACGAGACGGGCGAGTTCGGGCAGGCCGAGACCGTGCTGTCGCAGGCGGTCGCGCCGGCCGCCGACGAGCAGGAGACGCTGCTCGTGACGAGCCTGCGGGTGCAGAACCTCATCTGGGGTCTCGGAGCCTCGCAGCGGACGGTCCGCGAGGTCGTCGAAGTCGCCCGCCACCGGGTCGCGAGCCCTTCCGGCCACCAGATCCTCATCGCCACCGAGGCCGCCGGCTGCTTCGCTCTGGGCGAGTTCCCGCGCAGCCTCGCCCTGTGCTCGCGCCTGCCCCTGGACTCCGGGCCCGGGCCGGACGTGATGACATGGCTGATCGCCGTGACGACCAGGTCGGCGGCGCTGGCGTTCCTGGGCCGATGTGAGGAGGCCGTGACCTGGGCCCGACGCGCCACCTCCGTCAGCGCAGCCGTCGACGCCGAGCTGTACTCCATGACCACCCACGAGGCGGCGCACCACTCCGTCCTCACGCTGGCTCTGGCGGAGAGCGGTTGCCTGGCCGAGAGTCAGGCAGTGGGCGAGGAGGCCTACCGAACGCTCGCCCAGGGCATACCGAGCCCCGAACAGAGACTCCTCGCCTTCCAGCTGGGACGTGCCGCGTGGCTGGCGGGCCATCCCGGGCAGGCCCGCCGCTGGTACGCCGAGCTCGTCAGGGCGGCACGCCCCTACACCGCGATCGTCTTGCCGCTGGCGCTCTCCGGGCTGGCCGCCTCGGCCGCCCTGCAGGGCGATCTGCAGGCGGCCGAAGCGGCCCTGACCGAGTACGACCGGCTGACCTGCGCGGTGCACATGCCCGAAGAGCGGCTGGGAGTGGCCTGGCTGCACGCCGTCCGAGGGGAGCTCTCCCATGCCCGGGCCGTCCTCACCGCGGCGGCGCGGGAGGCCGGGGAACGCGGGCAGATCGCGTTCGAATCCGTCCTGCTGACCGACCTCGTCCGGCTCGGAGGAGCGTGCGAGGCCGCAGAGCGGCTGGCGGAGATCGCCGAGGCGGCCGACGGCCGGTTCCACCGGGCGCGAGCCGACCTGGCCGCCGCTTGGGCCGAAGGATGCCCCGACCGGCTGCTCGCCGCCGCCGGGGAGATGGAGACCATCGGTGCCGACCTCCTGGCCGCCGAGGCGGCCAGCGTCGCCGCCGGAATCCTGCGGCAGGCCGGTGACTCCCGCCGCGCCCGGGCCGCCGCGCTCCGCGCTCAGTTACTCGCGGCCCGCTGCGAGGGGGCCCGGACTCCCGCCCTCACCACAGGGGGCAGCGGTGCCCGGCTCACCAGGAGGCAGCAGGAGATCGCGCTGCTCGCCTCACAGGGGATGCCCAGCAAGGACGTCGCCGAGCAGTTGGGCATCTCGGCCCGTACCGTCGACAACCATCTGCGGCACATCTACGTGGAGTTCGGCATCACCACCCGCCGCGAGCTGGCCACCCACCTCAACGGTGTGGTTCCGTTGGAGTCGCGATCCCGCGGGACGTGACCCGTGTCCGTCTTCGCCGACGAGGGCACGACCGAACCGGAACCCCTGCCGGATCGAGGGCTTCCGGCAACGAGCAGACGCCCGAGCGGCCCCATCGAGCCCTGGCCAGCCGGATCAGCGGCTTCCTTGTGACCGGGGCCGACCTCACTTGGCCGATGCCAGGAGCCCAGATCACCGTGCCCATTCTCGACGACCCAGTCGCGCCATGGCGCGGTCGAACAGGATGAGCTCGTAAGGCATCATGCCGAGAGTCGGTGACCGGATCGCACCCGGACTGTCAGCTTGGAAGTCATCTACTGACCTTGCGGCCACGTCCAGCGAAGTGGTGTATGGGTTGGCTTTCGCGTGATCCTGTTTCTGCAGGTTAAGCGGTAAGTGTCTGCGGAATGGGATTGTGCTGCGGTGTGTCGCCGGTGATGCCACGCATTCGGGTCTTGGCCAGCACGTCCAGGCCCATGTAGCGGCGGGACCATGGGCGATACCCGCTCCCACCTGGGCTTACGGTCCACGGTGATCCATCGACGTCCGGCCTCGTCCGCGGTCGTTGTCACCCAGTTGGTCACCCAGAAATCCGCTCTCCGGACAGGTTCGGGCGCCCATGGGTAGCGGGCGTCGATGAGGCCTGCGGGCACTTCCACCGCGGAGAAGCCGACTAAAGATGCGAACCCGTTGAGGGCCCGATGTGCTCGTCAGGAGAGACGGTGGGGGCGCGTGACTCCTCTTGCTCCAGTCGCTTGAAGAGATCTGGGTGGGCACGCCAAAGCAAGTCTCGTACTTGGCGCTCCAGTTCGGGAACATTCACCGTGGCGGCGCTGTGCACGATCTTCCAGTCGACACTGAAATATCGGTGGACCACATTGTTACGCAATCCCCTGATCAGCTTCCAAGGGATCTCAGGGGTGGAGGCTCGGGTGTCGTCCGAAATCCCTCCGACTGCCTCACCGATGATGGACAACTGCCATATGACCGCATCACGGCGCATCGAGTCAGTAGCCCACACCTCAGGCTAGACACCTTCGAGGTACGAAGCGATCTTCCTGGCGGCTTCCACGATGTCCACCAGATACAGGCCCTCACGCTGCATACAGCACCCGGGTGTCGTCAAGGATCTGATCGCGGATGACCCAGTGGAGACCTTCCTTGGAGACCACATCGACCTTGCGACCTAAAAGGTCCTCCAGTTCCTCCTGGAAGCCGAAGAACTCAATTCCGATGTCGCTGCCTGGCTTCAGGACGTAGAGCAGGTCGACGTCGCTCCCTTCCTCGTCTTCACCACGGGCAACTGAGCCGAAGACAGCCAGCTCGGCAACACCGTACTTCTCGCACAGTCCAACCAGCTGCGCGTAGACGGTCGTGAAGTCAACGCTCATGGCACCTCCCGAGCCTCTATGTTGTCACCTCACTCACATCACCACACTGCTTGGACCTACCTTCCCTATCGCGACATCCCAAAATCCGTGAAGATGAGCGGGCGACAAGGCAGGAAACGCAGAGGCACAGCTCAAAGAACCTCACCGGTAGGGCACCCGGGAAGAGGCGGACGCCGGGCGAGAAGATCAAGCAGAGATCAAATTCCGGTTTACAGTGCCTGACCTGGGTTTTGCATGTCCGAAGAGGGTGGAGCCTAGGAGATTCGAACTCCTGACATCCTGCTTGCAAAGCAACCCAGGCGGGGGCGGGACCATGGGCAATACCCGCTCCCACCTGGACTTATGGTCCACGGTGATCCACCGTCGTCCGGCCTCGTCCGTGGTCGTTGTCACCCAGTTGGTCACTCAGTGACTCGCCTGTCCGAGCCGGTAGAGCGCGCCTTCCCCGGTCCTCACTCGGGGCCGCTCAGCTCTCGATACGCCTCGCGTAGTTCTGCGGCTTCCGGCATGCGGCGCGTCTCGATCGCGCCGATCACCTCACGTGCCCTCCAGTAGTTGGACGGCACCAGTGCGCCGCTCGTGATGGTCGTGAGAGCGAGCTGACCCGCCTCGTCAGGCTGGTCGGTGGCGAGAAGTGCCAGAGCAAGGTCAAGACGCGCGGAGGCCGCCCGGCGCGGACGAACCAACCCGTCCGCGGCCGACTCCAAGCGGGCGAGAACCTGCCGGGCGTACGGCTCGGCGGCCGGATCCCCCAGCCACGACAACGTGGTCGCCACGTACGCCTCGCTCTTGGAGGGGTCGTAGCGGTAGTGGTGCTCGGGATGCTCGGGCACCGACAACGGTGAGACCAGCCGGGCAACGCGATTCAGCGCATCACGCGTCTCCGGGCCGGACCCGAGCCGTGCCCAGATCCGGCCTTCCTGCGCGGTCGCCTGGATGTAGGCCGAACTGGTGCGCGGTGCGATCGCCTGCGCTCCCTGGGTCAAGGTCAGGGCGCGTCGGTAGTCGCCGGTGGTGACCGCCTGCCATGCCTCCGTCTCCAGACACCACGCGGCGATCTCGGGATGCTCGGCGTGCCTGGCCAGCTGGGCGGTCGTCCGAAGCCACGTTCCGGCGGCCTCGAACTGGCGAAGGTCGATGTGACAGGTGGAGGCCAGCAGCGACAACCAGCCACCGGCCGTGAGAAGGCGGCGGTGCTCGGCGAATGTCTTCTTGGCGTCGACCAGGTGCGAGACGTACGACAGGTGCTGACGCACTCGTTCTAACAGCTCGGCCGGTGGTGTCGCCTGGTAGGCCATCGCGAGGTCGTCGACGGCCAACTCCAGCCGGTCGAGCGTTTCGGTGCCCACGTCGCTGGCGGCGACACGGCGGGCCAGCTCCAGCGCCTCGATCTCCTCGGCGAAGTGAGACCTGTCCGGCGTCGTGCTCTCCGGCTTCTCGCTGAACAGCTCGTCTTCTTCCGCGCCGAACACGCGGCAGTAGAGCAGCCGGTACGGGTCCTTGGGCTGGTGCTTGCCCGCCTCCCAATCCTTGATCATGCGGATCAGGGAATCCCGCTCGGGCAGGCGGGCGCGAGTGCGCGGATCGGCGGCCTCGGCAAGGTGCCTGGCCATGTCTCGCTGGGTCCACAACTTGCCACGCCTTGCGGCGCGTAACCGTACGGCCCAGGCCGGAACGTTATTCATTGTGTGCACCTCGGGGGACTGGGGTCCTCCTGTCTCCCTCAGTCTCCCCTACTCGCACTGTCGGCGCGGGGTACCCGGCGATGTCATGGGAGCACCAGGAAAAACGGGACCCGCAGGCGCGGTAACGCCGTACGGGTCCCTTGATCGCACACTGGAGGTGCGACCCATGGACAACTGTAGAGCCGTCCCACCCGCCGTTGACGAGGCGACGGTGGAGAGCCACGACAAGGCGCTGGCCGTCGTTCAGCGGCTTCTCACCGAGCGAGGTATCCGTGCTCACCGCCACCACACGATCAGCCTCGGCCTGTTCGCTAACAGCGCGGCTGCCTGGCCCGACCAGCCCCCACTTCGGTCGTGGATGGAACGGCATCCGCCGGAGCTGACCGTGAAGGGTTCGCATGGCTGTCGTGTGGCCACGGTAACCATGGGGGTGCGCTCGGGCAGCTACCTGGTCTCCTTGTGCGACGACTCCGGCCCTCGGGCGGTGCGAAGCGAACATCCCGAACAGGTGGTCGCCCTGATCCTGGCTGCTCGGAGGACGTGAGTGTGTACGGCTGGGTCATCCTGGGCGATGCGGCCACCAAGCGCGTCAACGGCCAGGAAGTCATCGTCACGGTCGGCAAGTCGGGCGACATCAGGGCGGCCATCAGGGCGTGGGAAGACGCTGAGCGCCACCGGATGCTGTACGAACTGGGCAACCTCGGTCGCTTAGTCGATGAGGCGATAACACGCCTTCAATTTCGCCACCAAGATCCGGGCAGTCGCGGAAACCACACGTTGAAAACCTGCGACGCCCCATGACCACTGGCCGGCTACAGCAATGCTGCTTTTCGTAGCCGCGCTAGCGCACCCGACTAGTAAATAACCGCGACCAGGTCGCCATTTTATCCGATGGCAACCCGACCCGGAACGCAGGGCCGCCAGGCCCGAGTACCGGAAGCGGGGCGGCAGCCCTTATAGCCGCACCAAAAGGGAATCACAAAGCCACTTCCGGAGGCACTCGGTTAGCAGGAGCCTCTTTGCCGAAGATTTTTAATTCGACTCCAGAAACTTCAGCCGCACCAGCGAGAAGCGTTGGCCAACGGCGAATAAATTGAGCATTAAGACGCCAATCACTTATCTTCACTGCACTGATTCCCGACAAAACCGGCCTTCGCGGCTCTGGAGGAATATCTTGTGAAATGAAGTGACTGCGAACCCGAGATGGCACACTGGAACTATAAAAACGCGTAAGATCCATCCAGCCATTCAAGTGAACTTGAAGTAGCCTAAATCCAGCACCCCTCATTGCCCTCATAGCCTCTGTCGGACTACCCGCCTTCCAGGTTTTAAGCAAGTCGTTGTAATGTGGACTAAAATATGATATGAGGCTATGCTCAATTAAATCAACGGAAGGTTTCTGGAGCCCCTCAAACCCAAATGACTTCTGGTATTCATCGAGATCAAAGCCATCTTCATCGTCGTCTATGTGATCGTCAGAATCTATCAAGTGCTGCAACAACCTCAATGGCGTAACAAAGATATCCCAGCCCGAAGAAGCGTGATCCTCGTATATTCGCTGGAGCTTGCTATGTTCTTGGGTTCGCCCCCATGCATTCCTTGTACCGTCTTTCCCGAAGGCTTGTCCTACATACAGAACTTCATGACGCGCCAACTCATCAGCCGCATTACTTAAAAAGCTCGCTAGGGCCCAAGAGTCACCATGAAGAGGATGGTTGCCAATCTCAACGTAGAAGTATGCACCATCCGCATGAATCTGGAAGTCACTGAAGGAGGAACCGGGCGCCGCGCGCATCCTCATTGGAATCGTCAATAAGGGTTCAGAAATAGAGTTTCGCGTCTGCATTTTAATATTAACTATACTGCCACGCGGAGCAGTCTCGGCGCCGATAATTCTAATCGCCGGACGACGAGATATTATATACCAATGACAGTTTCGCAGTGCAATCTCAAGACTCTTTGAGTCAAATCTTCGTTGATATGTATGAAACGACTCGATTTCATACATTAATGTGCCCGCCATGGCAAAATAGTACGCCACGCCCCTCAAGTAGCAAAATCACAGATTCAGGGCGACCGGTAATCGAATATAAGGAAATCCGAAAGCCGCAATTCCGATTTAATGCTTTTTGTGCCAATTCGGGCGACAGTGCGTGTCGCGGACGGCAGGCTCATTTGTGCGGCGGATGCTCAGTACGGTGGGCGGCGGGCTTACGCCGTGCCGTCCCGGCTGGCGCGGGCCGGGACCGGCCGCCAGGGCCGCACGCCCGGCTCGCTGGCCGTGCCGGGGCGGCGGGGCGTGTCCCGCCGTGCGGCGGCGCGAAGCGCTGGCGCCTTGAACCAGTAAAGAAACTCTGAGCCACTAATGATCAGTAGTGTGGAGCCATGTCGCTTGAAGGGACATCGTCGCCGACACCCAAAATCCCGTCTGAGTGGGGGGACGCGTACGGCTTCCTGGAGGAGGTACGGCGTCGGCCAGGGATGTGGATTCGCAACGGCTCCCTCCGGGAGCTGGAAACGATGCTGGTCGGGTACAAGCTCGCGCTGGATGTTCACGGCGTCGAGGAACGGTTCGATCTGTGGCCGAACGGCTCCTTCTCCGAATGGCTCGCTCGCTACGGCCGGTCGAGCGCATTGGGCTGGGCCGCCGAGATCGAACGACAGGTAGAACCTGGCACCACGCCTCTGGAGGCGTTCTTCGCCTTCCTGGACGAGTACCGAGCTGATCAGGACGAGAACAACACTGAGACGGGTTAACGCGCTGCGACCTGCCGAAACATTTTCCCCTGATGCCGCGCTAGATCATGAGGGCGATGCCGTTGTCGGCGAGTTCTTCGGGGGTGAATACCGCGCTGGCGTCGTCGGCGAGTTCGGCGCTGTAGCCGATCTCGTAGCGGTTGGCGGGGGCTTTGACCTCGGTGACCTCGATGGGGTGGCCGTTGGCGTGGGCCATGGTGCGGCGGATGATGAGGATCGCCTCGGCGTAGTCCATGCCCAGGCGGGCGCGTTCGTCTTCGTAGGCGATGCGGGAGGTGGTCAGGGTCATCCACCGGATGGGGCCGTGTTCGCGGATGAGTGACTGGTAGAAGAAGCCGGGTCGCTTGCGGTACTGGTCGAAGCGCTTGGGAGTGTCCCAGTCGGGGAGCATGTCGGCGTTGGTGTAGGAGTTGATCTCCAGGCGGGCTGAGGCGCCGTGGATGCGGGCGGTGTGACCTCGATGCCACATGCTGCGGCGGTGGATGACCGGGTGTCCGGCCCGCACTCCGAGGATGATCGCGAGATCCCGGTTGGCGGTGATCTTCTCGCCGGTGAACAGCGGGGCGTCGGGGTCGACATCGCGTAGAGCGAGGTCCCAGCCGAAGGCTTGGATGTCGGGGTGGTTGCCGGGGGCTGCCAGGTCGGGCCGGGTCTGGTGGCTGATGAGGATGACTTGGCGCTCGGGCATGGGGCGGACAAAAGAGCCGCGTCCGCGCATGACGTAGGCGAGTCCTTCGGAGACCAGAGTGTCGATGGCCTTGCGGACGGTGGGACGCGAGACCTCGTAGCGGCGGACCAGCTCCGGCTCACTCGGCAGGGCTCCACCGGGCGGGTAGCGGCCGTCCAGGATCGCGGTTCTCAGGTCGGCGGCGATGGTGCGCCAGCGGACGTCCTTGTCCTCAGTGGTCTCCACAGCAGCTCCTTCTCGGGAAGTTCCATAACTACTTGTACTACAGGTTGCATGAAACCCTCAACGCAAGGCAACATGTAGTACAGGCAGTGTTGCATGAGAGGGGGTGGTCACCATGAACCAACCGAACGAGCACGACCAACAGGCACGACATCCGGAGTGGATGACCGATCTGGTCCAGGTGCTCAACGCACCGGGCTATGACCGGTGGCGGTCGATGGTGGCCGCTACCGGCGGCTGCACCAACCCGATCCATCTGGCCGGAGAGTCGGCCATCGTCAACACCGACACCGGCGAGATCCTGCACACCTACCGCACCGCAGACGAACCGTCCGGGCATCTGCTGGTCGCCTGCGGCAACCGCCGCGCTTCGGTGTGCGCATCCTGCTCAGAGGTCTACCAGGCCGACACCTTCCACCTCATCCGCGCCGGCCTGTCCGGTGGCAAAGGCATCCCGGAAACGGTGAGCGCGCACCCTCGGGCGTTCGTCACCCTCACCGCTCCGTCCTTCGGCCCGGTGCACACCCGGCGGGAGAAGAACGGGACGGTACAGGCCTGCCGTCCCCGCAACCGCGACAAGGTCTGTGAGCACGGGCATCCGGTCGGCTGTCATGCTCGCCACGAGCCAAAGGACGAACGGCTTGGGCAACCCATATGCGGCCGGTGCTACGACTACGTGGGCGCGGTGCTCTGGCAGGCACATGCGGGTGCGTTGTGGCACCGCTTCACCCTGGAAGTACGACGCACCCTGGCCAGTCAGGCGGGGCTGAGCCGCAAGGAGTTCGGCAAACAGGTCCGGGTGTCGTTCGCCAAGGTGGCGGAGTATCAGCGGCGCGGCCTGGTGCACTTCCACGCCATCATCCGCCTCGACGGTCCCGAAGGGGCCAGTGATCCCCCGCCGGACTGGGCTGATCATCACCTGCTCACCCGGTCGATCCCGCCAGCGGTGCGGCGGGTCACCGTGACCTCGCCCGCGAGTGATCTCGGACGGCGGGATCTGGTCTGGGGTGATCAGCTCGACATCCGGCCCATCCTGCTCGGCCAGTCGGCCGATGGGTTGAGTGAGCGGGCGGTGGCGGGCTACATCGCCAAGTACGCCACCAAGGGCGCCGAAGCCTCCGGCACCGTCGATCATCGGCTGTCGTGTCCGGCCTGCGGCGGTCGAGGGCGACTGCGGCTGATGGCCTCCTGCGAGCGCTGCCACGGAACCGGCCTCAAACCGGGCCTACACCTGGACGCGCTCCCGGTCACCGAGCACGCCCGGCGCATGATCCGCACCTGCTGGGAACTAGGCGCACGCCCGGAGTTGGCCACACTGCGGCTGCGGCCATGGGCGCACATGCTCGGCTTTCGCGGCCACTTCTCCACCAAGAGCCGCGCCTACTCCACCACCCTGGGCGACCTGCGGCAGGTGCGCTCCAACCACCGGGCCACCGAAGCACGCAAGCAGCGCGGTCTACCCGCTCTCGGTGATGAGACGACGCTCGTGCTCGGGCACTGGCGCTTCGCCGGGATGGGCTACACCCCCGGTGAGGCGATCATGGCCGAACACATCCGGCACCGCGTCTCCCAGGCCCGCGCCATCGCGGCGAAACGGGAGGACGGTTGATCGCAACCCCACTGTCCGCCGACCGGCGGCTGTATCGCGTCAGCGAAGCCATGTACCTGCTCAGCATGAGCCGCAGCGTGATCTACGAACAGATCCGCTCCGGGCGCCTGCGCTCGGTCACCCAGGGCCGCACCCGGCTCATCCCCGCCTCGGCCATCACCGACTACGTGGCACTACTCGAACAGGAAGCGAGGGCATCATGACCACACGACGCAGCCGGGGAGACGGCGGCCTGCACTGGGACGAGACCCGCGAACGCTGGATCGCCTCGGTCACCGTCGGCTACACCCCGGCCGGAAAGCGCATCGTCAAGAAGGCCAGCGGCAAGACCAAGACCGAAGCCAAGGCCAAGCTCAAAGAGATCATCCGCGACTACGAAGACGGGCTAGCCATCGCGTCGGGCGGCTACACCGTGGCCGATGCGGTGAAGTACTGGCTTGAACACGGGCTGAAAGGACGGGGGAGCAAGACGGTCGGCCTGTACACCGAGTTCGCCGAGAACCACGTCATCCCGGCCCTCGGTGCTCGCAAGCTCCGTGACCTCTCGGTGGAGGACGTTGACCGGTGGCTGGCGGGCAAGACTCCGGAACTCAGCACGCGGACGCTCAAGATGATCCACGGCATCCTCAACCGATCGGTGAAGAACGCCATGGTCCGCGACAAGGTGAAGCGCAACGTCGTGGATCTGTGCGAGGTTCCCGAGGGACGCCAGGGGCGCAAGTCCAAGGCGCTCACGCTGGCCCAGGCCACGGCCGTGATGGCGGCTGCGGAACAGGCCAACGCGCGCATGCGCGGGTACGTCGTCCTCTCGCTTCTCACGGGAGCTCGTACCGAGGAGTTGCGCGAACTGTCCTGGTCCCACGTGGTGGCGTTCGTCGACGAGCGCAGGGCGTGGGTCTCCGTCACCGAGGCGGGGTGGGAGCACACCGAGTACGCCGTCTACGTGTGGCGGTCGGTGCGGCAGAGCGGCGACACCAAGACCGTCAAGTCCCGCCGGACCCTCAAGCTGCCACAGCGTTGCGTCGAGGCGCTACGTGATCTCTGGGAACACGAGGGGCTCAGCGACGGAACCACCGATCACGGCGGAACGGACAGGCTGGTGTTCTGCACGAAGAACGGGACCGCGCTGAGCGCGGGCAACGTCCGGCGGGACTTCCGGAAGATCCTCAAGGAAGCCGGGCTGGTCGACACGGAGTGGACGCCCCGGGAGATGCGGCACAGCTTCGTCTCACTGCTCTCGGACTCCGGCGTCCCCATCGAGCACATCTCTCGCCTGGTCGGCCACGCCAACACCGTGGTCACCGAGACGGTCTACCGGCTCCAGATCCGGCCCGTCATGCAGGAGGGCGCGACGGCGATGGATGATCTCTTCGGAGGTGCGCGGGGAGCTTAGTCACCCAGTTAGTCACTCAAGCCCGGTTTTCATGATCACAGACTGAGCATTCCCACAGGTGGAGCCTAGGAGATTCGAACTCCTGACATCCTGCTTGCAAAGCAGGCGCTCTGCCAACTGAGCTAAGGCCCCGAGATTCAAGCCGGTGGCCTGGGGAGACACCCTCGCACACGACCTGCTTCAGTCGTACACCGTAGCAACAGGAACCGCTCCTACGCCACTTGGATCCGCGTGGCGGGGCGGGCTTCAGCGGACGGCGGCGACGACGGGGGACGCGACCGGTGTGACACCGAGGAGGAGTTCGGGGAGGTCCGCGACGGAGTCGAGAAGGTGGGTGGCTCCGCCGTTGAGAAGACGCTCCTTGCTGTGGACGCCGGTCAGGATGCCGGCCACCACCGAGGCGCCCGCACGGCGGCCGCAGAGCATGTCGCTCTCGGAGTCACCGGCGACCGCGACCTGGCGGACGTCCTCGACGCCGAGACGCATGACCGCGGTGAGGACCATGTTGGGCAGGGGGCGACCGTGTCCGGCGTCTTCGGGGCACAGGGCGATGTCGATCTTTTCGGACCAGCTCAGGGTGCTCAGCACGCGGCTGAGCGTGGTGCGGCTGAAGCCGGTGATGAGGCAGACCTTGATGTCGGCGCCGCGGAGCTTGTCGAGTGCCTCGACGATCCCGGGCAGCGGGACCAGGCCCGCGCGTGCGACGGCGCCCTCGTAGGAGCGCTCGAAGGTCAGGTTGGCCGCCTGGGCCTGGGCCTCGTTGTCCGGGAAGATGCCCCGGAAGACATCGATCGTGGAACATCCCCGGGACCGGTGCACGTGCACCATGGCGCGAGCATACGCACCGGTCCCGGGCACGATGCCCTGCGTGGCGATCGCCTCGGCGAACGCCCGCTCGACCATGGCGACATCGCCGATCGTGGTGCCTGCCAGATCCAGGCAGACAAGCCTGATGGGTGTTATTCCATCTTGGGCAAGGACCATGAAAGCACCCGAATCGGTAGCCGCGTCTGTCAGTTCTCGCTGCCGGTGGCTTCGGTCCACAGGTCAAGCTCGGCGCGGTCGGCCTGCACCTTGCGCCAGACCAGCAGCCCCCCGAGGGCGACGAGCGCCAGAACGAGCAACTTCTTCACGGTGTGACCCCACTTCTTGAGAAGTCTCACCTGCCGGGGTGAGACAACGCCCGGTTCGAACGGTTCCCTGCAGCCTAGCAAGGGATCGGGCCATGATCCGGTCTGCACGACAAGCCACCAGGGCCGATCCACACCAACCGGGTGATTTTCAGTATCTTGCCGCACGGCACGCGTTCCGACGATCACAATCCGCCGTGAGTCTTATCGCGAAACCGTCCTGGTTCTCACGATAACCCCCGCGACGCTCCCGCTTTACCCTCTGGGAAGTTCCGGTCCCCGCCCGGCAGGAACGGCGCCGCCCGCCATGACCACGACCAGCGCATTCGTCGGCTCCGGCTTGATTACGCGGAGCGCGAATGACACAAACCCGCTCGGTATGAAGCTTTTTGGGACCGGCAAGGCCGGTGAATCCTCAAGGCTCGAGCGGTCAGGCGCTCTCGACGAGATCGGCGTAGTCGGGATGACGGTCGATCCACTCCCGCACGAACCAGCAGAGCGGGACGACCTTCGCGTTCTCCGCGCGGGCCGCGTCCAGTGCCGTACGGACGAGCGCGGACCCCACCCCCATGCCCTCGTACTCCGGCTGGACCTTGGTGTGCGGGTAGACGATGACCCCGTCACGCCGGATGAGCTCCAGCTTCCCCGCCTGCCTGCCGTCCACCTCCGCCACGAAGGAATCACCGCCGGGGGAGAGCTTGACGTCCGCCTGCATGGAGGTCCTCCTTCGCCTGGCCGCCGTACGGTCGCACGTCGGTTCCTTGGTCAGCCGATCCCGCGCGGCGTTCATTCCCGGCCCCCGCCCCCCGCTCCCGCACCGGGCGTTCCCGCCGGGCTGCGAGCCCGAAAACCCCCGCGAGGGAGCGGCGGTGAAGGTCGGCCGCATGGATGTGTTCGGTCGAGCACGCTGGGTGACCGGTTCCCGAAACCGAAACTCGCAGACCGTGAACCGTACCGGTAGCCGTCCGATTGAAGGATGATGGGAACAGGTGCCCGGCACGGCCGGCGCCCCATGGCGATCAGCCGACCCATCTGTGCCGACGCGACAGATGTTGACTGACCTTCATGCGCACCCAGAAGGTGATCGCGATGACAGGTGACGTCGACCACGGTTCACTGCGCATTCTCCTCACCAGCCGACCGGCCGGTGTGTCCTGCGAGGGAGACATCGATTTCTGCACGCGGCGCATCCTGGTACGGGCGCTCGCCATGGCGGTGGAACGGACCGATGGCGATCTGCACGCCGACCTCCGCAGCGTCGGCTTCGTCGACGTCGGCGGCCTGAGAGTGCTGGCGGAGACGGCGTTCGGGATGGCGGGCGACCGGAGGTTGATCGTCGAAGGTCTTCGCCCGCACACGCGGCGGATCGTCGAGCTGTGCGGCTGGACAGAGGTGCTCAGCGTGGGTCCGGGCACCGTAACCACAGTGGGATAACGACTGATTGCTCCTCAGTTGTACCGTAAGGGTTCTCTAGAGGAATTCGGAGGATCGTACGCTGAGAGTAACCAGATCGGCTTCCTCCACGGCTCCCGGTCCCGGGGCGACCGTGATCGGGTCATCGCCCCCCGGATCCGGTTCGGGCGTCACGCCCGGCGACTGCCCCCCGGCCGAGCCTTCCTCCCACCGACTGTCTGCAGAGGTATATCCGTGAGCGCTGCCGTCCGCGTGACCGACGTGTCCGACCCCGCTGCGAAGGAGACACTTCTTCTGGCCTTGGCCGGCGAGCTCGACTACAGCAACGCCGAGCGGTTCTACCACGACCTGCAGGAGGCCATCGGCCAGGGCAGGCGTGACCTCGTCATCGACCTGACCGATCTGACCTTCTGCGACTCCACGGGAATCCAGAGCTTCCTGACCACCCGCCAGACCGTCCAGGATCGCGGCGGCAGCATCATCCTGGTCAATCTGCACCCCCGCCTCGAGAGACTCTTCCACCTGACCGGTCTCGCCCAGGCCTTTGGCGTCCAGCCCACCGTGGCCGACGCCCTGAAGGTGCTGCGGCCGAGCCAGCCGTCGTAGCGGATCCCGGCCCCGATCGGCCGTCGCTTTCCGGGACACGATCGAGCGAACATCCGTTGGCTCGGACGGTCGTAAGTTGGCAACGAGCGGGCAGGTGTCTAGCATCGTGTAACTCGTCAGCAACGCCCTGATTCTGGAGCAAGTCGGCTCGCCCCCCGGTGACTGCCAGACAAGGCGACCTCAAGGGGGTGTCGTGACCGGCGACCACGGCCAGCAGTGGCCGATCGACGAGGATCTCAGCGCTCTGCGGGATCGTCTCCAATATCATGCCGTTCGAGCCGGCATGCGGGGCGAACGGCTGGACGACCTCCTTCTCGTCACGAACGAGGCGGTCATCAACATCCTGGAACACGGCGGGGGCAAGGGCACGCTGGCCATCTGGCAGAACGAGACCTATCTGACCGTCGACGTCACCGACACCCTGGGCCTCCTGAGCCGCTGGCACGTCCCCAGCGAACGCCCCACGGGCACCGTGCGGGGGTTCGGCCTGTGGCTGATGAAACAGCTGTGTGACGAGTTCACCATCGAGCAGATGGAGGAGGGATCGCGCGTCCGCCTGCGCATGCGACTCGGCCTTCCGGTGGCCCGGAGCGGGACCGGCGGTTCGGCCGACTCCGCGCAGGAGGGCCTCGACGATTTCGACGCACCGGGTACACCCGGCACACCCGGCACACCTGGCACGCCCGGCACGCCCGCTCCCGCACGAAACACCCCCGGCCCCGTACGGAGCACCGCCGATTCCGTACGGGACGATCCCGGCCAGGGCGAGCTCCAGGTTTCGTTCTGAGAGGCTCCGGGAAATCCCGGAGGCCTTGCGTCCCCGACGATCGTCACGCGCTCACCCGGAGCCCCTGCCCCGGTCACCGGTCCTCCCCCTCCGTACGCAATCCTTGACCATCCTCTGGCGCAAGGGCGATGTACCGGCCAAATGTCCGGGTTAGCCTTATTTGTGCAGTTCAGCGCCTTACCGGGTGTGTCATGGGAGGACGTCTGACGTTCTCCGGAATCGGCCGGGGACGACGTCCAGCCCCGGAACCACACGCCCAGTTCTCCGTATCCGCCGCGCCCCCGCCCTCTCGAGGGCTTCGGGACCCTTCGAACCCCGCAGAGCCCTCGGCCGCACGCGGAACCGCCCGCCGGGACAGGTGCCGAGGCCGCCGCCCGCCGGACGTACCGAGGTCGCCGTCCTCCGGGACGTGACCGGCGCCGCCGT
Organism: Streptosporangium sp. NPDC023825; assembly: GCF_040639575.1. NCBI lineage: Bacteria > Bacillati > Actinomycetota > Actinomycetes > Streptosporangiales > Streptosporangiaceae > Streptosporangium > Streptosporangium sp. NPDC023825. The sequence goes on along the minus strand of NZ_JBFAAE010000010.1, from coordinate 187,512 downwards.
CCGCCTCAGGAATCGACTCCGCCGTCCCGGTTCTCTCCGTCTCACTCAGCCGTACGAAGGTTCGGAAGGGATGGTCCACATGAGGGTCGTCGTCGACCTGGCGCGATGCCAGGGATATGCACAGTGCGCCTTCCTGGCTCCGGGCACGTTCCGGATGCGGGGGGAGGAGGCGCTCATGTTCCACTCCAGTCCAGACGAGGCGCAACGGGACCAGGTCCTGCGCGCGGCGGCGGCCTGCCCGGTCCAGGCGATCCTCGTCGAGCGGCTGGACGCGACCGCGATCCCGCCCGCGACGACGACCGGAACGGCGAGGGCCGCGACAGCGGCGCCCGGCACGGCGAGGGCCGCGACAGCGGCGCCCGGCACGGCGACCACGGCGGCGACCGCGACCGGAACGGCGGCGGCATGACCGGCGAGCGGGGTGAGGAGACGTTCAGGCGCGACGGCCGCGTCGTCATCGTCGGCGCCTCCCTCGCGGGGCTACGGGCCGCGGAGGCGCTCCGTGACGAGGGCTTCACCGGCTCGCTGACCCTCGTCGGTGACGAGGCCTGCGAACCCTATGACCGGCCCCCGCTGTCCAAGCAGGTCCTGACCGGCTGGGTACCCGCGAACGGCACCGCGCTGCCCCGGCGTCGCGAGATCGGCGCGGAGTGGCTGCTCGGCGTGCCCGCCTCCGCGCTGGACCTCGCGGGCAAGCGGGTGGAGCTCGCGGACGGGCGGGAGATCCCCTTCGACAAGGTGCTGATCGCCACCGGTGTGCGCGCCAGGCTTTGGGCGGACGAGGCCGAGGCCGCCCTGGACGGCGTGTTCGTGGTACGCACGTGCGACGACTCCGGCCGCCTGGGGGAACGGCTGGCCGCCGGGCCCGGCCGGGTGCTCGTCATCGGGGCCGGTTTCGCCGGTTCCGAGATCGCCTCCGTGTGCCGCGATCGCGACATACCGGTGACCGTCGCCGAGGTCGCCGAGGCCCCGCTGGTGGGAGCGCTCGGAAGCATGATCGGTTCGATCGCCGCGAACCTCCAGCGTGCCCACGGCGTCGACCTGCGCTGTGGCGTCAAGGTCACCCGGCTGGAGGGGGACGAGCGGGGACGGGTGCGCCGCGCCCACTTCTCCGACGGCGGCACGGTCGACGCCGACGTGGTGGTGGTCGCGCTCGGCGGCGTCCGCAACACCGAGTGGCTGCGGGACTCGGGGCTCGCCGCCGGTGTCTGGGGCGTGGCCTGCGACTCGGGCTGCCGGGCGTTCGACGTCAACGGCCTGGTCACCGATGACGTCTTCGTCGCCGGGGACGTGGCACGCTGCCCGCACCCGGTCTACGAGTATCGGTTCCTGTCGCTGGAGCACTGGGCCAACGCGGTGGAGCAGGCCCAGGTCGCGGCCCACAACATGGTCAGTTCACCGACCGACCGCTGGCCGCACCTGTCCATGCCGGCCTTCTGGTCGACGCAGTTCGGCGTCAACATCAAGTCCGTCGGTGTCCCGATCCTGTCGGACGAGGTCGTCGTGACGCAGGGATCGGTGGAAGAGCACCGGTTCGTCGCCACGTACGGCTACCGCGGCCGGGTCACCGCGGCGGTCAGCTTCGACAACGCCAAGTGGCTCGACCACTACCGGCATCTGATCGAGACGGCGGCGCCCTTCCCGCCCTCCTGCCCCACACCCGACCAGCCCGCCGGCATGAGGCCCGTGCCCGCCCACTTCCCCGACCCGGTGATCATCACCCACGGAGCCACGGTGGTGGTCACCGGCCACGAGCCGAGCGAGCGGCGCGTGGCGTTCGCACGGCCGGGCGGCTGACCAGGTTCGACCGGGCCCGAACAGGCTCCACCCGGTCTCACGAGGCCCAGACGAGCTCCACTGACTCACGAGCCTCGAAACGAGTCCCGCTGACTCGCGAGGCTCGAAACGAGCTCCACCCGGCTTCACGAGGCTCGACCTTGATCACCTATTTCGACCGGGTTCAATCGGTTTCGATCAGGGCCGGTGGAACCCAGGACGGCCGGAAGCGGCACAACCTAGGAGAAGCGGCCATGACAGTCACCCAGGCGTCCAGCACTTTCCAGCGGATCCTCGACCACTCCAGCCGGGCCGATCCGTACCCGCTCTACGCCGAACTGCGCAGGACCCCGGTGGCCCGGCAGGAGGACGGCGGCTACGTCGTCAGCACCTACCGGGAGATCACCGCACTGCTGCACGACCCGCACCTCAGTTCCGACGCGCACAACCTCGACCAGCCGGGGCCCACCCTCGCCATGCGCGGGGACACACCGGCGTTCATCGGCCTCGACCCGCCGGAGCACGACCGGCTGCGCCGCATGGCGATGCGGCACTTCGGCCCCCCGCACTCGCCCACGCTGGTGGACGACCTGCGGCCCGACCTGAACGCCATCGTCACGCGCCTGATCGACGACCTGGTGAGCAAGGACGAGATCGACATCGTCGACGACTTCGCCTACCCCTTCCCCGTCACCGTGATCTGCCACCTGCTCGGCGTGCCCCGCGAGGACGAGCCGCGGTTCCACGAGTGGGTCGAGGCGATCGTCGCCATGCTCGACGTCGACCCCGTGACGGACTCCGGGGATCGCGTGCGGGAGGGCGTGCGGGCCCGCGAGAGCCTCAGGGCCTACCTCGCCGAGCTCCTGGAGAGCCGCCGCGGCCGGCCCGCCGGTGACGACCTGCTGTCCCGGCTGGCCGGCGACGACGGGCCAGACGGGCGCATGACGGACGAGGAGATCGTCAGCACCGCCAACCTGCTGCTCATCGCGGGCCACGAGACGACCGTCAACCTGATCACCAACGGCGTGCTGACGCTGCTGCGCCATCCCGACGTGCTGGAGCGCCTGCGCCGGGACCCGATAATGATCATCCGTACGGTCGAGGAACTGCTGCGCTACGAGCCTCCGGTGCAGCTCATCCCCTGGCGGGCCGCGTACAGCGACCTCACCGTCGCGGACACCGTCATCCCGAAGGGCTCGCGGATCACGCTCGTGCTCGCCTCCGGCAACCGTGACCCCGCCTACTTCCGCGACCCCGACAGGTTCGACCCCGACCGGCCGGACAACCAGCACCTCGGCTTCGGCGCCGGCGTCCACCTGTGCTTCGGTGCCCCCCTGGCCCGGCTGGAGGCGCAGATCGCGCTGAACGAGCTCTTCCGCAACCTGGAGAGCCCCCGGCTCGTCGCCGATCCGCCCCCGTACCGGCAGAGCGCGGTCCTGCGCGGGCCGCGCCACCTTCTCGTCAGGCAGGAGTGACGGTGCGGACCCGGGCCGGGAGGGAGGGCCCGCGCGTCACCGGGTCCACATCCCGATCCGTACCGGCACCCCGGACGAGGCGTGCAACACGGGAGCGTGATCCGGGGCGTCGAGCCCTCCCGCCTGGAGCAGGTCCTGGTCCAGGCGGACCAGCCGGGCGTGGCGCAGCGGCCAGTCGGGGTGCTCGATCTGGGCGGTGGCCGTCCTGCCCGCGACCGTGGTGAACAGCCGGTAGCGGGCGGTCAGGAAGTGCGCCAGCTCGTCGCGCTCCGGCTCCGCGAGCGGCGGGCCGAGCTCCACGACCGCGTCGCACCGCGCCCCCACGGGTCCCGGCAGGCGCCGGCGGCAGCGGTAGCCGCGCCGCTCGCCGACGGCGCTGACGGCCATCCGGGACCAGAAGTAGGGCAGCCCGTACCCGGCCCGCGCGCCGAGCACCGCGAGCAGCCGCCCGGCGTCCAGCGACAGGAACCAGACACCGTCCCGCCCCAGTTCGTCGCGTACGTACGTGCGGACGTTCGTCTCGGGAAACCGCGACAGCCACGGCAGCGCGGGCACGCCGGGCGCCCGTACGTCCTCCATCAGGAAGGTGGTGAGGCCGACCCAGGCCGCGCCGTCGAAGGTGTCGACCGTGAGCCCGGGGGGCAGCAGCCGCTGGATCGCGGCCGGTGGGTACCGCCAGTGCGTGAAGGTCATCTCGGACCAGCGGTGGTACATGACCGGGCGGGTGAGGTGGGGGGACGGCGGAGCCTGCATGATCCGCTCCTTCTCGGGTGGCGGCGCCCGGATGGCGCGTCCGCCACTTATCTTGGCCATGGCGCCGGGTGTCGTCCCGTGCGACACCCGGGAGCGAACATCCGTCTTGATTTTCGACAGAGCCACGACAGGGCCATGATTTCCCCGGAACCGCGATTCCGTCAGGACCATGATTTCGACAGATCCGGCATCTCGCCGGAGCCGGAACAGAGCTGAAGAGGCCAGCAAATGATCTTCATCGCCGTCAAGTTCACCATCCGTCCCGAGCGCGCCGAGGAGTGGCTCTCGCTCGTCGACGACTTCACCCGGGCCACCCGCGACGAGCCGGGGAACATCTTCTTCGAATGGTCCAGGAGCGTCGACACACCCGGCCAGTTCGTCCTGCTGGAGGCGTTCGCCTCGTCGGCCGCGGGCGCGGCGCACGTGGGTTCGGACCACTTCAAGACCGCGATGGCCTGGATGCCCGAGGTGATCGCGAGCACGCCGGAGATCATCAACGTCGAGGCGCCCGGCGAGGGATGGTCGCGGATGGCGGAGCTGACACCGGCCCAGAGCTGAGCCGCCCAGAGCTGAACCACCCAGAACCGGGCGGCTCCGGGCCGGGCATCGGGGTGCCCGGCCCCGGAGACGGTCTAGCTTTCAGAACTCTCCGTAAAACAGTTCTCACACCGTGCGCGCAGCGACGCGAGGTCGCGGGTGGTGACGGGATGTAATCGTCCCCGGGCACAGGAGCCCGTCGGCCGGCCACCACCAGAAGTGGCCGGCGACCGAACACACGGGGGATTCATGCGTACACGGAGGAACGTCACGAAGCGTGAGGTGTCGCGGCCGGGTGCGATCCGCAGGGCCGGGCTGCGGGTGCTGGCGGTGGGGATCTTGACAGTCACCCCGCCGCTGGCCCTCGCCGGGCCCGCGCTGGCCGACACCAAAGTGGTCGTGACCGGAAGCCTGCTGTCCGTCAACGCGGGGAACCTGGCCGACGACATCAGCATCGACGTCGACGCCGACGGCTCGCTCCTCATCAGGAACTCCACCGACACGCTCTCCACCGGGGGGACCTGCCAGAAGATCGACGACAACACGGTCCGCTGCCCCGCGACCGGGATCACCGGCATCCAGGCCAACCTCCAGGGGGGCGCCGACACCCTGCGCAACAACACCGCCCTGTCCATGCGCGCCTTCCTGGGGGCCGGCAGGGACGGTTTCTCCGGCGGTGCGGCCCGCGACATCGTCTCCGGCCAGACCGGCGGCGACACCATGAACGGGAACGACGGCGACGACGTCCTCGAAGGCAACGCGGGCGCCGACTCCGTCGTCGGCGGGGCGGGCAGGGACTTCTGCGCCGCCGAGGTCAGGGAGTCCTGCGAGAACTGACGTCCCGGACACCGGGGCGGACGGCCGTCACATCCGTACGCCCCTCGAACGGCCACCGGGGGCGGCTGTCACCGTGACGCCCGCCCGATCTGCCGGGGCGGCTGTCACCATGACGCCCGCATGACACGGGAGCCACGATGACAGGCCGCCCCGAACCGTGCCTGGAGTTTCCGGTAGCCCTCAGGACACACATCACTCGCGGACGCGTGGTGGATTAACACGCCAGAAACATATAGAACTGGTTCCACCCCCCGAGTGTGAGGAAAATCACATGACCAAGAAAGGCTCAGCTGGATCCAACCCCAAAGGCATATCACGTCGCGGATTCATAACTGGAACTGGTTCCATAATAGGGATCACAGCCCTCACGGGTCACACCACCGCGGCCCAGGCGCAATCCGTCACCGCGGCCGCTCCGATCGCCGACGGCACTCACGTCCCAGCCCTGGTGATCGGCACCGGATACGGAGGTTCCGTCGCCGCCCTGCGTCTCGCCCAGGCCGGTGTCAGCGTGCACATGATCGAGATGGGCATGGCCTGGGACACCCCGGGCTCCGACGGCAAGATCTTCTGCACCACGACCGCGCCGGACCACCGGTCCTACTGGCTGCGTACCAGGACCAAGGCCCCCCTCAACTACTTCCTCGGCTTCCCGATCGACAGGGACATCACCCGCTACACAGGGATCCTGGACGCCGAGGAGTTCGGCGGCATCACGGTCTACCAGGGCCGCGGCGTCGGCGGCGGGTCACTGGTCAACGGCGGCATGGCCGTCACCCCCAGGCGCGAGAACTTCGGCGCCGTCCTCCCGTCGGTGAACGCCGACGAGATGTACGACACCTACTATCCGCGCGCCAACGCCGGACTCGGGGTCACCTCCATCGACCCGGCCTGGTTCGACACCACCGCCTGCTACCAGTACAGCCGGGTCGGCAGAAAGCACGCCCAGCGTTCCAGCCTCCCGTTCGTCTTCGTGCCCAACGTGTACGACTGGACCTACATGAAGCAGGAGGCGGCCGGAACGGCCACCAAGTCGGCGCTGGCCGGCGAGATCCTCTACGGCAACAACCACGGCAAGAAGTCGCTGCAGAAGACCTACATCGCCCTGGCCAGGGCCACCGGCAACGTCACCGTCTCTCCGCTGCACAGGGTCACCTCGGTCGCCCCGGCGGCCGGCGGCCGCTACACGGTCGTCATCGAGCAGATCAACACCAGCGGTGACGTCACGGCCACCAAGACCGTGACCGCGGACAAGGTGTTCTTCGCCGCCGGCAGCGTCGGCACCAGCAAGCTGCTGGTCAAGCTGAAGGCCACCGGCGCGCTGCCCAACCTGAACAACGAGATCGGCAAGAACTGGGGCGACAACGGCAACGTCATGTGCGGCCGCGCCAACCACCTGTGGGACCCGACCGGCAGCCTCCAGTCGACCATTCCCTGCTCCGGTATCGACAACTGGGCCGCCGGTGGCGCGTTCGCCGAGGTCGCACCGCTACCGGTCGGCATCGAGACGTTCGCCTCGTTCTACCTGTCGATCACCAGGAATCCCAACCGCGCCCAGTTCTCCTGGAACGCCACGACGGGCAAGGTCGACCTGAACTGGCAGACCTCCTGGAAGCAGCCGTCCATCGACATGGCCAAGACGATCTTCGACAAGATCAACGCCAAGGAGGGGACGATCTACCGGACCGACCTCTTCGGCGTGTACAAGATCTGGGGCGACCACCTCACGTACCACCCGCTCGGCGGCGCGGTACTGAACAGGGCCACCGACAACTACGGCCGCCTCACCGCCTACCCCGGCCTGTACGTCATCGACGGTTCGCTGATCCCCGGCAACACCACCGTCAACCCGTTCGTCACCATCACGGCGCTCGCCGAACGGAACATCGAGAAGATCATAGCCACCGATCTGTGACGACGGCCCGCGGAGTGGCCGACCGCGAACCCGGCACACCGCAGGGCGTACAGGCCGCGGCGAACCGACCCGGTGGATCAGCGGCGCCGCCGCCTTCCCGCCGGCCGCGTCACCTTGCCGGCCCTGGCGGCCCGGTTCCCGCGCGGCGGGATCTTCCACGCCGGGCACCGGACACCGCTCGCCGCGCACCCGCTCTGTGACGCTCTTACCTCAGAGCGGTTCAGGGATGTACCACCTGGATCTCGGCGGCTTCTACGGCGCCCTTTAATCTACCTGCCAGTATTTATGACATATCCCTTACGTACCAACCCGGAAGGTTCAACAAAATCGAGTGATCATGTGGGATGGGCTCAACGATCTCCAAGAAAGAGAGTCCATGAATCTCGTGAGCATGACACAGGGCGGCCCGCTGCTACGAAGGCTGCGGGCAGTGACGGCGATTGTCGCGGCCCTCGCCCTCGGCGCGATCGTCGCGCCGGCGGCGTCGGCGGATTCGACCTCGGCCTCACCGCCGCTCCCGCCCGTCAATCCCTCCCTGAGCTCCTCCTCCCTCACGTTGCCGCACGGATGCGAAACTGGAAAAGTCCTGTCCAGGACTCTCACCCCCGTCATCAGCGCACACCGCGATTTCTTCGACACGGGCCATCCGGACCTTCAGATGGTCGTCCAGGTGGCTCGCCCCGGCCGTCCCCCGCTGCTGACCGCCAAAGCGCCCTTTGAGTCCGGCACCGAAATACGGGCCAGGTACCAGGTACCCGAAGGACTGCTCCAGGACGGGAAATACCGTTTCCGGGTGCGGGCCGAAGACGCCACCACCGGGAAATCGGCCTGGCTGCCGTGGTGCGCGTTCACGGTCCATACCGGTGAGGTGCAAAAGCCCGGCGTGCCGACCACGTTGCTGATCTCCCAGGGCCCCTACAGCCCCTTCCAGTCCTGCGACGACCCGGCAAAGGTCCCCGTCCTGCACACCCCGCAGCTGGGTCAGTTCGCCGCCACCCCACCGTCGGACAATCCCAACCTCGTCGGCAGGTTCGAGATCAGCCGCGGCGAGGAGGAGCCGAGAACCGAACTGGCCTCCCTGCACCTGTCGGCAAACCTCCCGCCGGGCACACTGTCCGAGGGCGACTACCGCTTCCGTGTGCGTGCCGAGGACGGAGCTTCCGTCTCGGACTGGTCGGTTTGGTGTGACTTCGTGGTCCTGCCGTAAATGCTGCGGAAGTGTCGCCTGACAATACGCTCAGGCCGATTCGGCCCGCTGCGGGCAAGGAGCCGGTCGGACACCTGCCCGTAGCGGTGTCCAAGGCCGTCCGAGTCACCCCACGCCCATCCGGTCGCCTCTCAGGGCGATCCCGGTTAGGTGGCCGACCCGCCCGCGACCGGGGAGCGGGCTCGCGGCGAACACCAGACCTCCGGTCAGGTAAAGACAGCCGGCTAGGGCAGGTCGCACCGGCCGGTTGCCAGAGCGGCGTAGTGGCCGAACGAGATCATCCGCCCGCCAATCATGCGGGACGGAGCCGACGGACTGGTCGCACGAGGTCGTCGCAGTGCTCGTTACAGCGAAACGCCCCGGAGCATAATCGCTTCGGGGCGTTTTTCGCTGGTGGGGTTACCAGGACTTGAGCCTGGGACCTCTTCCTCATCAGGCAACGCGGGAGGGAGCGGGACCACGGGCACACCCGCTCCCACCTGCGCGTACGGTCCACGGTGATCCACCGACGTCCAGCCTCGTCCGTGGTTGTCGTCACTCAGTTGGTCACTCACCGCCGCGTCTTCCGAGGCGCTGTCAGTATCCCCATGAGCAGCGGTACCACCCTTGTCGGTGACGGCTGGCATCATGACGCGCAACTGATCATGGGAGTCACGGTGACAGACCTGCACGAGGAATTCGGCTGGCTTTCGGAGTTCGGGCCGTTCTACGACGTCTCCTGCGTGTCCTTCGTTCGATCCCTCCCCCCTGCCGAGGCGCTGACTCGTCTCGGGGCAGAAACCGACGGGATCGAAGAGGCCACCTTCGAAGAACTGCAGGAACGAACGATGAAGTGCATCGACTCGGACGACGGGATGCGCACCGGTTACGTAGGCGCACTGGAGACAGACGGCTGGACGGTGCTCATCCAGTTCTGGGCGGCATCGATCGCGGTCGACCGTCCCCTGCTGAGACGGCTTTCTCAAGCGACCGAGGTCGTATCGATCAACCGCAATATCCATGCCACGGACTTCTTCGTCTACGCGGCCGACGGCGAACTGGTCACATGGTTCGACCTGCTGGGTCCAGATGCGCGCGCAGGTAGCGATCCCGATCGATTCGTCGACATGATGCGCGAAGTCGGACTGGACCCCGATCTGGATCCTGACCTGGACTTGGACGAAGACCTGGAGGACTCCGACCCCGGAGAATTCCCGCGCGCTTTCGCCCTGGCAAGAAAGATCACTGGTTTCCCCTTCTCTCAAGACATGCTCGACATACGGCTTCTGGGCGCCGTGATCAACAACAGGTGATCGCGATCAGGCGGGAACGTGGCAGCGGCCCTCGGAGGGCTCGCTTCATTGGAGCGGGTGCGGCCGGTGGCGTGGGCGTGCGGGTGCCGGGCCACGGTGTATGAGCTGTTCCAGGACGGCGGGCAGGGGTTCATCCGGCGCACCCTCCAACTCGACGACGGCCACCAGGTGGACGAAAGTCACCGCTGGTCAATCGCCGAAGCTCGGGCTGCCTGGACGGCGCTGCTGGCAGGGAAAGCCCCGTAGAGACGGGCGTAGGGTCGCCGGAGTTGCCGCGGTCCCAAGAAGTGCCTGCTTGGTTGTGGTCGAGCAGGAACAGTCTGAGCTTCAGGACCGTAGTCGTACTGCTGCTTCGATCCGGCCCCCGATCCCGATGATCGCAAACACGATGGCCACGGTAGTGAAGCTCTCGTTTCCGTTCAGCACTGAGAGCAGAGCAACGAATCCGGCCAGGAAAATCAGGACACTACTGACTCCACGAATCATGTATGCGTTGTTGCGAGGTTCACGAGATGGACCGATGGCTCCAAGTGCTTGGATCGCCGACTCGGAGCCACCGGATTCATGGATCTTCCCGAAAGATTCAGTGGAGGGCTCATTCATAAAAAGCAGAATGTCATGACGATGACCTTGAACAGGAGCAGAGACGAACCAAAGCCAAGCGTGAGTCTTCGTGTAGCGGAGGCGACCGTAGCTGCTGCCGGCCGGGACCGGCCGCCAAGGCCCGCACGCCCGGCCGGCGGGCAAGCGGCCACATCAACTGCAGAATCCAGGCCGGTGGAAAGCATCAGCCGACACTGATCCGTCAATCACCAACCGAAGCCTTACAGGCGCTCGCGCGGGAGAAGGCAGGAGATCTGTGGCAGGAGAACGATCTCGTCTTCGCGAGCAAACACGGGACCGAGCTGAACGCGGCCAACGTCCGCCGGGCCTTCCGGGTGATCCTCAAAAGGACCGATCTCAACGAGGACGAGCGGACCCCTCGGGAGATGCGGCACAGCTTCGTCTCGCTGCTGTCGGACTCGGGAATGGCCTTGGTCGGCCACAGGGGGACCGCGGTGACGGAGAAGGTCTACCGGAAGCAACTCCGCCCTGCACTAATGGGCCCGGTACCACCGGAAGGAGACGAGGCGATGGATCAGATCTTCCTACAGGCTCCAACGCTGTTCATGACCGTGTCGCGGCCTCCGCATCGGGCTTGTTCTCGGCTCGTGGCACACCGGCGATCAGGACGAGCGCGGCGATGGCGCCGTAGAGCGGGAGCACGAATCCAGGCCCCCGCGAACCCTCGGGGCAATAGGGGGAGAAGAACGCGATGGTCGACAGTGCGTAGTAAGCGGCTGTCGCGAGGGCTCCGCCCGCTCCCATCCAACCCAGGAGCCGGCGCCTTCGGGGCGATGATCGCCATGCGGCCACGGCCAGCGTTGTCAGAGCAGGGGGAAGAAGAGTGGCCATCGCGCCGAAGCCCAGGCCGAGCGCGTCACGACCGGTGTATCCGTCTTCGGTGTTCAGAGAGGCGCAGATGTAGATCTCTGTATCCACTCGCAAAGAGGCCCAGTGAGGAAGGGTGGACAGAAGGATGGCGCCCGTCCAGCACAACAGTGCGCGGTGCTTCATCGCCCATATCCCCCAGGGCCTCACAACCGCTCATCCTCCGGCCCTCCAGGCGGATCAGGGGACGGGGAGGCTCAGTGTTCCGGCTGTAGCTCGTGACCTTCGGACGAGATACGACCCTAGTCACTCACCTGGTCGCCCGGAAGATCGAAAAAGGCCACTTCCCTGCCGGGAAATGGCCTCTGAGCTGGGTGGGGCTACCAGGACTTGAACCTGGGACCTCTTCCTTATCAGGGAAGCGCTCTAACCGTCTGAGCTATAGCCCCTCATCACACAGACGAACGGTCTCGCATCCGTTTGGTGGAGGCGAACCCGTTCGCTCGAACAGGGAAAAGCTTACCCTGTTTCGGTGCCTGCTCGCGCCATGTCCCCGGCCCCGAACGGGCGGGAACATGGCGCGAACACGCGACGGGCCGGCTACTCGGCCTCGCTGAAGGTGACCTCCACGCCGCCGACCAGGTCGGAGGCGACGTTGTAGATCACCGCGCCGAGGGTGGAGAGGGCGGTGATCAGCACGACGTTCACCGCGCCGATCAGGGCGGTGTAGCCCAGGATGCGGACCGGCTCGAACCAGGAGGCGATGTCGACGCCGCTGGTGGCCTTGCCGTCGGCCGTCGTCAGCTGGGTGACCGTCTGGATGATGTTCTCGAACACCCCGAGGCCGGACAGCACCATGTAGAGCACCGCGACCGCGATGAACAGCACCACGAAGCAGACCAGTGACACGACGAAGCTGAACTTCATCGCCGACCACGGTTCGACCCTGCGCAGCACCAGGTGCGCCTTGCGGGGCGACCTGGGACCGCCGACGTCCGTGGCCTTCTTGCCGGATGTCTCAGGGGCCTGGGGCGACGACAGGCTGCCGGGCGACCACGGGGCGCGGTTGTTCTGCTGCCCGGCCGGTGAACGGCCCTGCTGGCCCCCGGGCGGCGGCCCGGGCGGGGCGACCGGGGAGCGGCCCTGCTGCTGCCCTCCCGGCGGAGGCGAGGTCTGCGACGAGGGCGGCTTGGGCGACTGCAGCGGTGGCGCGGAGGGTGGTGGAGATCCGCCTGGACGGATTCGCACCGTGGTGTCGGCCTGCTTGCCGTCCTCTGTCGTCACTTTTTTCCTGCCCTTGCGATCGTCGGATACCGATTCATCGGTTTCCGGCGCGGGCGCGCTACCGTTAACCGGTGACGAGGCCGCCTCGACGTCCTTCGTTCCAGCGGTCTTGTCCATCTTCTCCGTCGCCTGATCGCGTGTCGACGAGGAGGCGGGGCGCGATCCCGGTTTGCCCTGAGCACTCACGGATTCTCCCCTTCCCCGTTCTCACCGGTCTCCACCTGCGGCTCGGCGCCTTCCTCGGTCGCCGGGTTCTCCCCGGTCTCCAGTGCCTCCGCATTACGGGCCAGCGCCACGACGCTGTCCCCCTCCGCCAGATTCATCAGCCGAACCCCCATCGTCTGGCGGCCAGACTGCTTGATCTCCCCGGCACTCGTCCGGATAACCCCTCCGGCGGACGTGATCGCGAAAACCTCGTCCTCGGGTCTGACCATGACCGCGCCAACCAGCTTGCCACGAGCGCTGACGATCTTGGCGGTCAGGACTCCCTTTCCACCTCTTCCCTGAAGAGGGTACTGATCCACGGGAGTGCGCTTGGCGTATCCGCCCTCGGTGGCGATGAGCACGTTGTCGCCGTCGGCGATCCGGTTCATCGCCAGGAGCTCGTCGCCGTCGAGGAAGCGCATGCCGATCACACCGCTGGTCGCCCTGCCCATCGGGCGCATGGCCTCGTCGGAGGCCGTGAAGCGGATGGACTGGGCGCCACGCGAGACGAGGAGGAGGTCGTCGTCCTCCGACACCAGCCTGGCGGCGATCACCTCGTCATCTTCTCGCAAATTGATCGCGATGAGACCACCCGTGCGCGGCGAGTCGTACTCGGAAAGGCGCGTCTTCTTCACCAGGCCGCTGCGGGTGGCCAGCACCAGGTACGGGGCGACCTCGTAGTCGCGCAGGTCGAGGACCTCCATCACGACCTCGTCCGGCTGCATGGCCAGCAGGTTCGCCAGGTGCTGCCCGCGCGCGTCGCGGCCGGAGTCGGGCAGCTCGTACGCCTTGACCCGGTAGACGCGGCCCTTGTTCGTGAAGAACAGCAGCCAGTGGTGCGTCGTGGTGACGAAGAAGTGGTCGACGATGTCGTCCTGGCGCAGCTGCGCGCCCCGCACGCCCTTGCCGCCGCGCTTCTGCGCCCGGTAAAGATCCGTGTTGGTTCGCTTGGCGTAGCCGCCGCGGGTGATCGTGACGACCATGTCCTCCTCGGCGAGGAGGTCCTCGATCGACATGTCGCCCTCGTAGGCGATGATCTCGGTCTTGCGCTCGTCGCCGTACCGGCCGGTGAGCTCCGTGAGCTCGTCCTGGACGATCGTGCGCTGCCGCTCGGGCGAGGCGAGGATCGCCTGGTACTCGGTGATCTGCGCCATCAGCGAGTCGTGCTCGTCGGTGATCTGCTGGCGCTCCAGGGCGGCCAGCTTGCGCAGCTGCATGTCGAGGATGGCCTGCGCCTGGATCTCGTCGATCTCCAGCAGCGTCATCAGGCCGCCCTGCGCCGCGGACGCCGAGGGCGACTGCCGGATCAGGGCGATGACCTCGTCCATCCGCTCCAGGGCCTTGAGCAGCGCGCGCAGGATGTGCGCCCGCTCCTCGGCCTTGCGCAGCAGGTATCGGGTCCTGCGGACCACGACCTCGATCTGGTGCGCCACGTAGTGGCGGACGAACTGGTCGAGCCTGAGCGTTCGCGGCACCCCGTCGACCAGGGCGAGCATGTTGGCGCCGAAGGTGGTCTGCAGCTGGGTGTGCTTGAAGAGGTTGTTCAGCACGACCTTGGCGACCGCGTCGCGCTTGAGCACGATCACCAGGCGCTGGCCGACGCGCGAGGAGCTCTCGTCGCGGACGTCGGCGATGCCGCTGATCCGGCCGTCCTTGACCGCCTCGGCGATGGTCAGCGCGAGGTTGTCCGGGTTGACCTGGTACGGGAGTTCGGTGACGACCAGGCACTGGCGGCCCTTGGCGTCCTCCTCGACCTCGACGATCGCCCGCATGGTGATCGAGCCGCGCCCGGTGCGGTACGCGTCGTCGATGCCGCGGCGGCCGACGATCAGCGCGCCGGTGGGGAAGTCGGGCCCCTTGACCCGGGCGATCAGCGCCTCGAGGAGTTCCTCGTCGTCGGCGTCGGGGTTCTGCAGGCACCAGACGATGCCGCCGGCCACCTCCCGCAGGTTGTGCGGCGGGATGTTGGTGGCCATGCCGACCGCGATGCCCGCCGCCCCGTTGACCAGCAGGTTGGGGAAGCGCGAGGGCAGGACGAGGGGCTCCTGGGAGCGCCCGTCGTAGTTGGGGACGAGATCGACGGTGTCCTTGTCGATGTCGCGCAGCATCTCCATCGCGATGGGCGCGAGCTTGCACTCGGTGTAGCGCATCGCGGCCGGCGGGTCGTTGCCCGGCGAGCCGAAGTTGCCCTGACCGTCGACCAGCGTGTAGCGCAGCGACCAGGGCTGGGCCATCCGCACCACGGTGGCGTAGATCGACGCGTCGCCGTGCGGGTGGTAGGAGCCCATGACGTCACCGACGACGCGGGAGCACTTGAAGTAGCCGCGGTCGGGCCGGTAGCCGCCGTCGTACATGGCGTACAGCACGCGGCGGTGCACCGGCTTGAGGCCGTCGCGGACGTCCGGCAGCGCGCGCGAGACGATGACCGACATCGCGTAGTCCATGTAGCTGCGCTGCATCTCGGACTGGATGTCGACCGGCTCGACGCGGTCGGTCGGAGGGCCGGGCGGAGTGTTGACTTCCGTCACAGGTCAAGATCCTTTTCTGGTACGGCTACCGCTACACGTCGAGGAAACGGACGTCCCGGGCGTTCCTGATGATGAAGGAGCGGCGGGCTTCGACGTCCTCACCCATGAGCACGCTGAACAGCTCGTCGGCCTGGGCCGCGTCGTCGAGGGTGACCTGGAGGAGAAGGCGGGTGTCCGGGTTCATGGTCGTCTCCCAGAGCTGGGCGGCGTTCATCTCGCCCAGACCCTTGAAGCGCTGCACGTTGTCGCGCGGCCGGGGGTCGGGCTTGCCCGCGTCGATGCCCGCCTGGATGACCGCGTCGCGCTCGCGGTCGGAGTAGGCGTAGGAGGCGTCCTCGCCCTTCCGGTCCCACTTGATCTTGTAGAGGGGCGGCTGGGAGAGGTAGACGTGCCCGGCCTCGATCAGCGGCCGCATGAAGCGGAACAGCAGGGTCAGCAGCAGCGTGGTGATGTGCTGGCCGTCGACGTCGGCGTCCGCCATCAGGATGAGCTTGTGGTAGCGGAGCTTGGCGATGTCGAACTCGTCGTGCACGCCCGTGCCCATGGCGGTGATCAGCGCCTGGACCTCGTTGTTCTGCAGGACCTTGTCGATCCGGGCCTTCTCGACGTTGAGGATCTTGCCGCGGATCGGGAGGATCGCCTGGAACTTGGAGTCGCGGCCGCCCTTGGCGGAGCCGCCCGCCGAGTCACCCTCGACGATGTACAGCTCGCACTTCTCCGGGTCGCTCCACTGGCAGTCGGCCAGCTTGCCCGGCAGCCCCGAGCCCGACTCCAGCAGCGACTTGCGCCGGGTCAGGTCGCGGGCCTGGCGGGCCGCGAGGCGGGCGCGGGAGGCCTGCAGGGACTTCGTGATGATGTCCTTGGCCTCGCCGGGGTTGCGCTCGAACCAGTCGCGCAGGTGGTCGTTGCACGCCTTCTGGACGAACGACTTGGCCTCGGTGTTGCCCAGCTTGGTCTTGGTCTGGCCCTCGAACTGCGGGTCGGTCAGCTTCACCGAGATGATCGCGGTGAGTCCCTCGCGGATGTCCTCTCCGGCGAGGTTGTCGTCCTTGCCCTCCTTGAGGAACTTCTGCTCGCGCGCGTAGCGGTTGACGATGGACGTCAGCGCCGCCCGGAAGCCCTCCTCGTGGGTGCCGCCCTCGGCCGTGTTGATCGTGTTGGCGAAGGTGTAGACGGACTCGCTGTAGGAGTTGTTCCACTGCATCGCGATCTCGACGGCGATGCCCTCGCCCTGCTCCTCGAAGTCGATCACCGAGAGGTGGGCCGGCTCCTTCTTGGAGTTGAGGTGCTTGACGAAGTCGGACAGGCCGCCCTCGTAGTGGAAGGTGGCCTCCCTGGGCTCGCCCTCCTCGCCCTCGGCGAAGTCGGGGCGCTCGTCCCTGATGGAGATCGTCAGGCCCTTGTTGAGGAAGGCCATCTCCTGGAAGCGGCGCGCGAGGGTCTCGAAGTGCCAGGTCGTGGTCTCGAAGATGGTCTCGTCGGCCCAGAAGGTGATCGAGGTGCCGGTCTCGTCGGCCTTCTCGCCCTTGGCCAGCGGGGCGGTGGGCCTGCTCTCGACGTAACTCTGGCGCCAGTGGTGGCCCTCGGTGCGGATCTCCACGTCGAGCTTGCTGGACAGCGCGTTGACGACGGAGACGCCCACGCCGTGCAGGCCTCCGGAGACCGCGTACGACTTGTCGTCGAACTTGCCGCCCGCGTGCAGCACGGTCAGGACGACCTCGACCGCGGGACGGTTCTCGCCGGGGACGTTCCCGACGGGGATGCCGCGGCCGTTGTCGACGACCCGCACGCCGTTGTCGGCGAGCAGGGTGACCTCGATCCGGTCGGCGTGTCCCGCCAGCGCCTCGTCGACGGAGTTGTCCACGACCTCGTAGACGAGGTGGTGCAGACCGCGCTCGCCGGTGGAGCCGATGTACATGCCGGGGCGCTTACGGACCGCCTCAAGCCCTTCGAGAACGGTGATTGAGCTAGCGTCGTAGGACAAGTGCGAAATCCTCCTGCCGCGGACACGCGGCAGGGAGACAACATGTAGCCCCGCCGTGCCCGTCACCGTCGTGAATGCCCCGATGCGTTCACCCAGGGGAGCCGGCATGCGCGCCGGGGGTGACACGCAAACGGACGTGTCCGGAATTCGATTTCATTCTAGCGGCTCAGAGCACATCATGTGGCATTGACGGCCTCTGGAATGGCCTGTCGCGCGACGATCATCGTCTTGGACATCCCCCTACGGGGACGGGGTTCGCCCCGTCAGAAAGGCCGCTGATCCGTTTTCGAGCCTCGGATCAGCCGTACGTGTCGCCCGGACCGCGGCTTCCGGTGACGCGCAGGCCACCGCTGGAGCGGGGACCGTTCTGCGGTCCACGAACTTTTACCTTTTGCACCGTTCCGTCCCCGAGCTCCTCGTTCAACCTCCTGACGAGCGTCCTCGCCAGCAACCGCACCTGGGTGGCCCAGGCGGTGGAGTCGGCGACCACCACGACCTCACCGTCGGCGAAGGTCTCCGGCTTGGTGTGGGCCGCCATGTCGGCGCCGACGATCTCGTGCCAGCGACCGAAAACCCCGCCGATCGCGGCGGGCTGCTCCCAACCGCGATCGGACAGCAGGTCGGCGATGGCCCTGCCGAAGAGCTGGGGATCACCGGAGTCCCTGCGCGCCCCCGACGCCCTGCGCCGCGGCTCGCGGCGGGGGAGCTGTCCCCGCCTGGCGGCGTCCGACTTGGCCTGGGCCAGCTTCTCCCTGGCCATCGCGGCCCCCTTGGCGGCCGCGCTCCTCGCCGATCCGGCGGCGGCGCCGTCCACCCCCGCACCACCCGTACCACTCGGCGCGGGTGCCGCGCCGTCAGGGGCGGCCGGGTCCGGCGAACGGGGGTCGGGCCCGCCCCGCTCCTGACCACCTCGCGCGGCGCCGCGCCGTCTCGGCTCCGGGGCCCGCGGCACGGGCACCGGTCCGCCCTCTCCACCGTCATCGGACACGGGCCACGCCCCCCTCGGTCACGTCGAAACGGCTCCCGGCCAGCTCCCCCGGCACGTCGTCGGGGACCGCGGCGGTGATCAGCACCTGCTCCGCGGGGGCGACCATCTCGGCCAGGCGGCGCCTGCGCCTGTTGTCCAGCTCGGCGAAGACGTCGTCCAGGATCAGGACCGGGTCGCCCCCGTCGGCCCTGAGCAGGTCGTAGGCGGCCAGCCTGAGCGCCAGCGCGAACGACCACGACTCGCCGTGGCTGGCGTAGCCGCGCGCCGGCAGCTCGCCCAGGCCGAGGAACAGGTCGTCGCGGTGCGGTCCGACGAGGGTGACGCCGCGTTCGAGCTCGGAGGCGCGGACCTCCAGCAGGCAGGCCCGCAGCCGCTCCGCCAGCTCGGCGCGGTCGGTCCCGGCGTCCGGGGGCAGGGTGCCGCGGTACTCCAGCCCCGCCGGGGCGGAGCCGGGCGCGAGCGAGGCGTACGAGGCGGCGACCAGCGGGCGCAGCGTCTCGACGAGCTCCAGCCTGGCCGCGAGCAGCTCGGCGCCGTGCGTCGCCAGGTGGGCGTCCCAGACCTCCAGGGTGCTGAGCGGGTCTCCCGCCCCCGCCTCGGCGAACGCGGCGTCGCTCTCGGCCCGCCGCGCGCTCCGGCTCCGTCCGGAGCCCCGCCGGGCCTGCGCGGCGGTGCGCAGCAGGGCTCCGCGCTGCTTGAGCACCCGGTCGTAGTCGGCGCGCACCCCCGCGAACCTGGGCGTCCTGGCCACCAGGAGGTCGTCGAGGAACCGGCGCCGCTCGGAGGGGTCGCCCTTGACCATCGCGAGGTCCTCAGGGGCGAACAGGACCGTGCGCAGCAGGCCGACGACGTCGCGGGGGCGGGAGACGGGCGAGCGGTTCAGCCTGGCCCGGTTGGCCCTGCCCGGGTTGATCTCCAGCTCGATCAGCGCGCGCCGGTCGTCGCGCACCACCGACGAGCGGACGATCGCCCGCGCCGCGCCCTGCCGGACCAGCGGCCCGTCGTTGGCGACCCGGTGGCTGGCCTGCGTCGCCACGTATCCCAGCGCCTCGACCAGGTTGGTCTTTCCCATGCCGTTGGGCCCGACGAAGGCCGTGACCCCCGGCTCCATGCCGAGGTCGACGGTTTCGTAGGACCGGAAGTCGGTCAGGGAGAGATGGGCGACATGCACCCCAGGAAGATTAGTCGGCCCCGTCCGTCCCCGGGGCCCCCGCGTCCGTACGGCTCGCGCCCTGTGGAAAAGGTATGGCGCGAGCCGCGCGGGGACGGCGGGTCAGCCGGCCGTCTCGACCGGCGGGGTGACGTCGGCGCCGGGAGAGTCGGCGCCCTTCTCGGCCGCGCCCGCCTTGGAGGTGACCGCGTGGCCGCCGAACTGGTTGCGCAGGGCCGCGACGACCTTCATCGCCGGCGAGTCTTCCTGGCGGGAGGCGAACCTGGCGTACAGGGCGGCGGTGATGACCGGCAGCGGGACCGCGTGCTCGACGGCGGCCTGCACCGCCCAGCGGCCCTCGCCCGAGTCCTGCGCGTAGCCCTCCAGCTCCGCCAGGGACGGGTCCTCGTCGAGCGCGCGGACCATCAGGTCGAGCAGCCAGGAGCGGATGACCGTGCCCTGCCGCCAGCTCTTGAAGGAGCCGGCCACGTCGGTCACGATGTCGGAGGCCTCGAGCAGCTCCCAGCCCTCGGCGAAGGCCTGCATCATGCCGTACTCGATGCCGTTGTGGACCATCTTGGCGAAGTGACCGGCGCCGACCGTGCCGGCGTGCACGAAACCGTCCTCGCCCTCGGGCTTGAGGGTCTCGAAGATCGGCATCACCCGCTCGACGTCGGCCTTCTCGCCGCCGACCATGAGCGCGTAGCCGTTCTGCAGCCCCCAGACGCCGCCGCTCACGCCGCAGTCGACGAAGCCGACACCCTTGGCGGCGAGCTCGGCGCCGTGCTTCTGGTCGTCGACGTAGTGCGAGTTGCCGCCGTCGACGAGGATGTCGCCGGGTGACAGCAGGCCGCCGAGCGCCTCGACCGTCGCCCGGGTCGGGTCGCCGGAGGGCACCATGACCCACACGGTGCGCGGCGCCTGGAGCCGCTCCACCAGCTCCTCGAGGCCGGAGACGTCGCTGACCGCGGGATCGCGGTCGTACCCGACGACGTCGTGGCCGCCGCGGCGCAGGCGCTCAGCCATGTTGCCGCCCATCTTGCCCAGCCCGACCATGCCGATCTGCATACGAGACCCCCTTCAGGGTTTCATCATTCACCTACGCCAGACGTGCCCGCGCAAGCCTTACCAACTCGGCGTTCCCGCCGACGGGGTCACCCACAGGGCTGTGGAGGACGTCCTCCAGGCCGATGCGCGTGGCGAGTCCAGACTGCCCCGCCTCGTCCAGGAGAATCCAGGCGGGGTCCCCTTCACCGTGGAGCAGTCGCGGACCGGGGACGCCCAGCTCGGCGAGGCGGTCCAGGACGGCGCGCGCCCGGGAGACGGCGGTCCCCGCGGGGCCGCCGAGGATCTCAACGAGCACCCGCACACAGTCCAGGCCGGTCGCGGCGAGCGCGTCGGCGTCGTCCACGGACCAGACCCCGGCCTCCACCCCCACCCCGAGCCGTCGCAGATCATGCCACAGGCCCTCGAAGCCGGGTTCGGAGAGGTTCACCGAGGCGAAGTCCGGCAGCCCGCCGGGGGCGAGCGCGGCCCAGCCGCGGACGGCGTCGCGCCGCGCGTCCACATCCCCGCCGGTTATCCACAGGCCGGTGCTCACCCCCACGGGGAGGCCGGGGCAGGCCTCGCGCACGGCCCGTACGGCCGCCCCGACGTGGGCGGCGCTGAGCGACTCGCTGCCCGCCTCGTCGCGCGGATGAAGGTGAACGGCGTCCGCACCCGCCCCACGCGCCTCACGGGCCGCCTCAGCGAGCTCCAGGGGGGTCAGGGGGAGGGCCGGGTGGTCGCCGGGCCTCCTGGCGCCGTTCAGGCACGCCTTGAGCCACGTGGCCTCCCCCCGCCGCACCGCCGTCCCGCCGCGCGCCTCGGCGCCTCCGCCCGCCGCCGTTCTCGGCGCGGGATCACTTCCGGGACCCGCCGGGGGATTCACCTCGGGATCCACCGGGTGATCCCCCGCGCCGGGCCGTCGCGGGGCCTCCATCAGCTGGACAGGCGGATGGGCATGATCAGGTAGCGGTAGTCGGGAACACCGCCGTCGTCGGCGGGCTTGCCGCCGGTGAGGATGGCGGGCTTGGTGGACGTCGTCATCTGCAGGCGGGCCACGTCGGAGTCGATCGCGCCAAGCCCCTCGAGCAGGAACTGGTGGTTGAAGGCGATGTTGATGTCGTCGCCCTCGAAGTCGACGGGGAGAACCTCGACCGCCTGCGCCTCGTCGCCGCTGCCCGCCTCCAGGACGACCTCGTCGCCGCGGAAGGCCAGCCGTACGGGCGTGTTGCGCTCGGCGACCAGGGCCACGCGCTTGACGGCCTCGACGAAGGCGGCCGTCGGCAGCTCCGCGCGGGCGGAGAACTCCGTCGGCAGCAGCGAGCGGTACTTGGGGAACTCGGGGTCGAGCAGCCGGGTGGTGGTGCGGCGTCCCGCGCTGGAGAAGCCGATCATGCCCTCACCGGTGCCGCCGGCGGAGCTCATCGCGATCTCGACCTCGGCGCCGGTGCCGCCCAGGGCCTTGGCCGTGTCGGCGAGGGTCCTGCCCGGGATCATCGCGATCGCCGAGAAGTCCGGCTGGCCCGGCTGCCACTTCAGCTCCCGTACGGCGAGGCGGTAGCGGTCGGTCGCCGCGAGCGTGACCGTGTCGCCCTCGATCTCCACGCGCACGCCGGTGAGCATCGGCAGGGTGTCGTCCTTGCCCGCGGCCACCGCGACCTGGCCCACGGCCGAGGCGAACACGTCGCTGCCCACCCGGCCGGCGGCCGGGGGCATGGTCGGCAGGGAGGGGTAGTCCTCCACAGGCATGGTCAGGAGTGTGAACCGGGCGCTGCCGCAGGTGACGACCGCCTTGGCTCCCTCCACCACGAAATCCACAGGCTGCGCGGGAAGCGCCCTGGTGATCTCGGCCAGAAGCCTGCCGGAGACGAGCACCACGCCCGCCTCGCCCGTCTGCAGCTCGAGGGTCACCTCGGCGGAGACCTCGTAGTCGAAGCCCGACAGCTTGAGCTGCCCGCTCTCCGTGACCTCAAGACGCATGCCGGCCAGCACCGGCACGGAGGGACGCGCCGGCAGGCTGCGCGCCGTCCATGCGACCGCCTCAGCGAGCACGTCTCGGTCGACCCGGAACATCACGTGGATCCGCCTCCTGTGTGTCGAGCGCCATCCGCTCGGTGCCTGGGGTTCAAGTGTTCACTGTCGCGCACCTGCGCTCCCTCGGAACCCCTCTTATGGCTCTTGGGTTTCCTAGTTAGAGATACAAGTGGCCTTCGTATTAGGGGCTGTGGATACTGTGGAAAGCCATTGTTTCCGCAGGTCAAGTGCTGTTTTTTCATCCACTGGGGCTGTGGGTGGGGACTGTGGACAACTCTTGGGGCTGGGGAGAACCCCGGAGTACACACAGGCCGTCCCCAGATTCGGTGCCCTCTGTCCCCAAGTTTTCCACGAGGTTTCCCCAGGTTATCCACGGGGTAGGAGGTCGTTTTGTCCTTGTGGAAAACTCTCCCCACAGGGCGTCCCCAGGTTATCCACGAGTTGTCCCCAGGTTGTCCCCAAGTTCTCCCCAGGGTTGTCCACATGCGCCGAACAACGTTCGGACCAGCGGGTTTCCGGATGATCATGGTTCGACGCCCCGGAGCCTCCCGGTCCCCCGCGAACCGTTGATCCACAAGGTTTTCCACAGCCTGTGCATCACGGGGTGAAAAACCTCATCATCCATTGCGGGACTGCTGCTTGATCCGGGTCGTCAGCTCGTTGACCTGGTTGTAGATCGAGCGTCGCTCGGCCATCAGGGAGCGGATCTTGCGGTCGGCGTGCATGACCGTGGTGTGGTCGCGGCCGCCGAACTGCTGGCCGATCTTCGGCAGCGACATGTCGGTCAGCTCCCTGCACAGATACATGGCGATCTGGCGGGCGGTCACCAGCACCCGCGAGCGTGACCCGCCGCACAGGTCGTCGATCGACAGCCCGAAGTACGCGGCGGTGGACGCCATGATCGTGGCGACGGTGATCTCCGAGCCCGCGTCCTCGGTGATGAGGTCCTTGAGCACGACCTCGGTGAGCTGCAGGTCCACCGACTGCCGGTTCAGGCTCGCGAACGCGGTCACCCTGATCAGGGCGCCCTCCAGCTCGCGGATGTTGGTCGAGATGCGGCTCGCGATGTACTCGAGCACCTCGGGCGGCGCGGCCAGGCCCTCCTGGATCGCCTTCTTGCGCAGGATCGCGATCCGGGTCTCCAGCTCGGGCGGCTGGACGTCGGTGATCAGTCCCCACTCGAACCGGTTGCGCAGCCGGTCCTCCAGCGTGACCAGCTGTTTCGGCGCCCGGTCGCTGGAGATGACGATCTGCTTGTTGGAGTTGTGCAGCGTGTTGAAGGTGTGGAAGAACTCCTCCTGCGTCTGCTCCTTGCCCTCCAGGAACTGGATGTCGTCCACCAGCAGGATGTCCACGGCCCGGTAGCGGCCCCGGAAGTTGTCGGCCTTGTGGTCGCGGATGGAGTTGATGAAGTCGTTGGTGAACTCCTCCGAGCTCACGTATCTCACCCGCGCGCCGTCGTACAGGCTCTGCGCGTAGTGACCGATCGCGTGCAGCAGGTGGGTCTTGCCCAGACCCGAGTCACCGTAGATGAACAGGGGGTTGTACGCCTTGGCCGGCGCCTCGGCCACCGCGACCGCCGCCGCGTGCGCGAACCGGTTGCTGGAGCCGATCACGAAGGTGTCGAAGGTGTACTTCGGGTTCAGCCGGGCCGGCTCCCCCTGGGTGCGGCTCCCGCGGCCGTCCCACCTGTTCTGCACGCCGCCGGCGCCGCCCGCGGCGGGCACGGGAGGCGCGCCGCGGTCGAAGGAGTCGGGCTCGGACCGCGGTGGTGACGGCTGCGGGGTGTAGCCGCGGCCGTATCCGGGGCTCTGCTCTCCCTGCGCGGGCGTCTGCGAGGGCTCCGCGGGCAGGTACGGCTGGGGGGACTCCTCGCCCTGCTGGTACGGGTAGGAGAACGGCTGGGCCTGTGGATAGTCGGTGGACGGCTGCGCGGCCTGGTTGCCCCCCGGATAGGGGTGCTGGAGCCCGGAACCCCCGTGGTGCTGGGGCGGAGCGGGCTGTGCATAACCCTGCCGGTCCCCGCCGGCCTGTGCATAACCCTGCGGCTGGGCCTGGGGATAAGCGTCCTGGCGGGGGGTGAGCCCGGACTCGGGGCCCGCCGCGCTGGGGTCGACCATGACCGCCACCCGCATCGGGCGGCCGAACTCCTGGGAGAGCGCCTGGCTGATGAGCGGACGAAGCTTGTTCTCCAGGACATCTCTGGCGAAATCCGTGGGCGCGGCGAGCACCACGGTGTCGTTCATGAGGCCGAAGGGCCGGGTCATGTTGAGCCAGACCCGCTGCTGGGACGGGACGTTCTCGTTCAGGGAGTTCTCAAGAGCCCTCGCCCAGACCGCGCTGAGGTCCGTTCCGTCCATGGTCCGGCTCCCCTCCTCCCGACGCGGCCCCGCTGGCCCACCGCGATCTGTTTATCCACAATGGTGGCCGCCGGGCGCACCGGATCTCGTCGTTGTCCACATGCCGGGAGTCCCGTGGCGTCTTCGTGGGCGCCATACGAAATCCACATCGAATCCACAGGCTGTGCACAGCCCGTTACCTGCGGCCCGACGCGTCCTCGCAGCGGAGAGAGGGTCTGGAAGGGCCGACAGTAGCCCTGTCCACAGCTGTGTACAAGACGTTGTCCACAGCCTAGTGGCGTACGGAGGGGACGGAGCGCACATCCTGTGGACGGCGAGGCGCCGGTGGATAACGTGCCTGTGGAAACGTGGATAACCTGTGTGTGCGTGCTTCGGAACACTCTCCGGTTTGACCTGGGACACGCCTGACCCGTAACGTACGACGGTCGGCTTGCCACGCGGCGGCTATTTCGCATGCCCCGCATCCGGCAAGCCAGCCACTGTCGAGCGTCCCCATGTGCTGGGGATGCGTCTTGAGCCTGGAGCCCACTCGTGAGCAAGCGTACTTTCCAGCCGAACAACCGCCGTCGTGCGAAGACCCACGGCTTCCGGCTCCGCATGCGCACCCGCGCCGGCCGCGCCATCCTTGCCGCTCGCCGTCGCAAGGGCCGCGCCGAGATCTCCGCCTGACGCATCCGTTGCGCCCGGTTCGCCGGGCCTAGGCAGTAGCGCCCGTCGCCCGCCGGCATCGCTGCCGGCGGGCGACGGGCGTACCTGCCCAGGGTCACCAAGATCTCTCGTGCTGCCGTCCGGGTCCCGCATGCGCCGGGGCGACGAGTTCGCCGGCGCGGTCAGAAGGGGAAGCCGAGCAGGCCGTCCCACCCTGGTCGCGCACCTTGGCATGCGCTCTGACAGGGACACTCCCCCCCTGGTCGGATTCGTGGTGAGTCGTGCCGTAGGAGGCGCGGTCATCAGAAATCGGGTTAAACGTCAGTTGAGACACCTCATGCGAGACCGTCTCGACCGGCTTCCGAGAGGTAGCCTGCTGGTGGTACGCGCCAATCCACCGGCCGCGTCCGCGCGAAGCGAGCGCATCGCCGCCGAACTCGACGTCGCGCTGGATCGTTTACTCAGGCGGCTGGAGCCCCCTGGGGCTCGCATGGATGGGCGATGATGACGGCGCAGCAGACCGCTGGAATTTCTCCGGCTGCCAGGATCCTGATGGCTCCGATCCGGTTCTACCGGTCCTTCGTGAGTCCTCTGCTGGGTCCCCGTTGCCGCTTCCACCCCTCGTGCAGTGCCTACGGCCTCGAGGCCGTGGCCGTTCACGGCGCGCTGCGCGGCACATGGTTGACGATCCGGAGAATCGGGCGTTGCCACCCATTCCATCCCGGAGGCTTTGACCCGGTGCCCCCGCGCCCGGGCCGGTCCGACGAAACGCAAGGGAGCTAGCTCGGTGGAGCTGTCCTGGCTGAACTGGCTGTACACAGCCGTCGCCCATGTAATCACCTGGATTCACCAGGGCTACAGCACCTTCATCCCGAAGGACAGCGGGCTCAACTGGGCGCTGACCATCATCACGCTCACCGTGCTGATGCGGCTGCTGATCTTCCCGCTCTTCCTCAAGCAGATGCGCTCGTCGAAGAAGATGCAGGAGCTGGCGCCCAAGGTCCAGGAGATCCGCAAGCGCTACAAGAACGACAAACAGCGCATGAACCAGGAGGTCATGGCGCTGTACCAGGGACAGGGGGCCAACCCGCTGGGTGGCTGCCTCCCGATCCTGGCGCAGTTCCCGATCTTCATCTCGATGTTCACCGTGCTGCAGGCCATGGCCGCGGGCCATGCCAAGTTCGGGATGTCACAGGGGCTCGTCGACAGCGCCCGGGCCGCGCACATCTTCGGCGCGCCCATCCCCGCGACGTTCTTCACGAGCTCGGCCGACATCATCAAGCTGGACGCCGACCCGATCGTCACCAAGGTCGTGCTGGCCATCTTCGTGGCGGTCAGCTCGCTGACGACCTTCCTGACCGTCCGGCAGAGCGTGACCCGCTCGATCGCCCAGATGCCGGACAACCCGATGGCGCAGCAGCAGAAGATCCTGATGTACGTCTCGCCGCTGTTCGCGATCTTCTCGCTGAACTTCCCTCTCGGCCTGATCCTCTACTGGGTCACCACGAACGTCTGGACCCTCGGCCAGCAGCACTGGTTCTACAGCCGTAACCCCTCGCCGGTGGTCGACGCCAAGGGCAACGTCACGACTCCCGAGCCCAAGCCGAGCCTGCTGAGCAAGGTCAAGAAGACCGCCCCCGAGCCCGAGGCGCCGCCCGTGCCGGAGGCCAAGGTGATCCGACAGCAGCCCACCCGCCAGCCCCGCAGCAAGCGGACCGGTAGCAAGAAGTCCTGACGTCTCATCCCGACAGCACGAAGGAGTGGCCGGACGTGACCGAGGCCGAGGCCGAGAAGGAGCCCGCGAAGACGGCTCCCGATCTCGCCGCCCTGGAGCAGGAAGGCGAGATCGCGGCGGACTACGTCGAGGGTCTGCTCGACATCGCCGACATCGACGGTGACATCGACATGGATGTCGAAGGTGATCGCGCCGTGGTGTCGGTCGTCGACATCAAGGGCGGCGACCTGGTCGGCCCCAACGGCGAGGTGCTGGAGGCCATCCAGGAGCTGACCCGCCTCGCGGTCCACCGCCAGACGGGTGAGCGCTCGCGCCTGATGCTCGACATCGGCGGCTACCGCGACCGCCGCCGGAGCGAGCTGAGCGAGCTCGGCACCAAGATCGCGGCGGACGTCAAAAGGAACGGTGAGCCCAAGTCGCTGCAGCCGATGACCCCGTTCGAGCGGAAGATCGTGCATGACGCCGTCGCGGCGGCGGGCCTGCGGAGCGAGTCCGAGGGCGAGGAGCCCCGCCGGTTCGTGGTGGTGCTTCCCGTTTAGCGCCTCTTGGCGACGGCGTGGGCCGGCGCCGGCCGCCGCCCCCGGTTCCCCGGGGACGGCGGCCTTTTTCGTGCCCCGCTTTCGTGGCCCGCTTTGCGGGACTTTTTCGTGGCCCGTCTTGCGGCCCGTCTTGGTGGCTCGCTTTCGTGGCCCGCGCCGTGGGGACACCGTCCGGGCCGCCGCCGTCCCGGGGACCTTTGCCGGTGTGTCCCGGGATCCTTGTGTGTCCCGAAATCATGCTTCGCGGCGCCCGGGAAGGCCGTGGCCTCCCGCCACCCGACCCGTCCGGTACCGCCGCACGCCCTCGCACGGCACCGTGTCCCGCGCCTGCGGCGGCGTCCCCACCCCGTGCTGTACGACGGCGCCGAAGCGGGCCGTTAGCCTTGAGACCGGCCTGACCCCGAATTTTTGAGGGAAGAGTGAGCATCGAGTGAGTGACCAGATCCCCGAACCGCCCGAGGTCGCGCGCGAGGTGTTCACCGGCGACGCCTGGGCCAGAGCGGAGGCCTTCGCGGAGCTGCTGGCCGGTCCCGGGGTGGTGCGTGGGCTGCTCGGCCCGCGGGAGGTGCCGCGCATCTGGGACCGCCACCTGCTCAACTGCGCGGTGATCTCCGAGGCCGTGCCCGCCGGCGTGCGCCTGGTCGACATCGGTTCCGGTGCCGGCCTGCCGGGCCTGGTCCTGGCGATCGTACGGCCCGACATCACCGTCACCCTCCTGGAGCCGCTCCTTCGCCGGACGGTCTTCCTGGAGGAGTGCGTGGAGTCGCTGAAACTCGACAACGTCGAGGTACTGCGCGGCCGGGCCGAGGAGTTCGCGGGCAGGCGGGAGTTCGACGTCGCCTCCGCCCGGGCGGTGGCGCCGCTCGACCGTCTGCTGAAATGGTCGCTGCCCCTGCTGCGCGAGGGTGGTGAGCTGCTGGCCATGAAGGGGGAGCGTGCCGCCGAGGAATTGGCGGACGCCGAGCCGCAATTGCGGGCGAGTGGGGTGCAAACCGCCGAGCTTACATCGGTCGGGCACGGTAAGGTCGAGCCGCCCGCAACTCTCATCCGAGTGGTCGCCGGTCGGGCTCCCGAAGGAGCGCGGAAGGCCTCTCGCCGGAAGGATCGTGCCTCGCGAGGCAGGTAAGCGCGAGGTCACCAGGTAAACCGAGCAAAGCGAGTACGAGGCCAGTGAACGACCGTTCGAGTGCGATCGCCAGCGCGAGGAGCGGTCTCGGCTGGCCCGAGGTTCCCGCCGCTCTGCCCCATGGACGCCTTTCCGGTCTGGGCTGGCCGGCAGCGGCACCCGGTGCCGTAGTCAGGCCGGTTGAAAGGAAGACGACCGTGACCCAGACCCCCCTTAATCCCGGCGACTCGCCGCTGGTACGAGAGGCACTCAGCTCAGTGGTTTCACGTGAAACATCGGCCCAGAAGACCGCCGCTCCCGGAGGTTCCACCGGGGTCCGGGACGGTGACTGGCCCCGCCCTTCCAAGACCCGGATCTTCACCGTCGCCAACCAGAAGGGCGGCGTCGGCAAGACCACCACGTCGGTCAACCTGGCGGCGGCGCTGTCCATGCACGGCCAGCGGGTCCTCGTGGTCGACCTCGACCCCCAGGGAAACGCCTCGACGGCCCTGGCCGTCGAGCACCGCGGTGACGTGCCGGACATGTACAAGGTGCTCGTGGAGGACCTGCCGCTCGCGGAGGTCGTGAAGGAGGTCCCGGACATGCCGGGCCTCTACTGCGCCCCCGCCACGATCGATCTGGCCGGCGCCGAGATCGAGCTGGTCTCCATGGTCGCCCGCGAGGCCCGCCTGCAGCGCGCGCTGGCCGCGTACGACGCCGTCGAGTTCGACTACATCCTCATCGACTGCCCTCCCTCGCTCGGCCTGCTGACGGTCAACGCGCTGATGGCCGCGAACGAGCTGCTGATCCCCATCCAGTGCGAGTACTACGCGCTGGAAGGTCTCGGCCAGCTGCTGAGGAACGTGGATCTGGTCCGCGCCCACCTGAACCCCACGCTCGACCTCTCCACCATCCTCATGACGATGTACGACGGGCGCACCCGCCTCGCCTCGCAGGTCGCCGACGAGGTTCGCTCCCACTTCGGGGCGACGGTGCTGAGCACGCTGATCCCCCGAAGCGTGCGTGTCTCCGAGGCTCCGAGCTACGGTCAGTCGGTCATGACGTACGATCCGGGCTCCAGTGGTGCGATGGCGTACATGGACGCCGCCCGCGAGATCGCTTACCGCGGTGCGGCCGTATGAGCACCGGGAACCCCGCGGCCGCGGTCGCGGGTACGTCAGTGAGGGCGACACCTTGAGTCTCGGGAGGGGCAGTGAGTAAGCAGCCGAGAGGGCTGGGCAGGGGACTGGGGGCGCTCATCCCCACGGGTCCGGCCGTCGTCGCGGAGCCGCCCGCGTCGATGACCGCGACCATGGTCGCTCCCGAGCCGGTGGTGGTGCCCGAACAGCCCGGTCCCGCGCCGGTCGCGGGCGCCTACTTCCTTGAGATCCCCGTCGACGACATCGTGCCCAACCCGCGCCAGCCCCGCGATGTCTTCGACGAGGAGGCCCTGCAGGAGCTGGCCGCCTCGATCAGCGAGGTCGGCCTGCTCCAGCCGGTCGTGGTGCGGGCCACGGGTGAGGGACGCTACGAGCTGGTCATGGGCGAGCGCCGCTGGCGCGCCTCCAGGCTCGCCGGGCTCTCCGAGATCCCCGCGATCGTGCGGAACACCCAGGAGGACAAGCTCCTGCTCGACGCGCTCATCGAGAACCTCCAGCGCGAGCAGCTCAACGCCCTGGAGGAGGCGGCGGCCTACCAGCAGTTGCTCGACGACTTCGGCGCGACCCACGAGCAGCTCGCCACCAGGATCGGCCGTTCCCGCTCGCACGTGACCAACACGCTGCGCCTGCTGAAGCTGCCGCCGGGGGTGCAGCTCAGCGTCGCGGCCGGGACGATCAGCGCGGGCCACGCCCGGGCACTGCTCCGGCTGGACGACCCCGCGGCCCAGGAGCATCTCGCCCGCCGGATCGTGGCCGAGCTCCTCTCGGTCCGCGCGGTCGAGGAGATCGTGGCCGTGGGTGACGCCAAGGCCGCCCCGGCGCCGGCTCCGCGTGCTCCCCGGCCCAAGCCCGACGAGGAGCCCGCCCTCCGGCATCTGGCCGACCGGCTCTCCGACCGCTTCGAGACCCGGGTGAAGGTCGACTTCGGCCGTCGCAAGGGACGCATCGTGGTGGAGTTCGCGACCATCGACGATCTGGAGCGCATCATCGGCACGATGGCTCCGGGCTCGCTGCAGGCGATGGAAGGATGATCGAACCGGCTCTGGAAGCCCGGGAAGGCGAGCCCGTGGCGCACCCGCCGGGCCGGTGAATCTCCCCCGAGGCCCCTTCCGGGATGGCTGCCTTCCGGGCTGACCCCGGCGGCCGACCTTCCCGGACGGTTCCCCGACGACGAACGGCCTCCCTGTTTCACGTGAAACAGGGAGGCCGTTCGCGTTCTCCGCGGCTTGCGTGTCCCGGTCTCTCCCATGTGCCCGGTGGATCCTGTGCCTGGCCGCTCCTGTGTGGTCGGTCGCTTCCATGGCCCGGCCGCCCCTGTGTGCTCGATCGTTCCTGTGTCCGGCAGCTTCCGTGTGTTCTGGTCGTTCCCATGGTCCAGCCGCTCCCGTGTGCTCGGCCGCTCCCGTGTGCTCGGTCGTTATCCTCGGCTCCCTCTGATTCGGCAGGTTCGACCGACCCCTGATTCGGCAGGTTCGACCGACCCCACCCTCTGCTTCCGCCGGTCTCGCTCGCCTTCCCGTGGCTGCTTCCCGCTCATTCACAGCCCTTCCCCGCACTCGGCCTTTCCCCATGCCCGCTTCTCTGCCGTCCGCGCCCTGCCGCCCTTCGCCTCCAGGCGCTCGGTCCTTCCTTCTCCTCCGTTCACCGCCCTGTGCTCGCCGTACGGCGTTGCGGTGATCGACTGGACCTCTGCCCTCATGGCGCGTCCAACGCGTGCGCATGCGCGGTTCCAGGGGCGTGGGGCCCGCTTCGGCGAGACCGTCGCGCGTGGAGTGCCGCACCCCAGCCGGAGGCCTTCGTGGGGCCGGCCGGCCGGCGACATCTCGCGGTCGTCTCGTCGGGTGATCCGCTGCTGTCCTCACGGAGGAGGCGTCGTTTCACGTGAAACACGAAGCGGTGGGATGTGCGCGCCGGTCCCCGGCAGGGCACGGGTTCATCGATGAGGGAAATCGGGGAACGACGGGAGAGGCGGAGGCTCTCGCCTACGAAGAACGACCGGGTCCCTCACCCACGAAGGAACGACCGGGATCTTGACGTAGGGGAAAGAGAAGTAGGGGGAGAAAGGCGGTCCGGAGACGGCGGGGGGTGTTTCACGTGAAACAGTCACCGCCTCCGGAGCCGGCCGTTTTACGTGAAACAGGCGTCGTTCAGGAGCCGAGGTTCTCCTGAACGACGAGGCGGATGTCGGCGACGAAGGCGTCGACGTGCTCGGGGGTGGTGTCAAAGGCGGTCACCCAGCGGACCACGTTCTCGGCCGCGTCCCAGACGTGGAAGAGGTAGCGCTGCTGCAGTTCCGCGATGGCCTTCTCAGGGAGAGCCGGGAAGACGGCGTTGGACTGCACGGGGTAGCGCAGGGAGACGCCCGGGAGACCGGCGATGCCGTCGGCCAGACGGTGGGCCATGGCGTTGGCGTGAGCGGCGTTCTCGCGCCAGAGGTCGTCGGTGAGGAGAGCGGTCAGCTGGGCGGAGACGAAGCGCATCTTGGAAGCGAGCTGCATCCCCTGCTTGCGCAGGAACAGCGCCGGGGCGTCCAGCTCCGGGCGGAGGATCACGAGCGCCTCGGCGCCCATGGCACCGTTCTTGGTGCCCCCGAAGCTGAGCAGATCCACACCCGCGTCCGTGGTGAGGGAGCGGAGCGAGCAGCCGAGCTCGGCCGCCGCGTTGGCCAGCCGAGCGCCGTCCATGTGCAGGAAGAGACCGTGCGCGTGCGCGAACTCCGCGAGCTCGGCGATCTCGTCGGCGGTGTAGCAGGTGCCGCACTCGGTCACCTGGGAGATGGAGATGACCCTGGGCTGGGAGTGGTGCTCGTCCCCCAGCGCGGACAGCTGGCCGCGGACGTCGTCCACGGAGATCTTGCCGTCTCCGGTGGGAAGGGTGACCAGCTTGGCGCCCAGCACGCGTTCCGCGGCACCGCACTCGCTGGTGCTGATGTGGGCGGTGGCCGGGCAGAGCACCGCGTCGTACGCCCGCAGCACGAGTCCGAGGCCCACCACGTTGGCGCCGGTGCCGTTGAACATCGGGTAGGCGGTCGCGTGGGCGCCGAACTCGGCGCGGAAGGCGTTCTCCATCGCGGTGGTCCAGGCGTCCCCGCCGTAGGCGAGGGCGTCTCCGGTGTTCGCTTCGAGGATGGCGGTGAGAACCGCAGGATGCACGCCCGCGTGGTTGTCGCTGGCGAAGCTCTTGGGAAATGGGGTGGAGGTCAGCACACGGCCAGCGTAGGGGGAGGCCCGGCCCGCCCACCGCCCAGGTCCGCCGGCCCGGCCCGCGCCCGTGGCAGGGTTCACGCGGGGGAGCCGGGAGAGCGGGAGCCGGGAGAGCGGGAGAGAGGTCAGGCGCCGCGGGCGGCGGCCTGTTCCAGGAGAACGCGGCAGAGGGTGCCGAGGTCCTCCCCTGCGGCCTCCGCGGCCATGGGGAGGAGGGACGTCTCGGTCATGCCCGGGGCGACGTTCACTTCGAGGAAGTAGGGCAGGCCGTCCGCGTCGACGATCAGGTCCGTACGGGAGATGTCCCTGAGGCCGAGGGCGGTGTGCGCGGTCACGGCCATCTCGGCGCAGGCGGCCGACGCCTCGGGCGACAGGCGTGCCGGGGCGAAGAACTCGGTGTGCCCGGCGGTGTAGCGGGCCGCGTAGTCGTACACGCCCTCGTTGGCGACGATCTCCACGGGGGGCAGTGCCACCGGCCCGCTCCCGAGGTCGACCACGGAGACGGCGACCTCGACCCCTTCGACGCAGCGCTCGATCAGCGCGGTGTCGCCGTAGGCGAAGCAGCCGACCATGGCGGCGGGGAACTCCTCGGCGCTGCGGACGATCGACGCGCCGAGCGCCGAGCCGCCGCGGGACGGCTTGACGAACAGGGGAAGGCCGAGGCGGTCCACGATGCGGGCCAGCACCGCGGAGGCGCCGAGGTCGTGGAAGGTCTCCTTGGGCAGCGTCACCGACTCGGGGGTGCGCAACCCGACGGAGCGGACGACGGTCTTGGCGGTGGGCTTGTCGTAGGCGACCCGGCAGGCGTCGGGGCCGGCGCCGACGTACGGGACGGAGAGGAGTTCGAGAACCGAGCGGATGGCGCCGTCCTCGCCCGCCCCGCCGTGCAGGGTGACGAAGACCGCGTCCGGCGGGTCCGCGAGCACGGCGGGAACCAGTGACGCGTCGGTGTCGCGGGTCTCCACGGAGACGCCCGCGCCGCGCAGCACCTCGCTCACCCGGCGGCCGGAACGCAGCGAGACCTCCCGCTCGTAGGAGAGCCCGCCCGCCAGGACGAGCACATGGCCCAGGTCACTCATCCGACATACCTCTCGTCAAGGCCCGCTCCGAGCCTGTCCTGTCGCTCTCGTCACGCGCGGTCCGGCTGTTCCGGCGAACCGGATCGATCACCGCGCACCGGCGCAGGAAGTCACCGTACGGTACCGGCGGGGAGGAGCTCATGCCGGAGGTGCCCCGTGGCGCGGAGCACCCCCGGAGAGCGGGGTCACGCGAGGTCGGGTCCCGGAGTGTCGATCCCGGCTCGCTCGGCGGGCGAGCCGGTCCCGAAGGTGTCGCGGACGCGGAGCTCCTGCCCGATCACCCCGGCCAGGCGGCGCACACCCTCGCGGATGCGCTCGGGCTCGGGGTAGCAGTAGGAGAGCCGCATGTGCCGCGCGCCGCCGCCGTCGGCGAAGAAACCGGTGCCCGGTACGAAGGCCACCCGCTCGGCGACCGCGCGGGGCAGGAGCGCCTTGGAGTCGAGCCCCTCGGGGAGGGTGGCCCAAACGAAGAACCCGCCACCGGGGCGGGTCCAGGTGACGCCGTCGGGCATCAGGGCCTCGAGCGAGGAGAGCATGGTGTCGCGGCGCTCGCGGTAGAGCTCCCTGAACGACTTGATCTGCTCGCGCCAGGGCTGGGTGGCGAGGTACTGGCCGACGGCCAGCTGCGTGAAGGAGGAGTGCGACAGCACCGCGGACTCCATCGCCAGCACCAGCTTTTCGCGGATGGCGTGCGGGGCGAGGGCCCAGCCGACCCGGAAACCGGGGGCCAGGGTCTTGGAGAACGAGCCGAGATAGACGATTCCGTCGGCGTTGTCGGCGCGCAGCGTCCGCATGGGATCGCCGTCGAAGCCGAGCATGCCGTACGGGTTGTCCTCGACGATCAGCACGTCGGCCCGCTGGCAGATCTCCAGGACCTGCTGCCTGCGCGCGACGCTGAGCGTCACGCCCGCGGGGTTCTGGAAGGTGGGAATCGTGTAGAGGAACTTGATCCGGTTGCCCGCGCTCTTCAGGGCGTAGATGGTCTGGGCCAGCGACTCGGGGATGATCCCCTCGCTGTCCATCGCGATGTGGATGACCTTGGCCTGGTAGGCGGAGAACGTGCCCAGGGCTCCGACGTAGGAGGGACCCTCGGCGAGCACGACGTCACCCGGGTCGATGAAGATCCGGGTGATCAGGTCGAGGGCCTGCTGGGAGCCGACGGTCACGACGACGTCGTCGGGGTTGGCCTCGATGCCCTCCATCCGCATGACGTCGCAGATCTGCTCGCGCAGGTGCGGGTCGCCCTGCCCCGAGCCGTACTGGAGCGCGACCGGGCCGCGCTTGGCGATCAGGTCGGCGACCAGCTCCCCCACCACGTCCAGGGGGAGGGCGGTGACGTACGGCATGCCGCCGGCGAGCGAGACCACCTCGGGCCTCGACGCGACGGAGAAGAGAGCTCGCACCTCGGAGGCGACCATCCCGGTTGCCCGTGCCGCGTAACGGTCGACGTAAGCGTCGATGCGCGAGCCTTGGGTCGGGGCGATGGTCTGACCGTGATCGTTGTCCTGGGGCACGGTCCACCTCCTAGGTTGTGTGGAGCACACAAAGCGCTCATACCAGAGAAACCAGGGTACGTCAGGGGCTGCAGTTCGTCTGCGTGTGGGGACGGGACCTCCTGAAACCAGGACCCGCACTGGGCTACGATGCCAGCTGGAGACGCCGTTTTCGCGCGTTTTTCGCCATGGCTTGCACTCGTCTCGCCAGGATTGGGGCCAACAGGTGTCGCGTCGGCTGGCAAACGTCACCCTCGACAATCTCGACGACCTGCCGCGCCGCTGCCGCCGGTGCGTCTTCTGGGAGCTCGACCCCGTCAACGCGGACCGGGCCATGAAGGCCGGTGATCCGGGACTGGAGAAGGAGGCCTGGATCTCCTCCACCCTGCTGGAGTGGGGAAGCTGCGGAAAGATCGTCTATGTGGACGGGGTGGCGGCCGGTTTCGTGCTCTACGCGCCGCCCCACTACGTGCCGCGCTCGGTGGCCTTCCCGACCTCCCCGGTCAGCGCGGACGCGGTGCTGCTGATGACCGCGCACATCATCCCGGAGTTCTCCGGGGGCGGCCTGGGCCGGATGCTGGTCCAGGGCGTGGCCAAGGACCTGACCCGGCGCGGGGTGCGGGCGATCGAGGCGTTCGGCGACCTGAAGTGGGAGCAGCCGGGCGCGTGCCTGATGCCCGCCGACTACCTGCTCTCCGTGGGTTTCAAGACGGTCCGCCCCCACCTGCGTTTCCCCCGCCTTCGTCTGGAGCTCAAGAACGCCGTCTCATGGCGTGAGGACGTCGAGGTGGCACTGGAGAGGCTGCTCGGGTCGATGAGTCCCGAGAGGGCGCTGCGGCCCGTCTGAGACCCTCTGGAGCCCGTACGGCACGTTGTGGGCCGAACGGTGCCCTCCGGGGGCCGTGAACCCGCCTCCGGGCTTCGTAAGCACGCCTCCGGGAGCCGTGAGCCTGTCCACGGGAGCCGTGAGCCCGTCTCCGGAGGTCTCGCGAGCCCGCCCGGCGCGGCGCGTGCCGAAAAGCCCCGGTACGAGTGCCCTGCGCAAGTGCCTGTACGGGTGCCCTGCGCATATGAAAGCCCCCCGCGGTGAGACGGGGGGCTTTCAGTGGGTGGGTGTGCCGCTCGGAAGCGGGTGATACGGGCGGACGCTGTGGGGGCGGCCGACCCGCAGGGGGCCTAGATGATGCCCTCGAGCTCGCGAAGCAGCATGGCCTTCGGCTTGGCGCCGATGATCTGCTTCACAACCTCTCCGTTCTTATAGACGTTCAGAGTGGGAATCTGGAGTACGCCGTAGTTTGTCGCCGTTGTCGGATTCTCGTCGACGTTCAGCTTGACGACCGTGAGCTTGCCGGCCTGCTCGCCGGCGATCTCCTCCAGGATCGGCGCGACCTGGCGGCACGGGCCGCACCATTCGGCCCAGAAGTCGACGATCACGGGCTTGTCGCTCTTGAGGACGTCGGCGTCGAAGCTGGCGTCGGTCACGTGCTTGATGGTGCCCAAGGTTCCTGCTCTCCCTCTTGTCTGAGGACTCGTTCCTGATGACGTTGCCGATGGGTGACCGGTGCGGGCGGGGTGTCGTCCGGCGGGGGTGCGACGCGCGCCCGAGGCCTGCCTCGCGGGGGCGTCACACCCAGCCGTGCACCCTGTCGTCACACGCCGTCGTCACACGCCGTTCTCACGCGCCGTGGTGCTCGGCCAGCCAGCGCTCGGAGTCGAGCGAGGCGGCGCACCCGGTGCCGGCGGCGGTGATCGCCTGGCGGTAGGTGTGGTCGACGACGTCACCCGCGGCGAAGACGCCCTCCAGGTTCGTGCGCGTCGAGGGCGCCTCGACCTTGATGTAGCCCTCGTCGTCCAGCTCCACCTGGCCCTTGACCAGCTCGGTGCGCGGATCGTGGCCGATCGCGATGAACAGCCCGGTGGCCGCCAGCTCCGCCTCCGCGCCGGTCTTGAGGTTGCGTACCCGCACCCCGCTCACCTTGTTCTCGCCGAGCACGTCGACGACCTCGCTGTCCCACAGGAAGCGGATCTTCTCGTTCGCGAACGCCCGATCCTGCATGATCTTGCTGGCGCGCAGTTCGCCACGACGGTGCACCACCGTCACCGAGGCCGCGAACCGGGTCAGGAAGATCGCCTCCTCCATCGCGGTGTCCCCGCCGCCGACGACCACGATGTCCTGGCCGCGGAAGAAGAACCCGTCACAGGTGGCACACCACGACACCCCGTGGCCCGACAGGCGCTTCTCGTTGGGCACGCCCAGCTCGCGGTAGCCCGAGCCCATCGACAGGATGACGGACGTGGCGTAGTAGGTGTCGGTGGCGGTCTTGACGACCTTCGGGTTGGCGGCCAGGTCGACCTCGACCACGTCGTCGGCGACCAGCTCGGCGCCGAACCGCTCGGCCTGCTTGCGCATCCCGTCCATCAGGTCCGGGCCCATGATGCCGCCGGGGAATCCCGGGAAGTTCTCCACCTCGGTGGTGTTCATCAAGGCGCCACCCGCGGTGACCGACCCCTCGAAGACCAGCGGATTCAGCTCGGCACGCGCGGAGTACACCGCGGCCGTGTAACCCGCGGGACCCGACCCGATGATGATCACATTCCGGACGTCCATCAGCGCTCGCGCCTCTCCCTCTGTCGATGCCACCGGCGTCAACAGATCCTAGGCGCCGGTGATTCCCGCCCGGCGCGGTGACGGGTCCCCCGGGTGGGACCGGAAAGCCCGGCACGGACGAATCCATGCCGGGCACCCACGGCGGAAGCGAGGGTTTTGGCGGCGGATTACCCGCCGGGGATCACCTCGGGACCCCTGTCACCGGTCATTCCCCGGGACCCCTGTCACCGGTCATCCCGGGTGTTTCACCGCCGGCCGCCCCGGGTGGCCTGTCGAGGTCACCCGGGGCCGCACCGCCGGTCACTTCCAGCGTGCGAGGCCTGGCTTGCGCACGTCGTCACACTGCGGGCCCACGACGTGGACGCGCACCGTGTTCTTGGCCTGGTCCTGCCAGAAGAGCAGGATGTTGGCCTCCTGCCCGTTGTAGAACCCCTGGTCCACGGCGAAGGGCGAGATGCCGACCTGCGCCGAGACCTGCCGGACACACTTGTCGATCCCCGAGTTCTCGGCCGTCCCGAGGATGGTCCCGGGACCGATGTAGTCGAGCAGCGAGCCGCGAAGCTCGGCGTCGGTGTAGTTGTAGTTGCTGTCGGTCAGCGCGTACTGGATCGTGTCCGCAGGCGCGGGGTGGGCGCTCATCGGCAGTTGGTCCGGCCCGGACGCCGTCAGCGTCCCGGTGGCCAGCACGGTCGCGCCGATCACCGCCGCCGCCACGCCCGCCGCCGCGGCGGGCATCGCCCACCGGCTCCGCCGGTTCGCGCCGCGGCGCCTGGCCGGGGCCGCCGGGACCACGGTGCCGTCGTCGCCGACGACCCCCAGCCGCACCGGCTCGAGCTCAGGCTCCTGCTGCGGGAGCGGTGCCCGCAGAGGGGACGTCTCCCATGGCGCCGGTTCTGCGGGAGAGGACGTCTCCCACGGCGCGTCGCGCATTATGTCGTCCCAGGCCGGTGCTTCCACCAGGCCCACTCCACCTCCACGGAAGCTGTCTGCCTCAGCGGCCAGTGCACGGTCGATCCTCAGCGCGACTCCCATCGGCATCGCCGGTGTAGGAGTCGCCGCCAGCACCTCGCGAACTGCCGCGAGGTCGGCGAGGCTCTCACCACAGGGATCGCAGATCGCGAGATGCTCGCGTACCCGCATGGCCGTGGCGGCGTCGAGGAGCCCCTCGGCCAGTTCGGCCAAGATCTCCAGGTCGTAGTGCGTATCACCCGTCACGAAGTTCTGCTCCCTTCGCGGATGAGACGCGAGACAGGTCTGATCGGTTCCGCAAATGGGAAAGAATCGGGGCGAGTTTCGCCCTTCCGCGAGCGCATCGGCTCTTCACCGTGCCGCTCGGCACCTCCAGCACCTGGGCCGCGTCCTCGACCGAGTAGCCCATCATGTCCACGAGGACCAGCGCGGCGCGCTGGTCGGAGGGCAGCAGCTTCAGGGCCGCCGAGACCTCCATGGACACCTCGCGCTCGGCCGTCTGGTCGAGCACCGGGGTCTCGCGCTCCGCGGCCTCGACGAGCTCGTCGTCGGCCACCGGGCGCACCGATTTCCTGCGCATGCGGTCGAGGCAGGCGTTGACCACGATGCGATGCAGCCACGTGGTCACCGCCGCCTCGCCGCGGAAGCTCCCGGCCTTGCGGTAGGCCGAGACGAAGGCGTCCTGAACGGCGTCGGCCGCCTCGTCGGGATCGCCCAGCGTGCGCAGGGCGACCGCCCACATGCGGTCTCGATGTCGCTTGACTATTTCACTGAAGGCGTGCGGATCCCCGGCGATGTGCCGGGTGAGCAGGTCGGCGTCGGACACGGGGGCCTTCGCCGTCTGCTCGTCCGCCGCTGGCGGGGTCTCGGGTGGGGAATTCACAAGGAGAGTCCTGCTATGCCGATCCGGGGAGAACACCTCTACGGGATAGATGGTGCCACGGATTCTCCGATGATCTGCAAGAAGCCGGGTAAAACAGATCAAATCGGAGCGGTGTCACTTGGTCGCGAGGACCTTCATGTCCAGCACCTGGCCGCGGAACTTCCCCTGGTAGGTGGGCATCTTGGTGAACCAGACGAGCACGTAGCGGCCCTTCTTCGGGCTCTCCGCGGTGAACGTCTTCTTGCCGGAGACCCCGTTGACCTTCTGCAGGACCGACAGGTCGTCGAGCTGCGGGGAGTCGCCGACCCTGAGCTCCACGGTGCCTCCCGAGGTGCTGCCGAAGTTGACCGTCACCTGCTTGACCGGAACGCTCTCGCCCATGTCCAGCAGGAGGCCCACGCCCGTCTTGAGCCGGCCGAAGTCGGCGGAGTCGTA
Organism: Streptosporangium sp. NPDC023825; assembly: GCF_040639575.1. Taxonomy (NCBI): domain Bacteria; kingdom Bacillati; phylum Actinomycetota; class Actinomycetes; order Streptosporangiales; family Streptosporangiaceae; genus Streptosporangium; species Streptosporangium sp. NPDC023825. Next base: position 146,856 of record NZ_JBFAAE010000010.1, on the reverse strand, counting down.
CGACTCGGAGTGCCAGTCGGTGGACTCCTTGCCGTCGGTCGCGTAGCGGGCCAGCTCGCCGCGCTCCTGGTTGTCGCCCAGCGGGTCGAAGCCGGTGACCGAGGAGGGCTTCACCTCCCGGGTGCCGGCGGCCGCGGTGGGCGTGGGCGTGGTGCTCTCCTCGCCGGCCTCCGGGGTGCCGGCGTTGCCGATGCTGCGGCCGAGGGTCCAGGCGCCCAGGCCGACGGCCACCATCACCAGCAGCACGACGACGGTCATGGCGACCTTGTTGACCATGCCGCCGCCCGCCTGGCGGGGCATCGGGCGGTGCTGGTTCTGGTGGTGGTGCTGGGGAGGGGGCGTGTGGCGCTGGGGCGCCGCGGTGTCGATGCCCTCGGAGCGGGAGGCCGCCACCGGCAGCGCCGTCATGGGCATCGGCGTCGGCATCGGCAGGGGACTGGGCCGCGACACCGAGGCCAGGGCCTCGGCGACCTCGGCGGGCGTGGTCAGCGGTTCGAGCCCGCGCCTGGTCTCCGGCAGCAGGGCCCGGCAGACGATGGCGTCCAGATAGCCGGGAACACCCGCGGTGACCTGGCGCGGCGTGCAGAAGTGCCCGTCACCCATGGGCGCGACGGGCAGGCCGCCGCCGTCCTGCTCGTCGCCCGGCCAGTGGCCGGTCAGCCCGGCGTACAGCAGGCGGCCGAGGCCCTCGGCGTCCTCGCGGGCGGGGTCGTCGCTCGTCACGTCGTCCAGGACGGCGTCGACTCCCAGGCCGAGCAGCTTGACGGTGCTGCCCGCCGTCCACACCAGGTGCTCGGGGGTGAGGCAGAGGTGGGCGAGGTTCGCCTCGTGCGCGTGGGCCAGCGCCTCCGCGGCCTCGGCGACCATCGCGGCGGCCCGCTCGGGGTCGAGCGGCCCGTTCGCGATCATGTCGCCGAAGGACTCGCCGCTCACCCACTCGCTGACGACGTAGGAGTGGCCGTCGTCCTCGGTCGCGTCGAAGACCTGGGTGAGGCGGGGGTCGGTCAGCCGGCTGGCCACCCTGGCCGCCGTGACGACCTCGTTCAGGCGGGGGAAGTCGGGATCGAAGGTGTGGACGGCGACGGGCCTGGCGAGCACCTCGTCGATGGCCTTCCACAGGGTGGCACCGCCCGACTCGTGGACGCGGTCCTCGAGCCGGAAACGCTCGGCCAGCTTGGTGCCGGGCTCGACGGCGGGGGAACTCACGAGGACCCCGTACCTGAGAACACGACAGCACCATGCCCGGTCAGCACATCACGACACATCACACGATGCTGGGTGGATCCGCCCACGCCCTCCTGCTTCCATTAGCCGCATGTCACCACACGCGTTGCACCATGGTAGTCCCGCGCCGGTTCCGCCCGTGTTCGTCTTGTCAGACGTTTGAGACAAGTCTTTGGGTTACCGGCCTACCCGTCCTGCCACCATTCCAACGATCGAACTCACCTCGGGGATGCGCATCCGGTGAGCGATCGCCAAGTAAAGAACCATACCGAGTCCGCCGCCCACCGCCAGCATGATGGCCGCGCTCAGCGCGTCCAGCCCCGTGAGCTCCTGCATGAGCCACAGAACGCCGAGCGCGAGCGCCGCGGCGGGGAGCGCGGCCACGTACATCCGGGACAGCCCGGCGGCCACCCTGCGCCCCGCCAGGCCTCCCACGCGGCGCGCCGCCAGGATCCAGGCGACCGCCGCGCCGACCACGTAGGCGACGGTGAACGCGAAGGCCAGGCCCATCACGATGTACCGGGGGGGCAGGGCGTGGTAGGCCGTGAGGCTGAGCGTGGCGTTGACCGCCACGTTGCCGAGGGCGAGGAAGGCCGGGGTGCGGGTGTCGCCGAAGGAGTAGAAGACGCGCAGCAGCAGCTGGAAGATCGAGAACGGCACCAGCGCCAGCCCGAAGACCTGCAGCACGTTGCCGATGTAGACCGCCGAGTCGACGGTCATGTTGCCCCACGAGAAGATCAGCACGGTCACCGCGGGGCCCAGCACCATCAGCAGCAGCCCGGCGGGCACCAGCAGAACCGACACCAGCCGCACCCCGGAGGCGAACTCCTCGCGGACCGCGTCGAGCTGCCCGTCGGCCACCCCCCGGCTCATCCTGGGCAGCATCGCGGTGATCACCGAGACCGCGATGATCCCGTACGGGAGCTGGAAGAGCTGGTAGGCGTAGGCGTAGGCGGCGTTGCCGGCGCCGGGTGCCCGCTGGCCCGCGCCGGTCGCGAGCCTGGTGGTGATCAGGAAGCTGATCTGGCCGATCCCGACGTAGGCGAAGGTCCAGATCGCGGTGCGGCCCATCTCGCCGAGCCCGGCGTTGCGCATGTCGAACCGCGGACGGAAGCGGAAGCCGACCCTGTGCAGCGCGATGACCAGCACCACGCACTGCGCCACGATGCCGGCGGTGGTGCCGAGCCCGAGCAGGGCCAGGTCGGCGTCGGTGATCGTGTCGACGTCCGTGCCCGCGCCGCCCAGCTTCAGGTAGTAGACGACGGCGACGGTGATCATCACGACGTTGTTGAGCACGGGTGCCCACATCGGGGCGGCGAACCTGTCCCGGGTGTTGAGGATCGCCCCGGCGATCGCGCCGATCCCGAAGAAGGCGATCATCGGCAGGATGTACTGGGCCAGCCTGACCGCCACCTCGGTCTGCCGGGGGCCCCAGTCGGTGCTGTACAGGCTGATCAGCGGCTTGGCCAGCAGGACCGAGACCACCGCGATCACCGTCAGCGCGAGCACCCCGAGGGTCATCAGCCGTTGCTCGTAGGCCCGGCCCCCGTCTGGGTCGTTCCGCTGCCGCCGGATGATCATCGGGACGACGACGCTGCTCAGGATCCCGCCGAGGAGGGAGTCGAACAGGATGAAAGGGATCGTGTAGGCCACGTTGTAGGCGTCGCCCAGCGCGAAGGTCCCGATGGCCGCCGCGAGCACCGCCGTCCGGACGAAGCCGGTGACGCGGGAGACCATCGTCCCCGCAGCCATGATCGCGCTCGCGCGCAGGACCCTGCTCATGCGCTTTCCTTCGCTAGGTGCTCGGAGCGCCGGGCGCTCACGACTCGGTACCGGCGGGCTCGCGCTCGCGCGCCGGCGGCGGGGCCGCCGCGGGGCGGCGGCCTCCCCGGCGGCGCAGGACGCGCAGGACGACGGCCGCCAGCATCACCACGAGAGCCGCCCCCACGATCACCAGGGCGACCCCGGTGTAGCCGGTGGTCCGCACGGTCAGCTCGATCGGCTTGCCGTACTTGCGGCCGTCCTCGGTGGTGAGCTGGACCGTCACGGTCGTCTGGCCGCTGGACCTGGAGGTCATCGGGATCCGGATGGTCTGGTTCTGGCCGCCGCGGATCTCCAGCTTGTCCTCGTACGGCTCGATCTTGAGCAGGTCGGGCTGGTCGGAGGTCACCTTGAGCCGGACCGCGACCGCGACCTCGCCGGCCTCGCCGCTCAGCTCGTTGCGCACGCTGATCGGCACGTCGCCGTTGCTGCCGGCCAGGGTGCGCAGCCGCGACTGCTCGCTGCCGGTGATGTTGACCATGGCGATCCGGCTGTCGATCGCCTCGGCGACCTGCTGGACGTACGGCGCGGCGTTGGCGGTCCTGCCGCGCCACGCCGAGGAGGTCAGGCGCAGCAGCGCCAGGTCGAAGACGTCGAGGTCCTGGGCGGTGGTGATCGCGGCGGTCAGGTCGGCGCGGGCGCCGACCCTCTTGACGCCCGTCAGGTACTGCTTGGAGAGCTCCAGCTTCCTGTCCTGGTCGGTGTAGGTCAGGCCGGCCCGCGGGACCGGGGGGACGCCCTTGGCGCGCTTGACCGTGTCGAGCGTGACGGGCGCCAGCCAGGGCAGGGTGGCGGCCGTCTCGACCAGATCGGTCACGTACTCCGGATCGGGGTCCCAGCGGCGGTGCGGGACGGCGATCACCGTCCTGGCCGGGGTGCCGGGCTCCGAAGCGATCATCGCCGTCTCCGCGATGAACCGCTGGCGGTTCGCCAGCGCCGCGCCGGGGGCGGAGGTGTCGGCGCCGACGGTCTCGCTCAGCGCCGCGTCGGCGACCAGGGCGGTGACCGGGCCGTTCACGCTCTCCAGGGTCGCCGAGGCGTCGGGGGTGGTGACCGGGGGCGTCACCGGCGGCAGGTTCGGCCCGTTCAGCAGCACGGTGCCGACGCCGCCGGTGGCCAGCAGGTCCAGCCCGTCGTAGTCGATCAGGCCGCCCACCGGCCAGTTCACGTTGGTGATCACGTCGCGGCCGAGGGTCTCCCTGGCCACGATCCCGGCCGCGGCGATCCCGGTCCCGGTGGCGTCGTCGACGCCGTTGTGGGCGAGGGCCGCCACGTCGGGGTCGCCGTACGGGGTCGCCACCACCGGGTGGTCGGCGACGGCCTCGCGGAAGTCGCTCAGCCACTGGGCGGTCTCGGGGGTCGCGGGGCGCTGCTGGGTGCGGTCCTTGACCCTGACCGCGTGCGGCTCGCCCATGGCCCGCGCGTCGTCGAGCAGGGCGGGGTCGACGATCCAGGTGAGCCCCTTGGCGGACGACGTGTCCTGGGCGATCTTGAGCAGGTCGCCCAGCCGCTTGCCGGGGGCCATGGCCGCGGGCAGGCTCTCGTCGACGAACGTGGAGTCGCCGGCCCGGCGCGGCTGGTCGACGATGGGCAGCACCGTGGCGAGCCGGGTGCGGGCCACCCTGGTCTCCCTGGGCATGTAGGTCACCGTGGTGCGCAGGGTGCCCTGCTGCCCGAAGGCGTTGAGCACCTCGACCATGACCGGGTAGACGCCGAAGCCGGAGAACTTCAGCTCCTGCGGCGTGAAGGAGAACTCCCACGGCAGCTTGCCCGAGGGCGCGATCGGCGCCTGGACGAAACTCTCGCAGCACCACGAGTTCGGGAGGGTCTGTCCCGTCTGGTAGGCCTCCAGGTCGGCGCGCCGGGCGAACGGCTGGGGGGAGTAGTGCATCCGGATGCGCAACCCGTTCAGGGTCTCGGTGCCGGAGTTGACCAGGGAGCCGGACAGCTTGATCTCGGTGGTCGGGTCGCGGGGGGCGTCGGGGCCGATCGCCTCCAGTACGACCTGGAGGCCCGCCCGGCTCACCGAGGTCGTCCGGGCGTTCGCCGTACCCGGAACGACCACGGCCGCGGGAACGAGCAGCGTGGTGGCGAGCAGGGCGAGGAGAGCGGCCTTGTGGATCACGTGCCGGCCAGGGGTCGAGTACGGCGCACGCCGGTAATGCTATGGCCTAACCGGCGAGGGGAAAGGTCGCCGGCTCCCTCCGGGAGCCGTGCCGGGTCAGGTCCACGATCTTTCCTGACACCAGTGTGAGCAGATGGTCGACGCGGATCAGGAGTGCCGTACGACGCTCCCCGGTGGGCACGTAAACGGGTGTGACGGTGCGGGTGAGTCGCTCGTCCACCAGCACGGTGAGCGTGGCGGGCAGCAGCAGCGGGCAGACCAGGCCCGAGGCGTAGTCGGTGGCGGAGTTGACGGTGAAGGCCGAGGCCTGCCGGACCCGCCGGGCCTCCAGGATGCCGGCGACCACGCCGGGGCGCGGCGGGGAGCCGACGGAGGTGACGACCGCCACGGGTTCGCGGCCGATCCGCGTCGTGACCTCGAGGACCGTGACTCCCACGCAGATCTCGGGACTCGCCGACAGCACCTCGGGGAGCTCGTCCGAGCATGTCATCGCGCGCGGAAGGCGTACGATCTCATGATGGACCTGGTGTGCGAGGAGCCAGCGGTGGATCGCGAGCGCATCCTTCATGTGTGTGCTCCTTGCCTCGACGCACAGTCCCCGAGGTTCCCTGACCGACCGTAACCTGGTGATCGCTTCAGGTGTATCCCCGCAGGGGAACATGTTCCGTAACCGAAGGACCTACCCGGCTTGTCCCTTTCAAATCTGACCCAGAGCCAGCGCCACGGCATGAGCGAGCTGTTCCGGAAGATCGCACCCGTGGCGGACGAGCTCGGCGAGCTCTTCGCCGCCAGGGGATACCAGATCGCCCTCGTCGGCGGCTCCGTACGCGACGTCTTCCTGGGCAGGATCGGCAACGATCTCGACCTGACCACGGACGCGAGGCCCGAGACGGTCCTGGAGCTCGTCCGCGACTGGGCCGACTCCATCTGGACGATCGGCATCGACTTCGGCACCGTCGGCGTCCGCAAGGGCGGGTGGCTGCTGGAGATCACCACCTACCGCAGCGAGTCGTACGATCCCAAGTCGCGCAAGCCCGACGTGGCCTACGGCGACACGCTGGAGGGCGACCTGGCCCGGCGCGACTTCGCGGTCAACGCGATGGCGCTGCGCCTGCCGTCCCGCGATTTCGTCGACCCGCACGGCGGCCTCGACGACCTGCACGCCAAGGTGCTGCGCACCCCGGGCCCCCCCGAGCGCTCCTTCGGCGACGACCCGCTGCGGATGCTGCGCGCGGCCAGGTTCGCCAGCCAGCTCGGCTTCGCCGTCGACCCGGCGGCGCTCGCCGCGATGGGCGCGATGGCCGACAGGATCGACATCGTCTCCGCCGAGCGCATCCGCGACGAGCTGGACAAGCTCATCGGCGGCGACCACCCCCGCGAGGGCCTGCGGCTCCTCGTCGAGTCGGGGCTCGCCGACCACGTGCTGCCCGAGGTGCCCAAGCTCCGTCTGGAGATCGACGAGCACCACCGGCACAAGGACGTCTACGAGCACTCGCTGATCGTGCTGGAGCAGGCGATCGACCTGGAGGAGAGCGGCCCCGACCGGATCCTGCGCTGGGCCGCGCTCCTGCACGACGTGGGCAAGCCGAAGACCCGCCGCCACGAGCCCGGCGGCCGGGTCTCCTTCCACCACCACGAGGTGGTCGGCGCCCAGCTCGCCAGGAAGCGCATGGCGGAGCTGAAGTTCCCCAAGGACGTGGTGGCCGACGTCTCCCGCCTGGTGGAGCTGCACCTGCGCTTCCACGGGTACGGCACGGGCGAGTGGACCGACTCGGCCGTACGCCGCTACGTCCGCGACGCCGGGCACCTGCTGGAGCGCCTGCACAAGCTGACCCGCGCCGACTGCACCACCCGGAACCGGCGAAAGGCCCAGGCGCTGTCGCAGACCTACGACCAGCTGGAGGAGCGCATCGCCCGGCTGGCCGAGGAGGAGGAGCTCGGCAAGATCCGCCCCGAGCTCGACGGCAACGAGATCCAGGAGCTCCTCGGCGTCCCGCCGGGCCCGGTCGTGGGCCGCGCCTACAGGTTCCTGCTGGAGATGCGCCTCGACCGGGGTGTCCTCGGCAAGGAGGCCGCCGCGGACGCCCTCCGCGAGTGGGCGCGGGCGAACGGGGTGGACGGCCGGACCGGCGAGGCGGGCGACGCCGTCGTCGAGGTGGACCCTGAACGGCACTCCTGACCTCGGCGGCCTCGGCGATCTCGGTGGCTTCGAGGGCTCCGGTGCTCCCGGCCCTCGTCCCGGCCCTGACGGCCGGGACGGCCGCGGCGGTCGCGGCGGCCTTGACGGGATCGTGGGGACGGCCGGGGGCGCGCAGATCGCCCCGGCGGAGATCGCCAGGCTCGACCGTGAACACGTGTGGCACCCCTACGCGGCCACACCCCAGCCGGTGGCGCCGCACGTCGTCTCCCGCGCGGACGGGGTGCGGCTGACGCTCGCCGACGGGCGCGAGCTGGTCGACGGCATGTCGTCCTGGTGGGCGGCCGTCCACGGCTACAACCACCCCCGGCTCAACCGGGCGCTGAGGGACCAGCTGGAGGACATGGCGCACGTCATGTTCGGCGGGCTCACCCACGAGCCCGCCGTGCGGCTGGCCGCCACGCTCGCCGCGATGACCGGGCTGCCGAAGGTGTTCCTCGCCGACTCGGGGTCGGTCGCCGTCGAGGTCGCGATCAAGATGGCGTTCCAGTTCACCGGCAGGGGGCGGCTGCTCACGGTGAGGGGCGGCTACCACGGCGACACCTTCGGGGCGATGTCGGTCTGCGACCCGGTCAACGGCATGCACCACCTGTTCTCCGGCGTGCTGCCCGGGCACGTGTTCGCCGACCGGCCGCCGCGCGAGTACGACGAGGGCTACGCGGCCCGGCTGGCGGACCTGGTCGCCCGGCACGCCGGCGAGCTGGCCGCGATCATCGTGGAGCCGGTCGTCCAGGGGGCGGGCGGCATGCACTTCTACCACCCGGCCTACCTGCGGCTGCTCCGCGAGCTGGCCGACGAGCACGGCGTCCTGCTGATCGCCGACGAGATCGCCACCGGGTTCGGCAGGACCGGGGAGCTGTTCGGCTGCGACCACGCCGGGATCAGGCCCGACATCATGTGCCTGGGCAAGGCCCTGACCGGCGGTTACATGTCGATGGCCGCGACGCTGTGCACCGAGCGGGTGGCCGAGGGCGTCGGCGTGCTGGCGCACGGGCCGACGTTCATGGGCAACCCGCTGGCCGCGGCCGTCGCGAACGCCTCCCTGGAGCTGCTGCGGGAGCGTCCGTGGCGTGAGGAGGTGGGCCGGATCGAGGCGGGCCTCCTCGCGGGCCTGGCCGGGGCCTCGGGGGCCCCCGGGGTGAGCGACGTGCGGGTCCTCGGCGCGATCGGGGTGATCGAGACCCGCGAGCCCGTCGACGTCCCCGCCGTCCAGGACCTCGTCATGCGGCACGGCGTCTGGCTCCGCCCGTTCGGACGGCTGATCTACGCGATGCCGCCATACTCGATCGGCGACGGCGACCTGGAGAGGGTCACGACGGCGATGACGGCGGCGGCCCGGTCACTGTGAGGGGCGCGACGGCGACGGCGGCGGCTCGGTCACTGTGAGGGGCGCGACGGCGACGGCGGCAGCGGCTCGGTCACCCGGGCCGGCGTGACGATCCGGTAGATCACCGCGCCCGCGACGTATCCGGCGGCGATGACCACCAGCACGAGCAGTGACCTGCCGTCCGGCGGGAGCAGTGCCGCCGCCAGGGCCGCGGCCAGCACGTAGCTGCCGTTGAAGAGCATGTCGTAGATGGAGAAGGCCCGGCCGAGGTAGGCGTCCTGCAGGTCGCGCTGGACGGCGGTGTCGGCGCAGATCTTGATGCTCTGCCCGGCGATGCCGAGGACGAAGCCCGCGGCCGCGAACCCCCACTGCTGGAACGGCGCGCAGAGCGCCAGCGTCAGCACCCCGGCGGTGACCAGCATGGCCGGGACCCACCGCTCGATGCCGAAGCGCTCGGTGGCCCACGGTGTGACCAGGATGGCGAGGAAGTAGCCGACCCCCGAGGTGGCGACCACGACGGAGACCGCGTTCAGCGCGTCCTCGGCGTTCTCGGCGAAGTAGTAGCGCGACAGCAGCACGATCATGGCCGTGCACATGCCGTACATGAACCGGTGGGTGGCCATCGCGCCCATCGCCGCGGCGGCGGCCCGGTGCCGGGAGAGGTGCCGGACGCCGTCGGCCAGGCCGGTCAGCACGTGGCGCACGGCCTCGCGGGCCTGCGGCCGGTCGGGATCGTAGGCGGGGCCGAGCAGCCGCCTGCCCATGGTCATGGAGATGAGCGCGCTGAGCCCGAAGACGAGACCGGAGACGACCAGCAGCACCGCCGTACCCGGGTGGCCGGAGCCGAAGATCGCCCGGAGCAGGTAGCCGGCGCCGATGCCCACGAAGGTGAGCACGGTGCCGGAGGTCGGGGTGACGGCGTTGGCCACCATCAGCCGGTCGGCCGGCACGACGTGCGGGAGCGAGGCCCCCAGCGCGGCCAGGAAGAAGCGGTTCACCCCGAGCACGCCGAGCGCGGCGGTGTAGAAGAGCCCGTCGGGGGCGTTCGTGGCGACGAGCGCCGCCGCGGCGAGCAGCAGCGCCCCGCGGACCAGCGGCGCGACCACCAGGATCTGCCGCCGCGACCAGCGGTCGATGAACACCCCGACGAAGGGGCCCAGGATCGAGTACGGGAGCAGCAGCACGGCCAGCCCGGCGGCGATCTCCACCGCGCTCGTGCTCTTCTCCGGGCTGAAGAACGCGAACCCCACCACGGCGAACTGGAAGATCCCGTCGGAGAACTGCGAGACCAGGCGGGTCGCGTACAGCCTCCGGAAGTCCCGACCTTCCAGGACCACGCGTAGATCGGATGCGAATGACACGCGCTCAGCCTATGTGCGACGGCGACGGGCGGGCATCGGGAACATCCCTGACGGGGTAGTTGGACATTTCGTACCTTTGCCTACGTATCGCTTAGGGGGCGCGGTAAACCGACATGATCACGTACCCTCGGTCGGGTGACACCTGATGAACACGTTGTGCTTGTCGACACCGAGGGAAACGCGATCGGCACGGCGGCCAAGGCCACGGTGCACGGTCTTGACACTCCCCTCCACCTGGCCTTCTCCAGTTACGTGTTCGACGAGCAGGGGCGGGTCCTCCTGTCCCGCCGCGCACTGCACAAGATCACCTGGCCGGGGGTGTGGACCAACAGCTGTTGCGGCCACCCCCTGCCCGGCGAGCCGCTTCCCGAGGCGGTGACCCGCAGGCTCTCCCACGAGCTGGGCCTCGCGGCCGGCCAGGTCGATCTCCTCCTGCCCCGCTTCTCCTACCGCGCGGTCATGGACAACGGCACCGTCGAGCGGGAGCTGTGCCCGGTCTACCGGGTGCTCGTGACCGCGGAGGCGGCGCCCAACCCCGACGAGGTCGACGACGTCCGCTGGATGCCGTGGAAGGAGTTCACCGACGGGGTGCTCGGCGACCGGCTGGCGATCTCTCCCTGGTGCCGCGAGCAGGTCCCCCAGCTGGCCGAGCTCGGCGCCGACCCGCTCGAATGGCGGGCCGCCGACCCCGCCGACCTCCCGCCCGCCGCCCGCTGACCCGCCCGCCGAGGCGGCGGTCCCACATCCCGGTGGTGTGAGGGCCTCCCACATCGGCGGCCGTTTCCACGGCGAGAGCCCCCGGCCCATGTGGGCCGGGGGCTCTCGCCGTTCACCGTTCGGTCGCCGTGCGGCGCCGGCAGGTCAGCGCTCGACCTCGCCGCGGATGAACTTCTCCACGTAGTCGCGCGCCTCGTCGTCGGAGTACTGCTCCGGCGGTGACTTCATGAAGTACGAGGAGGCGGACAGGATCGGGCCGGAGATGCCCCGGTCAAGGGCGATCTTGGCGGCGCGCACCGCGTCGATGATGATGCCGGCGGAGTTGGGGGAGTCCCAGACCTCCAGCTTGTACTCCAGGTTGAGGGGAGTGTCGCCGAAGGACCTGCCCTCCAGGCGCACGTACGCCCACTTGCGGTCGTCGAGCCACGGCACGTGGTCCGACGGGCCGATGTGCACGTCGGCTTTCTGCATCTCGTGCGGGATCTGCGAGGTGACCGACTGGGTCTTGGAGATCTTCTTGGACTGCAGGCGCTTGCGCTCCAGCATGTTCATGAAGTCCATGTTGCCGCCGAAGTTCAGCTGGTAGGTGCGCAGCAGCTCGACACCGCGGTCCTCGAACAGCTTGGCCATCACGCGGTGCGTGATGGTCGCCCCGACCTGCGACTTGATGTCGTCACCGACGATCGGGACCCCGGCGTCGACGAACTTCTGGGCCCACACGGGGTCGGAGGCGATGAACACCGGCAGCGCGTTGACGAACGCGACCTTGGCGTCGAGGGCGCACTGGGCGTAGAAGCGGTCGGCCTCCTCCGAGCCCACCGGCAGGTAGGACACGAGGACGTCGACCTTGCTGTCCTTGAGGACCTGGACGACGTCGACCGGGGCCTCGTCGGACTCCTCCACCATCTCCCGGTAGTACTCGCCGAGACCGTCGTAGGTGGGACCGCGCTGCACCGTCACGCCGAGCGGCGGCACGTCGCAGATCTTGATCGTGTTGTTCTCCGAGGCCACGATCGCCTCGGACAGGTCGCGCCCGACCTTCTTGGCGTCCACGTCGAACGCCGCGACGAACTCCACGTCGCCGACGTGGTAGTCGCCGAACTTCACGTGCATCAGGCCCGGCACCCGGGCACCGGGATCGGCGTCCCGGTAGTAGTGCACGCCCTGAATGAGCGACGTGGCACAGTTGCCTACACCGACAATGGCTACGCGCACCGAACCCATGGCACTCGCTCCCCTTTGTTCTCTCAGTGGTCAGTTCTCTTCCGGGGTGGCGTGCCGCCCCGTCGTGCCCGTCCCTGGCGCGGGCGCCCTGGACGTCTCGTCTCGCGCGGGCCGCCGTTCCCCCTCCGGCGGCGATGCTCGCCGTTCGGTGGCGATCAGCTCATTCAACCAGCGCACTTCGCGTTCGACCGACTCCAGTCCGTGACGCTGGAGCTCGAGGGTGTAGCTGTCCAGCCGTTCGCGCGTACGGGCGAGTGCCGTGCGCACGGCGTCCAGACGTTCCTCGAGCCGGCTGCGGCGACCTTCGAGGATGCGCAGGCGCACCTCGGCCTCGGTGTGCCTGAAGAAGGCGAAGTGCACGCCGAAGCTCTCGTCCTCCCAGGCGGACGGGCCGGCCTGGGTGAGGAGTTCCTGCAGGCGTTCCTTGCCCTCCGCGGTCAGTTTGTAGACGATCTTCGAACGGCGGCCGGGGAGCACGATGGCGCTGTCGGCGGCCGTGGTGGCCGCGGCGGCGTCGCCGTCTTCGACGATCAGCCCGTCGGTGAGCAACTGGCGGAGGCACGGGTAGAGGGAGCCGTAGGAGAACGCCCGGAACATGCCGAGCAGGGCGTTGAGCCGTTTGCGCAGCTCGTAACCGTGTAGCGGGGTCTCGTGCAACGACCCGAGCACGGCCAGCTCCAGCACGCCGCCACGTCCGCCGGCCACTGGAAACCACCACCTCTCGCGTCGATGTATCGAACCGATACATCGACAGGATACGTCCATTCAACATAAGGCTGCAATCAGCGACTTTCCCAAGAGGTTGGGAGCAAACCGCAAAAAGCCGTAGTCTGGCGCGTATGTGGTCACAGCAGGCGGTGGTGGGACACGGCCCCCGCGCGGCGTGGACCGCTTTTCAATGCCGGGAATCCCGCGTCAACGCGGGGGAGGTCTGCCAAGGTTGTTGCCCGAACCACCTGGCGATCTCGTTCGTCCCGGGAATGGAGATCCACCCGAATAGGCCGGCTACCAGTGAGCCAAGGCGACGAGGTCTCCGTTGATCAGGAGGTAGTCTCGCCCGCCTGCACGCCGTCATAGACCCCGATGACCAAACGAGGACGCGTGAGTTACAGCCACAGCAATGACCCGGAGCCGGACGGGCGCCAGGAAGGCGCCGACGGATCGGCTCGCCAGGGGCGGCGCCGTCGCTCGAGCCCAGGAGCCGCTCCCCGTGCAGTTCCCCCATCACAAAACCCCCAAACTGACGCGAGCTGGGATCCTTCCCGGCAGGCACCGCAGGCCCGGCCACCGCAGAGAGCGGGGGCCGATCCCCGCACCGCGATGATGCCCCAGCACGGCGGGATGCCCTACCCCGGCGGCGCGCCGTCCCAGCAGCCCGGCGGACCGCCCCGGCGCGACGCGGGCGCCCCCGGCGGCATGCCGCCGCGCGGCCCCGGCGGCCCTGGCGCTCCCGGTGCTCCCGGCGGGACTCCCCAGCGCGGCCCCGGCGCCCCCGGCGAGGCGCGCCGACGCGACACCGACCCGACCGGCCGCCGCACCGAGGCCGCCTTCGAGGACACCCAGTCGATGCTCGCCGCCCAGGCGGGCGGCGGGCGTCCCGCCGGTCCGAGGCCGGGTGAGGGCGGGCGCAGGCGCCGCGGGCGTGGCGCGAGCGGTCCCGCCGCGGGCGGACCCGAAGGTCCCGAGGGCCCCGAAGGTCCCGGGGGCGGCGGTCCCGACGGCGACGACGAGCCCAAGAGGTGGACGCGCTTCCTGCCCAACTGGAAGATCGTCATGGCCAGCTTCGTGGTGCTCAGCGCGGGCGTCTTCGGCATGATCGCGGTCGCCTACGCCAACACGCCCATCCCCAACTCCACGCAGGCCAGCGTGGACGACCGGGGCAGCGTGATCTACTACCGCGACAAGAAGACCCCGATCGCGCGGATCGGCATCCAGCGCGTCCCGGTGAAGCTCGCGCAGATTCCCACGCACGTCCAGGACGCGGTGATCGCCCTGGAGAACCAGACCTTCCGCACCGACAGCGGCATCGACCTCGCGGGCATGGCCCGCTCGCTCTGGAGCACCGTGAGCGGGACCCAGCTCCAGGGCGCCTCGACCATCACCCAGCAGATGGCGCGCGGCTACTACGACGGCCTCAGCCAGGAGGTCTCGATCCAGCGCAAGATCAAGGAGATCTTCGTCTCCGTCAAGCTGAGCAAGACGATGGAGAAGGACCAGATCCTCGAGGAGTACTTCAACCTCATCTACTTCGGTCGCGGCGCGCACGGCATCCAGGCGGCGGCGAAGACGTTCTTCGGCAAGAACGTCGGCCAGCTGACCGTGCCGGAGGGCGCCTACCTGGCCGCCCGGGTCCAGAACCCGAGCGCCTTCGACGTCCAGGAGCAGAAGGGCGACTACTCCGCGATCAAGTGGCGGTTCGGCGCCGCGCTCAAGAACATGGCGGAGATGGACCCCGCCAAGTACGGCAAGTACGCGGGAAGCTCCTTCGAGGCCCTGAAGTTCAAGAAGGCCAAGGTCACGAACACCTACAAGGGTCTCAAGGGCTACATGCTCAACATCGTCCTGCGGGAGCTCAAGGGGCGGGGTATCGAGCAGGAGGACCTGGAGACCGAGGGCTACAAGGTCTACACCACCTTCGACGAGAAGATGATGGAGGCGGCGCAGAAGGCGGTGAAGGCCCGTACCTCCGGCCTGGAGCGGACCATCCACGCCAGGCTGGCCTCGGTGGACCCGAAGAACGGCCGGGTGCTCGCCTTCTACAGCGGCGACGACTTCGTCAACGACTCCGTCAACCGCGCGTTCGACTCCACCAAGCAGGCGGCGTCGGCGTTCAAGCCCTACGTGCTCGCGGCCTGGCTGGAGAACGACAAGTCGCTCGACAGCCTGGTGGACGGCATGCGGACGATCAAGATGCCCGGCACCACCCCGATCAGCAACTCGGGGAACCAGGCGTTCGGGCCGATCGACATGGTCAAGGCCATGGCCAGCTCGGTCAACACCGCCTTCGTGCAGATGGGCAAGGAGGTGACCCTCGAGGAGGTGGCGAGGATCGCCAAGGAGGCGGGGGTCGGTGAGACCACCAAGTACAACCCCCTCTACAAGCGCAAGAACGCTGTCGACTACGCGGTCGAGGAGCAGAAGTACCAGGTCACCATCGGCAGCGCCTCGGTCACCGCGGTCGAGCAGGCCGCCGGTTACGGGATCTTCGCCAACGAGGGCAAACACTACAACTGGCACACCGTCACCAAGGTGACCACGGTCGACGGCTCCGTCGTGCTCCCCGAGCAGATCGTCGAGAAGCAGGTCATCACTCCCGAGACCGCGGCCGACACGACCGTCGCGCTGCAGGCCGTCGTCAAGGGCGGCACCGGTGGCGCCGCCAACCTCGGCACACGGCCGGTGGCCGGCAAGACCGGCACGAACAACGGCTACAAGGACGCCTGGTTCGTCGGCTTCACCCCGCAGATCGTCACCGCGGTCGGCATGTCCAACGACGTGCCCTACAACAGGGCCGGGACGCGCAAGCTCAAGGTCAACAAGTACGGCCTGCCGAACGGGAAGATCAAGGACGAGAACATCCTCTGGAAGGAGCAGCCCATGCCCGAGTTCATCGGCGGCGGCGGCACTCCGACCCAGATCTGGCACGACTACATGCAGGTCGTGACCGCCAAGGACGAGGTCCTGCAGTTCCCGCCGAGGGCCAACACCGGGACGCGGAACAACCTGGTCACGCCCACCCCGACGCCCAGCCCGACGCCGACGATGGACGACACCAACCCGTTCCCCAACGAGAACGGCGACGACGGCGGCTGGCCGCCGAACGACAACAACGACGGCGGCGGCGAGCAGGGCGAGCCCGACGGCCGCGAGTGCCTGCCCTGGGACGGCTCGTGCGACGTCGGCGAGAACGGCGAGCAGGGCAACGGTCCGCCGAACGGCGAGCTGGAACAGAACGACGCGCCGGGCGCGGCCGGCACACCCGGCACGCCGGCCGCGGCCCTGGTCCCGACACCCTCGGCGAGTGGACGGCGTCCCTGATGAAGAACCTCCTGTCGCCGCGAAGCCCGCTGCCCGAGTTAGGCACCCGGGCCATCCCGTACCTGCCCCTGGCCCTGTTCGCTGGGCTGGGGGCGGTCCTGGCCTGGTTCTGGAAGTGGCCGTGCCGCGTCGACGGGGCGTGGAACCACGGGACCCTGCAGTTCACGAACTTCTGTTACACCGACATCTATCCCCTGTGGTGGAACGAGAAGCTCAACGAGGGCAAGATCCCTTACTTCGACTATCCGGTCGAGTACCCCGTCGGCATCGGCGGGATCATGGAGTTCTTCCGCCGGATCGTCACCCCGATGAGCGACCAGGGGACGGCGTTCTACGACCTCACCGTCATCCTCATGGCGCTCTGCCTGGTCGTCGGCGTGCTGCTGATGGCCACGCTGGCCGGTCCCGCCAGGCGCTGGGACGCGCTCTGGTACGCCCTGGCCCCCGCGCTGATCCTCACCGCGTACATCAACTGGGACCTGGCGGCCAACGCCCTCGCGCTGGGCGCGCTGCTGGCCTGGTCGAAGCGCAAGCAGTGGCTCGCGGGCATCCTGCTCGGCCTGGCGATCGCCACCAAGTTCTACCCGCTGATGTTCCTCGGCCCGCTGTTCCTGCTGACGCTGCGCACCGGCAGGTGGATGCCGTTCCTCAAGACGATCGGCGGCGTCGCGGGCGCCTGGCTCGTCGTCAACGTGCCGATCATGGTCTTCGCCTTCGACGGCTGGAAGAGGTTCTACGTCTTCAGCCAGGAGCGACCGGCCGACTGGGGCTCCATCTGGTACTTCTTCAACCAGAAGCAGTGGCCGGTCCTGGGCGACTCCGAACTCCTCGACAAGCTGGGTGTCATCTCGCTCGCCGCGTTCTGCCTGGCGATCGCCGTGATCACCCTGACGGCCAGGACCCGTCCCCGCCTGATGCAGCTGTGCTTCCTCACCCTGGCGGCGTTCATGCTGACCAACAAGGTGTGGTCGCCGCAGTACGTGCTCTGGCTGATCCCCTTCGCGGTGCTGGCCAGGCCGGGCTGGAAGCCGATCGCGCTCTGGCAGCTCGCCGAGTGCTGGTACTTCTTCGCGATCTGGCTCTATCTGGTCGGCATCCAGCCGGGCAACGAGGCGCTGGGCATCTCGGGCGACACCTACTTCACCGCGGTGTGGGCCCGCGCGATCACCATCCTGATCATGATGGCGTTCGTCGTACGGGACATCTTCGTCCCCGACAAGGACGTGATCCGCGAGGATGGGACCGACGACCAGGCGGGCGGCGTCTTCGACGGGGCACCCGACCGCTTCCGGCTCGCGCTCTCCTAGCGCGGGGACGGAGCCGTTCGCCGGGCGTCCGCGTCCGGCGGGCGGTGCGTTCGCCGGGGTGGCGGGGCCCGGGTGGGTGCGTTCGCCGAGGCGGCGGAGCTCGGACGGGTGAGTCCGCCGAGGTGGCGGGGACCGGGACGAGGGTGTCCGCCGAGCGCCCGGCGAGGAGGCAGGAGGCAGGAGGCAGGATGGGTCCGTTCGGCGAGAGTCCGAGTCTGGCGGTCCGCCGAGCTGATCCGGAACAATTCGACCTTGTGACCACTCCTTCCGCTCCCCCTCGCGACACCTCTCCGCGTGACACCGCGACGGAAGGGCTGCTGCTCTGGCTGGCCTCCCGCCTGGGAATCGTCGTCCTGGTCGTCGTCGGCGCGCAGGCGCTGATGGAGGGGGACGCCGTACCGAAGCCGTTCCTGGAGCGCTGGCGCAACTGGGACGCGAACCTCCTCATCACCATCGCCGAGCACGGCTACGACGGCGTCCCGGGCAGCGAGCCCGACAGAGGGCTGCCCGCCTTCTTCCCCGGAATGCCGCTGATGCTCCGCGCGGTGCATCTCGTGATCGACGACTGGACGCTCGCCGGTCTGCTGATCTCCCTGGTGGCCGGTGCCGTCGCGATGGCGGCGCTCGCCAGGCTGGCCGAGTTCGAAGGGCCGCCGGGAACCGGCCGGCGCGCGGTGCTGGCGCTGCTGCTCTGGCCGATGGCGGTGTTCCTGTTCGCGGGCTACAGCGAGTCGCTCTTCCTGGCCTTCGCCATCCCGGCCTGGCTCGCGGCGCGTCAGGGCCGCTGGCCGCTCGCCGCGGCCCTGGCGGCGGGCGCCTCCTGCGTGCGCATCACCGGCCTGTTCCTGGCCGTCGCGCTGGTCGTGGAGTTCCTCGTCCGCAGGCAGCCCCTGCGGCAGGCGGCGTGGCTGCTCCTCCCGTTCGTGCCGCCGGCGCTCTACTCCGCCTACCAGTACTCCCGTACGGGTGACTGGCTGGCCTGGAAGAGCGCGCAGGAGGCCGGCTGGGGGCGTCACATGGTGTGGCCCTGGGAGTCGCTGATCACGACCTGGAACGCGGCCGCGGGCGAGGGGCGGATGGCCTGGGCGTTCCGGATGGAGATCGCGGGGGCGGTCGTCGGGGTCGGGCTCGTGCTGGTCCTGCTCTTCCTGCGGAGGTGGAGCGAGTTCGTCTACGTGGGGCTCCAGGTGGGCGCCCTGCTGTGCTCGGCCTACTACCTGTCGGTCCCGCGCTCGGCGCTGCTGTGGTGGCCGCTCTTCATCCTCATCGCCAGGGCGAGCGGCGGGCCGGCGCCGTGGCAACGATGGATCATCATCTTCTACGCCCTGATCGTGGGCCCGTTGATGGCGCTCAACGTGTTGATCTTCGCCGACGGGGCCTGGGTGGGCTGATCGGCGGGGCTCCTCCTTACCCACTCTCCAGGAAAAGTAATCCCATGAAGTTATCCACAGGCTGTGGACCAACTCTCGCCCGCCGACGGCGGCCCCTCACCGCTGAGCCTCGTCTCAGAGCCTCGTTTCCAGAGCTTCGTCTCAGAGCTTCGTCCTGAGGAAGGCGATGTCCTCGGCCTGGCCGTCCAAGGGGGTCTCCACCACGATCGGGGCGTTCGCGCTCCGGCACACCTCCAGGATGAGCTCGGGGTCGATCTGGCCCGCGCCGAGGCTCGCGTGCCGGTCGGCGCCGGAGTCGAAGGCGTCGCGCGAGTCGTTGCAGTGGATCAGGTCGATCCTGCCGGTGATCGCCATGACCCGCTCGACCACGTCCGCCAGGTCCTCGCCGCCCGCGTGGGCGTGGCAGGTGTCGAGACAGAAGCCCACGTCGAAGCCGTCGAGCGCGTCCCACAACCGGGCGATGCGCTCGAGCTTGCGCGCCATCGCGTTGCCGCCGCCGGCGGTGTTCTCGATGAGCACGGGGACCTCGTGCTCCTCCAGGCGCTCGAACACCTTGCGCCAGTTGTCGAAGCCGGTCTGCGGGTCGTCCCCGGCGCCGACGTGCCCGCCGTGGACGATCAGCCCCCGGGCGCCCAGCTCGGCCGCCGCCGCGAGGTGCGAGCTCAGCAGCTTGCGGCTGGGGATGCGCACCCGGTTGTTGGCGGTCGCCACGTTGATCACGTAAGGGGCGTGGACGTAGACCTCCACGTCCGAGTCCTTGATCTCCCGCGTCTTCTCACCGATGACCGGGGCCTTCCAACCCTTCGGGTCACCGAGAAAGAACTGCGCGACCTCGGCGCCGCGCGCCCTGGCATGCGCCAGCGGGTCGTCCTGGTCGACATGAGCTCCGATAAGCGGCATGTATCCGAGAGTAGCCGTTTCAACGCCGAGGGCAGGGGCAGTCGCAGGTCGCGCCCCACCGCCCGCCCCCACGGGCCAACCCCAAGGAGTTCCAAGTGGCTGCTCGCTATCGCAGAGGGATCAGTCTCATCGGCCTCATCTACATCCTGATCGGCCTCTACGTCGCCTGGGTGTACGAATACATCACCCCCGCGCTCCTGAAGGACATCGCCGAGGCGCTGCTCGCGGTGTTCCTGTGGTTCCTCATCCTGCTGGGCGTGGATCTGCGCCTGGCCGGCTAGCCGTTCCCCGTCCGCGTGCCGCTCGTCGGCCCGGCCCCCGCGGCCTGGCCGCCGCGGCACGACCTTCGCCGGTATGGCCCTCGTCAGGTTCGGGACCCTACGGGAGGAAACCCCCGTTGCGGATGCCGAAGGCCACGCCGACGAACGAGGCCACGATGCCCACGATGTTCAGCGCGCGCTCCTGCGTCGTCGCGGAGATGTACTGGGAGTAGAGGCCGCCGAAGAACCCCAGCACCCCGAGGAACGACGCGACGGAGTGCGCTGCAGGGATGAACCCGGCCACGAAGGCGATCAGCCCGCAGAGGATCGTGCAGACGCTCAGCGCGTTCTCCAGGGGGTGGCGCCGCCCGTCGCTGTTCAGCCTGAACCGGGAACGCCCGCTCCGGCCGTGTCCGGACGCATGCGGCATCTTCCCCGCCCCCCTTTCCCGGTGAGGACATGTCTCACCAGGACCTTCCCGTTTCCCCTGATGGGGACGTGCCCGGCGAGGTGACGGCCCAACCCTTGCCGGACTGGTAGGCTGGCAAGGCTACGTCGAATGGGTGTGTCATGGCCCACCCTCCACCCCGAGCGCCGAAATGGGAGCCCGGGGTGAAGTACGTCAGCGTCCTCCTGTCACGGCACGGTGTCGTGACCGCAAGAGTCCAGAGGAGGTTGGAAGTCAGCATGCGCCGTTACGAAGTGATGGTCATTCTTGACCCCTCGCTCGATGAGCGTACGGTCGCCCCTTCCCTCGACCAGTTCCTCACGGTCGTCCGCAACGACGGCGGCACCGTGGAGAAGGTCGACGTGTGGGGTCGCCGCAGGCTGTCCTACGACATCGCGAAGAAGCCCGAGGGCATCTACGCCGTCATCGACCTGAGCGCCGAGCCCGCCACGGTCAAGGAGCTCGACCGGCAGATGAACCTCAACGAGGGAATCCTGCGCACCAAGGTCCTGCGCCCGGACGTGCACTAATCTCCGGCATTTTGTCGGGCGGCAGCCGTACTCTGAGCCGATAACCAGCGAAGGCCGCAGGAAGGGCAGCGCTAGCCATGGCAGCAGGCGACACCACGATCACCATCGTCGGCAACCTCGTCGACGATCCGGAGCTGCGCTTCACCCCCACGGGGCAAGCGGTGGCCCGGTTTCGCATCGCGTCCACTCCGAGGTTCCTCGACAAGACGACCAACGAGTGGAAAGACGGCGAAGGCCTGTTCCTGACCTGCAACGTGTGGCGGCAGGCGGCGGAGAACGCCGCCGAGAGCCTCCAGCGCGGCATGCGGGTCATCGTTCAGGGACGGCTCCGCCAGAGGTCTTACGAGACCAAGGAAGGCGAGAAGCGCACCGTTTACGAGGTTGAGGTCGACGAGGTCGGCCCCTCCCTGAGAAACGCGACCGCCAAGGTCAACAAGACCGCCCGTCAGGGCGGTGGTGGCGGCGGTGGCGGCTTCGGTGGCGGCCCCGCCAACGACCCGTGGGCCTCCGCGGCGCCGGCCGCACCGCAAGGTGGCGGCTTCTCCGGCGGCGGTGGCAACAACTACGGGGGCGGCGGCGGTCAGCAGCAGCAGGGTGGCGGCGGCTTCGGCGGCGGCGACTTCAGCGACGAACCGCCCTTCTAGGGACGCTCCTCCGGGACGGCCACGATCGCGTCCCGAAATCCCAGTCCATATCCGCAGCGACCATTCCCGCCTGACGGCGGGGCTCTGAAAGGAGCACCACGATGGCCAAGCCGGCACTGCGCAAGCCTAAGAAGAAGGTTTGCCTGTTCTGCCACGACAAGATCTCCTACGTCGACTACAAGGACACGGCGCTGCTTCGGAAGTTCATCTCCGACCGCGGCAAGATCCGTGCCCGCCGGGTGACGGGCAACTGCACCCAGCACCAGCGTGACGTGGCGACCGCTATCAAGAACGCTCGTGAGATGGCGCTCCTGCCGTACATGAGCACCGCGCGCTAAGGAGGTCCGGACAGATGAAGCTCATTCTCACCAGTGAGGTCACCGGCCTCGGCGCCCCCGGCGACATCGTCGAGGTCAAGAGCGGCTACGGCCGTAACTACCTGCTTCCCCGCGGCTTCGCGATCCTCTGGACGCGTGGCGGCGAGAAGCAGATCTCCTCGATCAAGAAGGCCCGTGACGCTCGCGAGATTCGCGACCTTGGCACCGCCAAGGAAGTCGCCGGCCAGCTGCAGGCCCTGAAGGTGGTCCTGAAGACGAAGGCCGGCGAGTCCGGCCGCCTCTTCGGCTCCATCACCACGGGTGACGTCGCCGAGGCCGTCAAGGCCGCCGGTGGCCCCCTGCTCGACCGCCGTCGCATCGAGATCGCCTCCGCGATCAAGAGCCTCGGTTCCCACCGGGTCAGCGTCAAGCTGCACCCGGAGGTCTCCGCGTCCCTCGATGTCGAGGTCGTCGCGGCCTGACAGGCCCCGTGCGACAAGGGCCCCTCTCCCGTTCGCGGGGAGGGGCCCTTGTCCTTTCCCGGCCCTTGTCCTTTCCCGGCCCTTGTCCTTTCCCGGCCCTTGTCCTTTCCCGGCCCTGACCGTTTCCCGGTCGTCGCCGTTTCCGGGCCCTGACTGTTTCCGGGCGTCGCCGTTTCCCAGCCGTCGCTGTTTTCCGGCCGTTGCCGTTTCCCGGTCCTCGCTGTTTCCCGGCCGTCGCTGTTTCGCGGTCCTCGCCGTTTCGCGGTCATCGCGCCGGCCTCCTCCCGCCGGCTCGGAAGCCGGCGGATACCGGCCTTCCCGGCCCTCCCACGGAGCCTGAGGATTGGCGGAAACCCCCTTTTCCGCCGGGAAATTTCATATTCTGATACCCCGTTACCCCAGGTCACTGCGAGTACATACAATTCGGGAACCGTTGCTTCGGCCTGGAGGTTTTGTCATGGTCCGTCCCTCGACGCTGTTCGCGCTCGGTGCCCTCGCGGCGACCGCGGTGGCCTGTGCGCCGGCCTCGGAAACGACGACCCAGGCAAGCCCCGCGTCCTCAGGCGCCTCGGGGACCTCCACGGCTCCCAGCGCCTGCGCCAAGGGCAGTCCCGCGCTGAAGACCCCCGGCAAGCTGACCATCGGCACCGACAAGCCCGCCTACGATCCGTGGTTCAGCGACGACGACCCGGCCAACGGCAAGGGCTTCGAGAGCGCGGTCGCCTACGCCGTCGCGGACCGGCTGGGCTTCGCCAAGGGTGACGTCACCTGGGCGACGGTGAAGTTCGACTCCGCGTTCGCGCCGGGCGCCAAGCAGTTCGACTTCGACGTCAACCAGGTCTCGGTGACCCCCGACCGGGCCAAGGTCGTCGACTTCAGCAAGGGCTACTACACGGTCAAGCAGGCCGTGGTCGCGCTGGACGGTTCCAAGGTCGCCTCCGCCACGGATCTGGCGGGCCTGAAGGACGCCAAGATCGGCGTGCAGATCGGCACCACCTCGCTGCAGGCGGTCAAGGACGTCATCAAGCCGTCGTCAGAGATCAACGTCTACAACGAGCAGATCGACGCCGTCAACGCGCTGAAGAACAAGCAGGTCGACGCCGTGGTGGTCGACCTGCCCACCGCCTTCTACGTGACCGCGGCCCAGGTCGAGAACTCCAAGATCGTCGGCCAGTTCGGCGCGGCCTCGGGGGAGCCCGAGGTCTTCGGCGCGGTCTTCGAGAAGGGCAGCCCGTTGGTGGGCTGCGTCAACAAGGCCATCGACGAGCTGACCGCCTCCGGTGAGCTGGCGAAGATCGAGACCGAGTGGCTCGGCTCCGCCGCGGGCGCACCGGAGCTGAAGTGACCCTGGAGTCCCCTCCGACGTCGCCCATGCCCATGCCCGGAGCCGGAACCACGGCCGGAGACAGAGCCGCAACCGTAATCGGGGCCGGGGCCGGGGCCGAGGGTTCGCCGCGGGCGCGGAGCGCGTACGGCCCGCGGCACGGCGGCGCCCGATGAGGAACGACGAGCGCCTGGGGGTCCCCGCCGACTGGGCGAAGAGCGAGCGGCAGCTCGAACGGGAGCGGCTCCGCAGAAGGTCGTCGATCCGTTCGGGCTCCGTCGCGACGGTCTCGACGATCCTCGTGATCGTCCTGCTGCTCTGGCTCTTCACCACCTCACCGGGCTGGCCCCGGGTGCGGGAGACGTTCTTCGACCTCGACCAGCTCATCGAGGCGCTGCCGGACGTGCTGAGCGGGTTCCTGCTCAACATCAAGATCTTCCTGATCGCCGAGCCGCTCATCCTCGTGGTGGGAATGCTCGTCGCGCTGGCCCGCAACCTCACGGCGCCGGTGTTCTTCCCGCTGCGCGCCCTCGCGGTGATCTACACCGACGTCTTCCGCGGCGTGCCCACGATCCTCGTCATCTACCTCGTCGGCTTCGGCCTGCCCGCACTCGGCCTGCAGGGCACGCCGACGGACCTCGCGACGCTGGGCATCATCGCGCTCACCCTCTCGTACGGCGCGTACGTGGCGGAGGTCTTCCGGGCCGGCATCGAGTCGGTGCACCCCAGCCAGCGGGCAGCCGCCCGGTCCCTCGGGCTGAGTCACGGCCAGACCATGCGTCACGTGGTGCTGCCGCAGGCCGTGCGCAGGGTGGTGCCGCCGCTGCTCAACGACTTCGTCTCGCTGCAGAAGGACACCGCGCTCGTCGCCACGATCGGTCCCCTGGAGGCGTTCAGGCAGGCGCAGATCCACGTCGCCAGCACCTTCAACTACACCCCCTACCTGGCGGCGGCGCTGCTGTTCATCCTGCTCACCATCCCCATGGCCCGCTTCACCGACTACCTGGCGGCCCGCTCGCAGCGGCGGCGGGGCCAGTGAGCGGGCGGACCGGGGCGGGCGGCGGCGTCCCGTCGTCCGGTGGGACGGCGACGGCACGGGAGGAGAGGGCATGAGCCTGCTGGCCATCGAGGGTCTGTGGAAGAACTACCGCGGCCACAGCGTGCTGCGCGGGATCGACCTGGAGGTCGAGCCGCACGAGGTGGTGTGCCTGATCGGCGCCTCCGGCTCCGGCAAGTCCACCCTGCTGCGCTGCGTCAACCTGCTGGAGACCGCCGACGACGGCACGATCACCCTGGACGGTGAGGAGATCACCGATGCCAGGACCGATCCCGACGGCGTGCGCAAGCGCATGGGCATCGTGTTCCAGGCGTTCAACCTGTTCCCGCACATGAGCGTGCTGGACAACATCACGCTGGCGCCGCGCAAGGTGCACAGGACGGGCAGGAAGCAGGCCGAGTCGCAGGCCCGCGACCTGCTGGCCAGGTTCGGCCTGGCGGACAAGGCGGACGCCTACCCCGACCAGCTCTCCGGTGGCCAGCAGCAGCGTGCCGCCATCATCAGGGCCCTGGCCACCCAGCCTCGCCTGATGCTGCTGGACGAGGTCACCTCGGCCCTGGACCCGGCGCTGGTCAAGGAGGTGCTCGGGATCATCCGGGAGCTCAAGGAGGGGGGCATGACCATGGTCCTGACCACCCACGAGATGGGTTTCTGCCGGGAGATCGCCGACACCGTCTGCTTCCTCGACGGCGGCGTGCTCCTGGAACGAGGCACCCCCGAGCAGATCTTCACCGATCCTCGTGAGCCTCGTACCAGGGAGTTCGTGCAGAGTGTGATCGACGCCCGGCGCCTTTGACCTCTTCCCGCTCCCGGATTCCGGGGCTCGTCCAGGCCTCGGCGGACGGTCTCAGCGGCGGTGCCTGCCGCGGGGCCCGGCGGCGGATCCGGGACCGCCGGGACCGCCGGGCGGGCCGAACGGAGGACCGGGCGGGCCGCCCGGCGGTCCCGGCGGGCCGGGTGGACCGGGCGGGCCCGTCCGTCCGTCCCCGGGGCCGTACTGGTAGCGCTCCGGGGCGGGAGGTGCGGGAGGCTCGGGGAGAGGCCGCGCCGTCGTGGCGAGCACGCTGTTGCGCCTTCCGTACACCAGGTAGACCAGCACGCCGAAGGCCATCCAGATGATGAAGTACAGCCAGGTGATGAGCTGCAGGTTCACCATGAGCCACAGGCAGGCGAGGATCGAGGCCATCGGCACGCCGGGAGAGAGCGGGGTGCGGAAGCCTCGGGGCAGGTCCGGCATCGTCTGCCGCATCCTGACCACCCCGCCGGCCACGGCGATGAACACGAACAGGGCCCCGATCACGACCAGCGGTTCGAGCGTCAGCACGTCCACGAACTCGGCCAGCAGGATCGCGAGGAAACCGATGATCACCGTTACCCTCGTCGGGCTGCGGTAGCTACGGTTGATCTTGGAGAGCGAGCGGGGGATCAGCCCGTCGCGCGCCATGGAGAACAGCACGCGGGTCAGGCCGACGAGCAGCACCAGGACGACGGTGGTGAGACCGAGCACCGCCCCGATGTTGATGACGTGCACCATGAAGCCCTCGCCCGCCTCGCGGAAGGCGCTGGCGAGCGGGGCATCCGTGGAGATCTTGTCATACGGGGTCATCCCGACCATGATCACCGCGACCGCGATGTAGATGACCGTGGTGAGCACCAGCCCGCGGATGATGCCCCTCGGGATCGACCGCGGGGCGTCCTCGGACTCCTCGGCGGCGGTGGCCACGACGTCGAAGCCGATGTACGCGAAGGTGATGGCCGCCGAGGCGGCGAAGATGCCGAACCAGCCGAACGTGCCCGTCTGGCCGAGGAGGAGGCCGAGCAGCGGGGAGTCCAGGGCCTCCTCCGCCTTCCCCGCGGGCACCGCCGGCACCGGGATGGCCGCGAGGTTGCGCTGGTCGAAGTGGAGGGCGCCGACCACGATGACCGCGCCGACGGCCAGCAGCTTGGCGACCACGATGACCCACAGGGTGCGCAACCCGACACGGGCGCCCAGGGCCACCACGGCCGTGAGGACCGCCAGGATGAACAGCGTGAACAGGTCGAAGCCCGTGGTCTGGCCGACCACGCCCGCGATCACCTCGGGAAGGCGCACGCCGAGGTCGGTGAGCATCTGGGCGGCGTAGAGCGACCAGGCGCGGGCCACCGCGGCCGTGGCCAGCAGGAGTTCCAGGACCAGCGCCCATCCCACGACCCAGGCCCAGACCTCGCCGAAGATGACGTAGGCGAAGGTGTAGGCGCTTCCCGAGCTCGGCATGGCGGAGGACAGCTCGGCGAAGCAGAAGGCCACGAGCAGGCTGGTGATTCCTGCGATCATGAAAGAGAGGATCACGCCCGGTCCGGCCATGTTCGCCGCCTGGCGGCCGGCGAGGCCGAAGATGCCCGCGCCGATCATGACCCCGATGCCGAGGACGATGAGGTCCGCCCCGCGATAGGCCGTGGGAAGGCCGTGGCGCGCACCGGTCAACCGGCCTGTGGCATGGCCCGGCGGCATGCGGCGAACGATCGACGAAGAAGGACCTTCGGGCACGACGTGACCAATCGTGGTGGGCTGATAACCCTATATTGTTGGACTCGTTTCACAGTGCCGCAGGGGAGTTCCACCGGACAAGGGTTATCCGATCACGTCGTGGACACCACAGTGTCACGCCTGGATCACCTGCCCGGCGGACACCGTCCGTCACAGGCGAACCACCCGCCGTCCCGCCGTCCCGCCGTCCCGCCGTCTCGGCGTCTCGGCGTCCACCCGGCCGCTCCAACCGTTTCATCCGCTTCATCCGCCGACCACCAGCCACGCCCTGCCGTACGCCCGCGTCGACAGGGTGACCAGCCGGGCCGTCATCCACAGCCCGAGCGCCAGCCAGAGCGCCACCAGGCCGCCGTCCCGCAGGTCCACCAGGAAAGCGGCGGGCAGGTAGGCGATCGTCGTCCACACCCCCGCCCAGGCGAGGTAGCGCCGGTCTCCGGCTCCGATCAGCACGCCGTCCAGCACGAACACCACCCCGGCGACGGGCTGCAGGGCGGCCACCACCCAGAGCAGGTCGAGCAACTCCGCGGAGACGACGGGGCCGGCGTCGAACAGCGCGGGTACGAACGGCCTGGCCAGCACGATGAGAAGGCCGAGCAGCACGCCCGAGCCGACCCCCCAGACGACCATCCTCCCGGTCGCGCCGCGAGCTCCCGCCACGTCGCCGGCGCCCAGCGCGCGGCCGGTGATCGCCTGCCCGGCGATGGCGATCGCGTCCAGGGCGAACGCCATCAGGGTCCAGATCCTGATGGCGACGGTGTGCGCCTCGATCTGCTGCTCTCCCATGCGGGTGGCCGCGGTGGTCGCGACGGCCAGCACCAGCTGAAGGCACGCCGTACGGATGATCAGAGCGATCCCGGCCGAGCCCGCCGCCCGCACGCCCGCCAGGTCGGGGCGGAACGGCGCGCGGTACCGGACGAGGATCAGCAGGAGATAGACGGCGGCGGCGAGCGACTGTGCCAGCACGGTGCCCCAGGCCGAGCCCGCGATCCCCCAGCCCAGTCCCAGGACGAACACGATGTTGAGCACGGCGTTCAGCGCGAAGGCCCCCACCGACACCAGCAGCGGGGTGGCGGTGTCCTGCATGCCGCGCAGCACGCCCGTGCCCGCGAGCACCAGCAGCATGGCGGGGACGCCGAGCAGGCTGATCCGCAGGTAGGTCACCGCCTGCCGGGCGAGCTCGCCCTCGGCGCCGAGCAGATGAACCAGCGTGGGTGCCAGGGGCCAGACGACCACGATGATCGCCAGTCCCACCCCGGCGGCCAGCCAGAGACCGTCCACCCCCTGCCGAAGCGCCCGTCCTGTCTCGCCCGCCCCGATCTGCCGCGCCACCGCCGCGGTCGTGCCGTACGCCAGGAACACGCACAGCCCCACGAGGAAGCTCAGCACCGTGCTCGCCACTCCCAGGGCGCCGAGCGCGGGGGCGGGCAGGCGGCCGACGACGACGGTGTCGGTCAGCAGGAACAGCGGTTCGGCCACCAGGGCGCCGAACGCGGGCAGCGCCAGCCGCAGGATCTGCCTGTCGTGGTCGCGACCGGATCCGCCTGACCGACCGGACCCATCTGACCGATCGGATTCGCCGGACCGGCCGGATCGACCGGGCCGGGACGGCTCGGATCGGCCGGATCGAGGAGTAAGAGGCACTTGTCCATTGTGCCTCTTACCTTCGGGTGGATCTTCAGTGGGATGAACCCGTCAGGGCGTGTCATCTGGGGCGACTTTCGGCGTGTCGTGCCAACTTTCTTTTCTCCACAGGCGGTGGATGACGTTTTCCCTGGTCACAGGGTTATCCACAGCTGTGGACAAGAGTTATCCACAGTACTGTCCCCAGGGTGCCCACACCTCTGGGGAAGAAGTGCACAGCTTATCCACACCTCTGTCGACAGGCCGCGTTGCCAGCCGGGCGCGGAGCCGCGAAACTGTCACCCCGATCGGCTACAAATAGAGATAACGTAACTGTGTTCGAAAGAGGGGGTGTGTGGTGAGCATCGCGGAGCCGCCGGTCTTCGAGCCGAGATTCGAGCGCACCCCGCCGAACAACATCGAGGCCGAGCAGTCGGTCCTGGGCGGCATGCTGCTGTCCAAGGACGCCATCGCCGACGTGGTCGAGATCCTGCGGTCCGACGACTTCTACCGTCCGGCCCACCAGATCATCTACGACATCATCACCGACCTCTACGGCCGCGGCGACCCCGCCGACGCCGTCACCATCCTCGACGAGCTGCAGAAGCGGGGCGAGGTCGCCAGGATCGGCGGCGGCGCCTATCTCCACACGCTGACCGCCGTCGTCCCGACCGCGGCCAACGCCGGTTACTACGCCAGGATCGTTCGCGAGCAGGCCATCCTCCGCCGCCTGATCGAGGCCGGCACCCGCATCGTCTCCTACGGGTACGGCGGTCAGGACGAGGAGGTCGACGACCTCGTCGACCGCGCCCAGGCGGAGATCTACAAGGTCACCGAGCGCCGCACCTCCGAGGACTACATCCCGCTGGCCGACATCATGCCGGGTGCCCTCGACGAGCTGGAGGCCATCGGCGGCCGGAGCGGCCAGATGGTCGGAGTCCCCACCGGCTTCCAGGACCTCGACTCCCTCACCAACGGCCTGCACCCCGGCCAGATGATCGTCGTGGCCGCCCGTCCCGCCATCGGCAAGTCGACTTTGGGGCTGGATTTCGCGAGGTCTGCCGCTATCAAGCACGGTATGACGACCGTGGTGTTCTCGCTGGAGATGTCGCGCAATGAGATCACGATGCGTCTGCTGTCGGCCGAGGCGCGGGTGGCGCTGCACGCCATGCGATCGGGCACGATGACCGACGACGACTGGGCCAAGCTGGCCCGGCGGATGGGCGAGGTGGCCGAGGCCCCGCTGTTCATCGACGACTCGCCCAACATGTCGATGATGGAGATCAGGGCCAAGTGCCGCCGCCTCAAGCAGCGCAACGACCTGCGGTTCGTCATCATCGACTACCTGCAGCTGATGTCCTCGCCGAAGAAGACCGAGAGCCGCCAGAACGAGGTCTCCGAGATCTCCCGGGCCATCAAGCTCCTCGCCAAGGAGCTGGAGGTCCCGGTGATCGCGATCTCCCAGCTCAACCGTGGCCCCGAGCAGCGAACGGACAAGAGGCCCATGGTCAGCGACCTGCGCGAGTCCGGAAGCATCGAGCAGGATGCCGACATGGTCATCCTTCTCCACCGGGAGGACGCCTACGAGCGCGAGTCGCCCAGGGCGGGTGAGGCCGACCTGATCGTGGCCAAGCACCGTAACGGCCCCACCGCCACGGTCACCGTGGCGTTCCAGGGTCACTACAGCCGTTTCGTCGACATGGCCCCTCACTAGACCTCGCGTGATGCGGGCCCTCGCTTCCCGCGGCCGAGCCACCGCCCGCGGTTCGGTGTGATCCACGAGTCTCGGCCGGAGCTCACCCGGCCACTGCACGGCCCGTCCTCCCGTTCTCCCGTTCTCGCTTCCTCCCTGTCCTCCCCGCCCTTGCCGTCCTCTCCGTCCTCGCTGTCCTCGCCGCGCTCGCCGGATCGGCGGGCCTGCGCCGCTCACATGGATGTTTGCCCGCCGGGGAGCGGGTAAGGGCTCGCTCGCGGGCAGAAGACTCGCAGGTAGACAGGTAGAAAAGGGGCGTCACGGTCCGAGGCCGGGGCCGCGGCGCGCCTGGAGGAGCGACACCGGCACGAGAAGCTCACCCGGAGCTCGACCCCTGATCGGGGAGATCCGGGACATGGAACGAGATCTGTGGATCACATCGAAGGAGAACACATGACATCGACATCGCGGCCGCCCGGCCACGAACCCGGCACGCCGCAGGGCATCAGCCCGCAGGGGGTGGAGGCCCGCAGCGAACTGGCCCGATGGATCAGCGGCGCCGACGTCTTCCCCGCCGACCGTGCCACCCTGCTGGCCCGGGCCGAGGAGCAGGGTGCGCCCGACGCGGTGCTCGAGGCGGTGCGGTCGCTGCCGGAGCGGACCTTCACCACCCTGGCGGAGGTGGCGCAGACCCTCGGCTACGGCAAGGAAGAGACGGGACAGGGCTGACAGGCCTGACAGGGCTGGGACCCGCGGGTGATCACGGTTTCTCGTACGGGTGGCCGTGATCACCCACGGCCCGATCATGAGGGGTGAGGGCATGAGTGCTGTTGCGGTGATCGTGGTGGACATGCTGAATCCCTACGACCACGAGGACGCCGACACCCTGGAGAAGAGTGTCGAGCAGATCGTGGAGCCCCTGGCGGGGCTGATGAGGCGCGCCCACCGGCATCGAGACGCCCGGCTGATAGTCGTCAACGACAACCACGGCGATTTCACCGCCACGACCGAGGACCTGCGGCGGCGCGCCCTGGAGGGCCGGCGTCCCGACCTGGTCGAGCCGGTGCTTCCCCCGGACGACTGCGCCTTCATGCCCAAGGTGCGCCACAGCGCGTTCTTCGGCACGCCACTGGAGTACCTGCTGCGCCGCGAGGAGATCGACACCGTCGTGCTCGCCGGCCAGGTCACCGAGCAGTGCGTGCTCTACAGCGCGCTGGACGCCTACGTGCGCGACTTCTCCGTCCGGGTGGCCTCCGACTGCGTGGCCCACATCCACCCCGACCTCGCCGAGGCGTCACTGCGGATGATGGAGCGCAACATGCGCGCCGATCTCCTGCCCGCCGACCGGTGCCTGGGATGACGGGCCGCGTCCACGCCGTCTCCCGTTGTCGATCACGATTTTTCTCACCATGCGTACGGCCGGGAGGTTAGCTCGGGAAAGACGAGGGCATCAGGGGCGTATGGTACGCGTGTTCGATAAGTCCATATATGACTGTATATGGCTATATCGGCACCGACGGTCGCGCCGTCACCGTGGCATGCACCTCCATCGGGTTGGGAGCGAATCAGCGGCGCGACCTCACGGCGAGACGCCCTTCCGGAAGATGAGACCGCCAAGTTTCTCCCCGAGTCCTTCACCCGAGCCTTTCGTCGCCATGGGAGATCGTGATGCAGCTTCCCACGCCCCGAGGTCCTCTCACCGCCGCCCTTTTCGAACGGCTGAGGCGCCCGCCGCACACCTTCGATCCGCCGCCGGTACCGGCCGGGGGGCCGGCCGTCGAGGATGAGGACCTCCAGCTGGCGCTCTTCGCCTGCTACGAACTGCACTACCAGGGCTTCGAGGAGGTGCGGCAGGAGTGGGAGTGGGAGCCGTCGCTGCTCGCGGCCAGGAAGGCGCTGGAGCGGCGATGGGAGGAGGGCCTCGCACGGGCCGTGCCGCGCCCGCCGAGCCCGCCACTCGCGCCGGGTGTGCCCATGCGGCGCGCCCTGGCCGAGCTGGTGGCCGACGACGAGGGTCCCCGCCTGTCGGCGTTCCTGGCCAGGCAGGCCGACCTGGAGCAGTTCCGCGAGTTCGTCG
The DNA here is from genome assembly GCF_040639575.1 of Streptosporangium sp. NPDC023825. Lineage (NCBI taxonomy): Bacteria > Bacillati > Actinomycetota > Actinomycetes > Streptosporangiales > Streptosporangiaceae > Streptosporangium > Streptosporangium sp. NPDC023825. Next base: position 114,245 of record NZ_JBFAAE010000010.1, on the reverse strand, counting down.
CGCACCGGTCGATCTACCACCTCAAGGAGGCCGACCCGCACACCTGGGCGATTCCCCGGCTGAGCGGCCGCCCCAAGGCCGCGCTGGTGGAGATCCAGGCCGACGAGTACGGCGGCGGGCGCGTCGAGCGGATGCATTCCGAGCTGTTCAGGGCCACGATGCGCGGGCTGGACATGGACGACTCCTACGGCGCCTACCTGGAGCGGGTCCCGGCGATCACGCTGGCGATCTCCAACGCCATGTCGCTGTTCGGGCTGCACCGGCGTCACCTCGGAGCGTTGCTGGGCCACCTGGCGGCGTTCGAGATGACCTCCTCGGCGCCCAACCACAGCTACTCCCTGGGCCTGCGCAGGCTGGGCGGGGATGAGACGGCGCGGCGTTTCTACGACGAGCACGTGCAGGCCGACGCCGTCCACGAGCAGGTGGCGGCGCACGACATGTGCGGCGGCTTCGTGGCGCAGCACCCCTCGCGGGCCGGTGACGTCCTGTACGGCGCGGCCTGCGCCCTGACCCTGGACCGGCTCTTCGCCGAGCACGTCATGGATCGCTGGTGCCGCGGTGTCTCCTCGCTGCGCGAGGCGCGCGAGGCGGACCTGATGGCGGGGACCCGGTGACAGGCCTGGACCTGGATCGGAAGACGGATCTCGACATGGACTACGTGCTGCCGCTGCGCTGGAACGACGACGCCGGGCTGGCGGAGCTGACCGCCTACCTGCGCCGGCTGCGCTCCAGCGTCCGTGTCATCGTCGTCGACGACTCCCCGGCCACGCTGTTCGCCCGGCACGCCGCCCGCTGGGACGGCCTCGCGCTGCACCTGCGGCCCGACGGCGACCTCGACTTCGCCAACGGCAAGGTCAACGGAGTGATCACCGGGCTGCGCCGGGCCCGTGCCGAACACGTGATCATCGCCGACGACGACGTCCGCTACGGCGAGAGCGAACTGGCCCGCCTCGACGCCCTGCTGGAAGGAGCCGACCTGGTCCGCCCGCAGAACCACTTCGACCCGATGCCGTGGCATGCTCGCTGGGACAGCGCCCGCACCCTGCTCAACCGCGGTTTCGGGGCCGACTACCCCGGTACGTTCGGGGTGCGCCGCTCGACCTTCCTGGCGATGGGCGGCTACGACGGGAACGTGATGTTCGAGAACCTCGAACTCATCCGCACCGTCCGCGCCCACGGCGGCCGCGAGGAGCGCCCCCTCGATCTCTACGTCCGCCGCCTGCCGCCCGATCCGCGCCACTTCTGGTCCCAGCGGGTGCGGCAGGCCTACGACGACCTCGCGCAACCGGCCCGCATGGCGTTCTTTCTCGCCATCGCGCCCGCGCTGGCCGCCGCGCTGCTGCGGCGGCGCCCGGGGCCGGTCCTGGCCGGTGCGGGGATGGCGATGGGCCTGGCCGAGCTCGGCCGCCGCCGCGCGGGCGGGCGGCGGGTCTTTCCCTTCACCACCACCCTGTTCGCCCCGGTGTGGCTGCTGGAGCGGGCCGTCTGCAGCTGGCCGGCCCTGGCGGCCCGGTTCCTGCGCGGCGGGATCTTCTACGCCGGGCGCCGGATACCGCTCGCCGCGCACTCGTCCCGCCGGCTCAGAACGCGAGCTCAGGCCACCGCGTCGGGCTCGCTCGCGGCCCGGAAACCGGACCGCTTGTGCGAGCCGTCGCAGAACGGCTTGGATGAGGACAGGCCGCAGCGGCACAACGCCACCGTCGCCCGGCCGGGATCGATGACGGTCCCGTCCTGAGTGAGCAGCGTGAACGGCCCCCGGATCAGCAGCGGCCCATCCTCACACGGGGTGATGCTGACCGAATCATCCATTTTTGGTGCCATATGAGGCCTTGTGCCCGACGCATCCGCGCAAAAACACCGATCGCCTCCCTCACGGAGTTCCTTCGACGGCTCGCCCAGGCTTCGTGCCGGGCCTCCTCGCAGCTCGGGTGAGCGTGTCCAGCGGGCCGGTCTCGGCGTCGAGGACGGCCCCGCCCGGCTCGCCGTGAAGCCGTCGCGGGCGGCGTACGGCTCGGGGCCGGAGCGGCGGACAGGAGAGCTCGCCGGGGGCGAGGCCCGGTCCGGATCCCGGCCTTTCTTCCTGAGGCCGGGACCCGGGCCGCGCAGCGGGCCGGCGGCGGGTCAGACGACCTCGGCCGCGGCGGGGAAGCGGTCCCAGACCCGGTGCCGCCCCAGCAGCCGGACGATCTCCTCCAGCACCGCCTCGCCGCCGTCGGCGACGAGCACGCCCGGTGCGGCGGTGTCGATTCCCGCGGCGGCGAGCGCCTGGCCGGCGTCTCCCCACCCGCCGAGCGGCTTGGCGTGGCGGAACGCCTCGCCGAGCATCAGCAGCACCCGCGGGTCGACGCCCGCGGTGGCGGGCACGCCGTTGCCGGCCTTGGCGTCCCGGGCGCCGTAGGCGTCCTTGCCCGGCGCGGGCGCACCGGCCAGCACCACGGCGTCGAACTCGACGGACCGGGCGGTGGCGAACGTGCGCTGCACGGGGACGGGGTCGTCGCCGCCCGCCCCGAGCAGGCCGCCCGCCGGAGCGACGACCAGCGGCACCATGCCGCCGTCCAGGACCGCCCGGCGGACGGCGCGGACCGCCTCCAGATCGCTGTTCTCGCCGGCGACGATGCCGATGACCCGGCCGGTGACGGGCCAGGTCCCCCCGAGCTGGGAGAGCGCGGGGCTGGGCTCTACCGACGGCAGCGGGCCCGCAGGCGCCGGAACCGGCAGGCCCAGCCCCTCGGCCACCTGCGCGCACAGGTAGGGGTCGATCTCGGCCAGCACCCGCAGGGTGCGTTCCTTGATCGGCTGCTCGTAGACCTTGCCGAGCTCGAAGGCGTACGCGGCGATGACGTGCTCGCGCTCCAGCGGGGTCAGGCTCAGCCAGAACCGGCGGGGCTGGCTGAAGTGGTCGGCGAACGACGCCGGAGCCTCACGCACCTTGCTCGCCGCGGGTACCTGTACGGGAGTCTCCCGGTAGCCGCCCTCCTGCTGCCCCGCGAAGAAGGGACAGCCCCCGTCCAGGGAGTTGGGCTTGTACGGGGCGACACCGGCGTGTACCGCCGTCTGGTGGAAGCCGTCACGCAGCATGTCGTTGACCGGGGCGTGCGTGCGGTTGATCGGGATCTGCCCGAAGTTGGGGCCTCCCAACCGGCTGATCTGGGTGTCCAGGTACGAGAACAGCCGCCCCGCGAGCAGCGGGTCGTCGGTGATGTCGATACCGGGCACCAGGTGACCGGGGTGGAAGGCGACCTGCTCGGTCTCGGCGAAGTAGTTGGTCGGGTTGGCGTTGAGGGTGAGCAGGCCGATCGGCTGGACCGGCGCCAGCTCCTCGGGCACGATCTTCGTGGCGTCCAGCAGGTCGATGCCCTCGAAGGTCTGCTCGGGGGTGTCGGGGAAGACCTGGATGCCCAGCTCCCACTGCGGGTAGGCGCCCGCCTCGATCGCGTCGGCCAGGTCACGGCGGTGGAAGTCCGGATCCGCGCCGTTGATCAGCTGCGCCTCCTCCCACACCAGCGAGTGCACCCCGGCCCTGGGCTTCCAGTGGAACTTCACCAGCGACGTCGCCCCTTCGGCGTCGACGAGCCGGAAGGTGTGGACGCCGAATCCCTCCATCGTCCGGTAGGAGCGGGGGATGCCGCGGTCGGACATGTTCCACAGCGTGTGGTGGGTGGCCTCGGTGTGCAGGGACACGAAGTCCCAGAACGTGTCGTGCGCGCTCTGGGCCTGGGGGATCTCCCGGTCCGGATGCGGCTTGGCCGCGTGGACGATGTCGGGGAACTTGATCGCGTCCTGGATGAAGAACACCGGGATGTTGTTGCCCACCAGGTCGAAGACGCCCTCACCGGTGTAGAACTTCGTCGCGAACCCCCGGGTGTCGCGCACCGTGTCGGCCGAGCCCCGTGATCCGAGCACGGTCGAGAACCGCACGAAGACCGGGGTCTCGACGTCCTTGGCGAGGAAGGCGGCCTTGGTCACCGTCGAGGCGGTGCCGTACGCGCGAAAGACGCCGTGCGCGGCGGCCCCGCGGGCGTGCACGACGCGCTCGGGGATGCGCTCGTGATCGAAATGCATGATCTTCTCGCGCAGGTGGTGGTCCTGCAGCAACACCGGACCCCGAGGGCCGGCCTTGAGCGAGTGGTCGGTGTCGGGCAGCCGTGCACCCTGAGCGGTCGTCAGGTACGCCCCGCCCTGCGCCCGCGCCTCCTTCGGCACGTCGGTGGGCCGCCCGGTCGGGGAGAACGCCTCCGGCCCGCTCTGGTCGGGCTTGGGGGGCAGGGGCGCCCGAGGCTCGGTCGGCTCCCGCAGCGACGGCGTCTCGCCACTCGGCCGGCCGGGGATCACTCCGGACGGCTCGCCGCCGGTCACCGCATCGGACACCGTGTCGGTCACCGCGTCGACGATCTTGCCGACCGTGTCCTTCACCGGGTGGGACTCTTGCATCGTTATCCCCCTAGATCGTGACGGCGACGAAGCACCCGCCGCCACCGAGAACCGAATCCGCCTGTGAGCAATGCGCGCTGACGACGCAGGTCAGAGCCCCCGCAGCCAGCAGCGCTACGCCCTACCCCGGTGTTCTCGTTTGAATCGATGGATCGGCCGGCGCCGGCCTCGTCACCGGGGCGAACGCGGATACGCCGGGCCCGGTGGACTCGACCGTGCCCGCGACGTCCCAGCCGAGGGTGAACGGCGGCGGGCCGAGCAGCGGGAAGAGGCCGGCGCGGACCGCTCCGTCGACCGGTTTGACCCCGGCGGCGCACGACGGCGCCCGCCGCCCGGAATCGTGTTCCGGGTGGCGGGCGCCGTCGTCTCCGGGGTCACGGGTGGCTCGTGGCCGCCGTGGATCCCCTCCGCGTCCGGACGCTCACAACCGCCGCGTGATCCCCGGACGTCGTTCTACCAGCCGCTGCCGGACCGGTAGAGCTGGCCGCGCACCGCGCCGCCGCCGAACTCGGTGGTGTGCAGGTTGGTGTACCAGTTCTTCGGGTTCTTCTTGATGCCCTGGGCGATGTCGGACTTCACCGACGCGGTGCCGGCGATGCCGGTGACGCCCTTGGGCAGGCCGTTCGTGTCGGCGAAGAAGTCGATCACGACATCGCCGTTCTTGCCCTGCTTGCCACGGTGGATGTGGCCGTTGGTGGGGGCGGCGAGCTTCTCCCAGATGGTGGCGTAGTAGACCTTCGAGCCCTTGATGCCGACGAGCCACTCGGCGCGACCGTTCGGGTCGCCGACCTTCTTGCCGGGGGCCGGGACCTCCTGGCGGCCGTCGGCGTTGGAGTGGTAGATGGGGTGCACGCCGCTGGCCAGCACGTTGGCCAGGTTGGTCGGGTGGATCCGGTGCATCTGGGCGCGCACCGCGCCACCCGGGAACTCGGCGGTGTGCAGGTTGAGGTACCAGTTCTTCGGGTTCTTCTTGATCCCGGACAGCAGGCCGCCGTCGTTGATCTTGACGCTGCCGAGGATGGCCTTGCTGCCACCGGGCAGGGCCTCCATGAAGAAGCCGACCTTCACGTCGCCGTTCTTACCGGCCTTGCCCTGGTGGATGTGGAACGCGGTGGGGGTGGCCGTCCCCTCCCACCGTACGGCGTAGGAGACCTCGTTGCCGCGGATGCGGACCACGGCGAGGGCCCTGCCGTTCTTGTCGCCGACGGCGGGACCGCCGCTGACCGGCACCTCGTTCTTCCCGATCAGGGTTCCCGCGAAGTAGGCGTCCGCTGTGCTCGCGGTATCGGACTGTGTGGCCGCGGCTGTGCCGGCCTGCGCGGCCGGGGCGAGGGCCGAGGAGAGCAGGGCCGCGGCGATGGCCACGCCGGAGACGGTGAGGGTGCGCTTGGACATCGTGAACCTCTCGTAGCTGTAAGGGGCTGCTGCGTTCTTCTGCCGGTTGTACGGCGCCACGGCTACATATGGTTCAATCTTCAAATACGTAAAAAAGCACACAAGGAAACGGCTCCGGAGAGGCGCTCCCGTTCCGGAAAAGGGCTAGGATGCCCCGCTCGGATCGTCCTGATCAGACCGTCCCGCTCGGACCGTCCCGCTCAGACCGTGACGGTGAGCAGCGTGTCGCCGCCGGTCGTGCGCACCTCGAAACGGTCTATCCCGGCCGGCCCCCAGGCGACCCCTCCGTGCACGTAGAGCGGTTCGGGAGAGCCGGGCACCCCGTAGCCCCGCTCGGGCACCGCCCATCCGGTGACCACGCGCCGCTCGCCGGTCCGGGAGACGGCGACCAGCTCGCACTCCAGCGGTCCCTTGACGCCCCTGAGCTCCAGGGCGGCGTGGGTGCCCCAGCCCTTCGTCTCCAGCACCAGGCCGCCGGTGACACCGGGGGCACCCGTGCCCGCGAGCGGCGTGCCGGACCGGTAGGCGTCCTCGGCGGGGCCGTGCGCGGAGTGTCCGACGGGGACGCTCCCGCCCTTCTCGCCGGAGATCGAGGTGCCCGCCGCGATCCCACCGGCGACCAGGGTGACGGCCGCGGCGGCGCCGATCACGAACGTGCCCCTGCGGGCGCGCCGGTCGGCCGCCTTGCGGCGGCGCAGCAGGTTGACCACCTCGGCGGGACCCCGGTCGCCGGTGTCGGCGTCGTCGCGCTCGTCTCCCAGGGGTCCGATGCCGGCGAGGGCGCCCGCCACCCCGGACAGCTCCTGAAGCTCGGCCGTGCAGGACGGGCACGCGGCCAGGTGGTTCGAGAAAGCCGTCCGGTCGGGCTCTTCGAGGATGCCCAGGGCGTACGCGCCCACGTCGGTGTGCTCCACCTGCGAGGTCATGCCGTCACCCCTCTCTCCTCAAGGGCGACGCGCAGCGCGCGGAGGGCGTAGTACGCCCTCGACTTCACCGTGCCCACCGGGATGCCGAGCGTCTCGGCGGCCTCGTTCACCGACCGGTCGCGCAGGACCGTCTCCTTGAGGATCTCGCGGTGGGCGGGAGACAGCGAGTCGAGCGCGTCCGACACGACGACCTGTCGCAAAAGATCTTCCATCTGATCGGGCATGGGCACACTCTCCAGTGGTCCCTCACCCGCCTCGTGGGGACGCGCGTCCTTACGGCGTTGGTCGTCAATCACGATATGTCTGGCGACCGTCGCCAGCCAAGGCATCAGGGACGACGCGTCGGCGTCGAATCGGTCCGCGCTGCGCCATGCCCGGACCATGGTCTCCTGCACCACGTCCTCGGCCCACTGCACGTCGCCGTGGGTGAGCCGTACGACGAAGGAGAGCAGCGGCCGGTGGTACACCCGGTACAGCTCCGCGACGATCAGCTCGTCGTCGGGGGCGTCGACCGGTCGCAGGTGGCGGGACCGGCTCCGCCGGTCACCGGGCCAGGAGGAGGCTTTCACGTCGAGGTTCTCTCCGGGAAAATCGGCCGGCGGGGAGGGGCAGGCGTCTTGCCGCGTCATCACGCGCGCCCCGCGGTTCGCGCAGGGGAGTCGTGACGGGTGCACGGTGCGGTATCGCCCGCCTCATCGTGGGCGCGGATGCCGGGCGGCGGTTCCGCGATCACGGCGGTGCCCGCTGGAGCGGGCCGCCGCAGGGCGTTCACGATCACGCTGTGCCCTCCGGGGGTCGGCCGCCGGACGATTTTCCGGTGTCGGCAGGCAGTACGGCGCCGGATCCCAGGAGGTTCAACGGATCGCGTGGATTTTCGATTATTAGCCGAACTAGCTTCTCACAAGAGGAAAAATCGGTTAATTCCCGGCAAAGGCATCTATTTGAACCGGTGAGTCACCATGACGTCTCCCGGCCGGACGCGGCGGGTACGGGGTGCGGGACCGGCCTTCGTACGGGGGCGCGACCGATCGTCGTGCGGGCCTTCCGGTACGAGGTGCGGCGCCGGTCGTCGTGGGGGTACGAGGTGCGGCGCCGGTCGTCGTGCGTATACGGGCGCGGCGCCGGTCATCGTGGGGGTACGAGGTGCGGCGCCGGTCGTCGTGCGGACATCAAGTGGCCGGTCTCGTGCGGCGTGCCGCTCGGGCCGCGGCACGCCGTGGGGGCGGGCCGCGGTGATGTCACAGGACCGGGCGGACGTGGGTGATGAGGCGGCCGCCGTCGAAGACGTGCATGGCGATCTGCGGCGGCAGGTCGTAGTCGACGGGGACCGGGGCGTCGAGTTCCTGGTTGAGCCGCAACGTGGAGACGACCCCCGGGGCGACCGACAGCGGCAGGCCCGCGAAGGTGGTGCTCGCCGCGGTGTGGGCGTGACCAGCGATGACGGCCACCACCTGCGGGTGCCGCCGCACGACCGCCTCCAGCCGCTCCGGGTTCCGCAGCCGGATCGAGTCCACGTACGGGGTGCCCAGCGACACCGGCGGGTGGTGCATGCCGACGATGACCGGGGTGTCCGGGGTCTCGGCGAGCACGCCGTTCAACCAGGTGACCGTCTCGTCCTCCAGGAAGCCCTCCGGCCGCCCGGGGACGCTGGAGTCGCACAGCACGACGGTGAGCCCGTCGAGCCTGAGGACCTGGTTGATCGGCCCGTCGCCGTCCTCGTCGACGTCGAGCAGCGCCTTGCGGAACGCCGAACGGACGTCGTGGTTACCCGGGCAGATGATCGTCGGATAGCGCGTGGTCAGGAGCTCGCGCGCGATCTCGTACTCCTCGATCAGGCCGTTGTCGGCGATGTCGCCGGTCACCATGACCGCGTCCAGGGGGCCGGGCAGGTTCTCCAGGTGCCGCATGACGGATCGGGTCCTGTCGATGCTGCGGGGGGAACCGTCGATGTGGACGTCACTTACGTGCGCCAGGATCAGCATCAATCAAGAGTGACATATCCGGCTTCCTGTCGCCGGGCATCCGGGACGGAGGGCAGGAACGCACCGGGTGGGGAAAGCCGGCGTGAGAGGGAGAGCCGGGCGGACCGGGAGGCGACCCGAGTCAGGTAGTGGTGTCGGCCGGCCGGGTGCACGCCGGGTCCGGGGTGGAGCCGAACGGAACAGGAGACGACCCGAGTCAGGCGGTGGCGCCGGGCGACCGGGTGCGTGCCGGATCCGGCGGTGGCGCCGGGCGGCCGGATGCGCGCCGGGTCCGGGGGCGGCGCCGAGTGGACCGGGTGCGTGCCGGATCGGGAGGTGCCGGGTCAGGCGGTGGAGCCGCCGTCCACCACGATGTCGGCGCCGACCACGAAGGCCGCCTCCTCGGAGGCCAGCCACAGGACGGTTCCGGTGATCTCGTCGAGGGAGCCGACCCTGCCGATCGGGAGCTGCCGGCTGATCCGCTCGGCCCGGTCGGTCTCCGTCTCGCCCGGCCGCATGGACATCGAGGTGTCGTGCGGGCCCGGGCTGAGCGCGTTGATCCTGACGCCCCGGCCGATGTACTCCAGGGCGGCGGTGCGCGTCAGCGCCGTCACCCCGGCCTTGGAGGCGGCGTAGGCGCCGAGGCCCGGTATGCGCTTGTGCGCCCCCACCTGGGAGGCGACGTTGACGATGACCCCGCCGCCACCGGCCAGCATCGCCGGGATCTCGTGCTTCATCGCCAGGAAGACGCCGGTCAGGTTGACGCCGACGACCCGGGTGAAGTCCTCCTCCGGCAGGTCGGCGACCTCGCCCATCGCGAAGACCCCGGCGTTGTTGATCGCGATGTCCAGCCCGCCGTGCCGCGCCACGACCTGCTCGACGAGTCCGGCGACCGAGGCGGAGTCGGAGACGTCCGCGACGAGGGCGGAGGCTCGGCCGCCGTCCGACTCGATGAGCTTCACGGTCTGCTCCAGCGCCTCCGGCCCCCGGGCGGCCACCACGACGCGGGCGCCCTCGCGGGCGAACCCGCGTGCCACGGCCCTGCCGATGCCCGTGCCGCCCCCGGTCACCAGAACCACCTTGTCCTGAAATTTCATGACGCCTCCATAGTAGATCGATCAGTCCAGAATGGTGAGTGCCTGAGCGGCGGCGTCGCGCAGCCGTACCGGGTCCGACGTCCCCTTGGCCGTGAGCCGCAACCCCTGGAGGAAGACCAGCAGGAAGCCCGCCAGCGCCCGCGGGTCGCGATCGGCGGGCAGCTCCCCCTGCGCCCGCGCCCGGGTCAGCGCCGACGCCAGCGCGGTCTCCAGCGCGGTCCACTCGCCCTCCACGCACCGGGCCACCTGCTCGTCGCCGGGGAGCATCTCCGCCGCCGCGTTCCCGATCATGCAGCCCCGCCGTCCCGCGTCCCCGACGGAGTCGCGGACGTAGCTCTCCACCAGGGCCCGTACGGCGGGGAGCGCGGGTCCCGGACGCGAGAGCGTCTCCATGTACAGCGGGCGGCGGATCTCCCGGTAGCGCCGCAGCGCCCGGAGGTAGAGCTCGTGCTTGCCGCCGAACGTGGCGTACAGGCTGGCCCGGCCGATCCCCAGGTGCTCCACCAGGTCGCTCATCGACGTCGCCTCGTAGCCGCGCTCCCAGAACAGGTCGAGCGCCGCCCGGAGGGCGGCGTCCGGATCGAACTCCTTCGTCCTCACCATGAAGGAAACGTAGAACAAACTAGAATGATCGGTCAAATAAGCTGTGGCCCGTCTCTGCCCCTGGTAAGAGGCGGGCCACAGCGAATCGGAAGTCGTGCTCACCGGCTACTCCCAGCGGAAGACCCGCGCGGCCAGTCCGACCGTGACCAGCACGGTCACCGCCATCACCACCAGGTGCAGCGGCTGGGGAGCCTGCCCGGCCCACGTGTCGCGGAGCGCGTCGGCGAACGGCGCCATCGGCAGGAAGTCCCCGATCCGCCGTACCAGCTCGGGCATGAGGTCCCGGGGGATCCACATCCCCGCCATGAACATCAGCGGGAACATCAGCAGCGAGCCGATGCCCGGCGCCACCTTCGCGTTGGGCGCCACCGCGGCGATCAGCAACCCCAGGCCCATCATCGAGGCCGTGCCGAGCACGAACACCCCCGCGAAGGCGAGCGGGCTCTTGGGCGGGACCGAGCCGAGGACGAGGTAGCCCAGGCCGATCAGGAGGAGGGTGGCGACGATCGTCGTCGCGAGGTTGTTGGCGAGCTGGGCGACCAGCAGCCGGACCGGGCTGACCGGGGTGGTGGACATCCGGCGCAGCACGCCGCTCTCCCGGTAGGTCACCAGCGTCGCCGGCAGGACGGTCAGCGCCACCGTCACCACCGCCAGGATCACCATCATGGCGGGCAGCTGGGTGTCGATGATCCGCTCCCCGCCCATCTCGGGGATCGCCTTCCGGTGGGTGGGGATCTGCCCGAGCGCGAGCAGGAGGACGAGAGGCAGCATTATCGAGAAGATCGGAGCGCCCGGGTCCCGCAGGAAGAGCTTGGCCTCGGTCAGGAGCATCTTGTTCATGAGGAGATCTTCTTTCCGGTGAGGCTGAGGAAGGCGTCGTCGAGGGTGGCCTGCTCCATGCGCAGGTCGGTGGGCGTTACACCGGCGGTGGAGAGGACGGTCGTGACCGCGAGGAGCAGGTTGCCGGTGCCGGTGACCGCGACCTGCCCGCCGCTGCGGCTCACCCTGGTCACCTCGGGCAGGGCCCTGAGCCGGGAGTCGTCGAGCGGTCCGGACAGCCGGAACCTGATGGTCTGCTGCCCGCCGACCTGGGCGATCAGGCCGGACGGGCTGTCCATCGCGACCACCCGGCCGGAGTCGATCAGCGCGAGCCGGTCGCAGAGCCGCTCGGCCTCCTCCATGAAGTGGGTGACGAGCAGGATCGTCACGCCGTCCTCGCGGACCCGCTCGATGAGCTCCCAGGTGTCGCGGCGGGCCTGGGGGTCCAGGCCGGTGGTGAGCTCGTCCAGGATCGCCACGCGGGGGTTGCCGATCAGCGCCAGCGCGATCGAGAGCCGCTGCTGCTGGCCGCCGGAGAGCTTGCCGTAGGGGGTGTCGCGCTTGCCGGCGAGCCCGACGCGCTCCAGCAGCTCCTCCCAGTTCGCCGGATTCCGGTAGAAGGAGGCGTACAGGTCGAGCGCCTCCCACACCTTGAGCTTCTCCGGCAGCGTGGAGCTCTGCAGCTGGACCCCCAGCTGCTCCTTGAGCTCGGCGCGGTGCAGACCCCCGAGCACGCTGACGGTGCCGGAATCGGGGACGCGCAGGCCGGCGACGCACTCCACGGTGGTCGTCTTGCCGGCGCCGTTGGGGCCGAGAACGCCGAAGATCTCGCCCTCTTCCACGGTGAACGAGACGTCGTCCACCGCCAGCTGGTCGCGGTACTGCTTGCGGAGGTTGCTGACCTCGATGACCTTCATGCCCACCGACGCTACGAGCCGCGACACGCCCGGAGAATCCGTCTACACCCCCGGCGGGGACGGGCCAGGCACCCACCGGGGGTGTGGTTACCCCCACCCCCTCGCGGCACCCGTCACCACTGGGCACGCCCGGCCGGATCACCGACACTTGACCCATGAAGACGTACGCGGTGACGGCCGGCAGGGCACTGGCCCTGGGAGCGATGGCGCTGCTGGACACGGTCCTGGTCGTCGTGACCCTGGCCGCGTTCGTGCTGGCGTTCGGCCTGGGGATGGTCTTCATGTTCCCTCCGGCAGCCCAGCTGATCAGGCGCCGCACCGCGCTCGCCAGGAGGTTGAACGGCACGTGGCTCGGGATCGCCGTGCCGGTGCCCTACCTGCCCCCGCCGCTGCCGACACGGCCCCAGCCCGACGGCTGGTACCGCCACGAGCGCCAGCTCTACAAGACGCCGCGGTGGCCCGACTGGAACAACCGCTGGAAGTGGATCGTCGGCGACCCGGCCACCTGGCGGGACGGGCTCTGGCTCTACCTCAACCCGGTGGTCGTCTGCGCCCTCCCGTTGCTGCCCCTCACCCTGGCCGGATGCGCCGTCCTGGCGGCGTGGTCCGCGGCCCCCGCGGCGCTGCCCCTGGTTCTGGGATGCGCCTCGGCCGTCGCGCTGGCCGCGACGCCGCTCCTGCTGCGGGGGTACGCGTGGTGGAACCAGCAGCTGCTGTCTCCCACGGACAGGTCCGTGCTCGCGGCGCGGATCCAGCGACTCGACCAGGCACGGCTGGCGACGGTCGACTCCCAGGCATCCGAGCTGCGGCGGATCGAGCGCGACCTGCACGACGGGGCGCAGGCGAGGCTCGTCGCGATGGGCATGACGCTCGGCGCGGTCGAGGAGCTGATGGACAAGGACCCCGCCGCGGCCAAGGCACTGCTCGCCAAGGTCAGGGAGGCCTCCTCCACGGCGCTCGTCGAGCTGCGCGACCTCGTCAAGGGCATCCACCCGCCGGTCCTGGCCGAGCGCGGCCTCGGCGACGCCGTGCGCGCCCTGGCGCTGGACAGCCCGCTGAAGGTCACGGTCACCGTGGACCTGGACATCCGCCCCGACTCGCCCGTGGAGTCGGCCGCCTACTTCTCGATCAGCGAGCTCCTCACCAACGCGACCCGCCACGGCGGCGCCGAGCGGGTGTGGATCGACATCAGCAGCAACGATCACGCGCTGCGCGTGGTCGTCACCGACGACGGCTCGGGGGGCGCCGACCCGTCCCTGGGCAGCGGTCTGCGCGGCATCGAGCGCAGGCTGGCGGCCTTCGACGGGGTGCTCGCGGTCAGCAGCCCGCGGGGCGGCCCGACCACGGCCACGTTCGACCTGCCCTACGCCCTCCTGAGCGAGAAGGGGCCGGACTGCAAGCCGTCCCTGCCCCGGGGCAAGGCCGCCGTCGTCGGGATCTGCTGGGGGATCGGCTGGCTCCCGCTCTTCCCGCAGGGACTGGTGACGATGGTCATGAAGCTCATCGACACCGACAACCGCAGCTGGTTCCTCGCGCTCTACCTGCCCGAGGCCCTGCAGTGGCCGCTGATCGTCTTCAACATCCTCCTGGGCCTGTCCATGTACGCCGCGGGCATGCTCATCCCCGTCATGCACGCCCGCCAGCAGCGGCTGGCGGAGGTCCTGCCGGCCCGCCTATGGTTGGGCCGGTGAGCCCGAGAGTCGTCATCGCCGAAGACCTGTACCTCCTGCGGGACGGCCTGGTCCACCTGCTCCAGGCGCACGACTTCGAGGTGGTGGCCGCAGTGGAGTCGGGGCCCGAGCTGCTGGGGGCGCTGACCGGGCTGCGGCCCGACGTGGCGGTGGTCGACGTGCGCCTGCCGCCCACGTTCACCGACGAGGGGCTCCAGGCCGCGCTGGCGGCGCGCCGGGCCGTTCCCGGCCTGCCGGTGCTCGTGCTGTCCCAGCACGTCGAGCAGCTGTACGCGCGCGAGCTCCTGGCCGACGGCTCGGGGGCGATCGGCTACCTCCTCAAGGACCGGGTCTTCAACGCCGAGCAGTTCGTCGACGCGGTCCGCCGGGTCGCCGCCGGGGGCACCGCGATGGACCCCGAGGTGATCGCCAAGCTGCTGGCCAGCACCGCCCGGCACCAGCCGCTCGGCGCGCTGACCCCGCGCGAGCGCGAGGTGCTGGAGCTGATGGCCGAGGGCCGCTCCAACGCGGCCATCTCCCAGCGCCTGTTCCTCAGCGAGAGCGCGGTCGGCAAGCACACGGCCAGCATCTTCGCCAAGCTCGACCTCGCCCCCTCCGACGACGACAACCGCCGCGTGCTCGCCGTCCTCACCTACCTCAACGCCGCCCGCGGCTGAGGCTCCCCGCTCCCTTTCTCCCCGGCCGGGTAGCGGTTCTGTCGGTCTCAGCGGATAACGTGCTGTCGAAGTACGGCTTCCGCGTGTGGGGGTGCCGTTCGGGACGAAGGGATGATCAGGTGAAGTTCCGGGTTAACCGTGATGTCCTGGCCGACGCGGTGGCCTGGGCGGCCCGGGTGCTGCCGAACCGGCCGGCCATCCCCGTGCTCTCCGGCCTGCTCCTGGAGGCCGACGACGGAGACCTCATGCTGTCGGCCTTCGACTACGACGTCTCCGCCCGCGTCTCGATCGACGCGGTCGTGGCGGAGCCCGGCCGGGTGCTGATCCCGGGCCGGATCCTCGCGGAGATCACCCGCAGCCTGCCCGGCGAGGTGGTGGAGGTTCTCACCAGCGGTTCCGAAGCGGTCCTCACCTGCGGCAGCGCGGAGTTCGGCCTGCTGACCATGCCGGTCGAGGACTTCCCCTCCCTCCCCGAGATGCCGCCGAAGATCGGCGCGGTCGGCGGCGTGGTCTTCGCGAGCGCGGTCGGCCAGGTGGCTCCGGCGGCCAGCCGCGACGAGAGCCTTCCCATGCTGACCGGCATCCGGGTCGACATCTCCGGCGACGACGTGACCATGGCCGCCACCGACCGCTACCGCATCGCGGCCAGGGAGTTCGGCTGGCGCCCCGAGGTGGCCGGTGCCACGGCCGCCGCGATGGTGCCCGCGCGGGTGCTCGTCGACGTGGCCAGGTCGCTGCGCGGCGGCGAGGTGTCGGTGGCGCTGGGTGACGGTATCGCCGGTTTCGAGAGCGTCGGCCGGGCCACCACGGTCCGCCTGCTCGACGAGCAGTTCATCGACTACCGCTCGCGGCTGACCGACGACTGGTCGATCCGGGCCGACCTGCCGGTGGCGCCGTTCATCGACGCGATCAAGCGGGTGGCGCTGGTCGCCGAGCGCCACACCGCGGTCCGGCTCTCCTTCGGCCAGGGACAGGTCCTCATCCAGGCGGGCGGCGCCGACATCGGCCGGGGCGCCGAGGTCGTCGACGCCGAGCTGTCCGGCGGCGACATCCAGATCGCCTTCCAGCCCCAGTTCCTGCTCGACGGGCTGAGCGGGGTCGAGACCGAGCTCGTCCGGCTCAACATGGAGTCGCCCAGCCGCCCGGCCCTCATCACGGAGGTTCCCGGCGACGCCGCCCCCTCCTTCCGCTACCTCGTGATGTCCCTGCGCCTGACCTGATCGCCCGGTGCCCGAGGCGCGAGGCCACGCCCGCATCGTGCCCAGGACGGCGCTGCACACGATGTGGGCCCCCTCACCGCCGGTGAGGGGGCCCACATCGTGTGAAGGCGAAGGATCGTGTGAAGGCGAAGGAGGACAGGGTCAGAGAGAGAGCTCCTGCTCCTCCGTCAGGGCGATCAGGATGTGCTCCATGCACGCGTGACCCGCGCGCTCGGCGGCGGCGGCGTCACCGACGGTGATCGCGCGGGCGATCGCCTCGTGCGGGATGTACGTGCTGTTCAGGGTGCTGTTCAGTGAGGTGCCCGCGGCGGTGATGCTGGCGCGCAGCGCCGCCGAGAAGTCCTCGTAGAGATCGATCAGCACGAGGTTGTGGGTGGCGCGAACGACCGCCATGTGGAAGGCGAGGTCGGCCTCGACGAACGCGTCGGGCTCTCCCCTCTCCCAGGCCCGCTCCCGCTCGGCCAGCGCCGCCTCGATCCCGGTGATGTCGGCGTCGGTGCGCCGGGTGGCGGCCAGCCTGGCGGCCTCCACCTCCAGCGCACGCCGCACCTCCAGGATCTCGAGCTGCTCGGCGGTGCGCAGCCGCCGCAGCATGGCCCCGGAGAGCTCGCTCGTGGCACGGACGTACGTCCCGTCGCCCTGGCGGCATTCCAGCAGCCCGGCGTGAGTGAGGGCACGCACCGCCTCGCGCACGGTGTTGCGCCCCACCCCGAGCTGCTCGGCGAGCACGGTCTCGGTAGGAATCTTCGCGTGCATCTGCCAGGAGTTAGAAGTGATCTGCTCCTTGAGTTGATCGATCACTTGGTCGACGAGGGATGCTCGCTGCGCCGTACGCAGACTCACCGTCCGCCTCCTCCGGAGAAACCAATCATCCTACGAATCAATGACTGGTAGACCCTAGTTATTCCGGAGGTGCAAAAACAAATCTGGAACTCCAGAAGTGGGACCGTCTTAACGGACCAGAGCCGAATCGACCGTCATACCCACCATCGCATCGCGCACTCCGGCAGTCTCAAGAGCCCTACGATACGCACTGGTCTGCTCGTCGACCACACCGACCTGGCCGTACAGGTCTCCCAGGTCACGCCAGGTCCGCGCGGTCTCCCGGTCGGGACCGGAGAACTCGTGCCGGACATCGCTCAGCAGCTGCCTGGCGGCGTTCAGGGCCGTCGTGGCGTCGTCGTCCTGGCCGCGGGTGAGCGCGGCACGGGCGAGAACCAGCTGCGCGGTGGCCCTGATGGCGCCCGCCTGGTCGCCCAGCGTGTCGAGGGCGGTTCCGGC
Organism: Streptosporangium sp. NPDC023825; assembly: GCF_040639575.1. Taxonomy (NCBI): domain Bacteria; kingdom Bacillati; phylum Actinomycetota; class Actinomycetes; order Streptosporangiales; family Streptosporangiaceae; genus Streptosporangium; species Streptosporangium sp. NPDC023825. Next base: position 97,248 of record NZ_JBFAAE010000010.1, on the reverse strand, counting down.
CAGGGCGGTGGCACCCCGCGCGTCTCCGGCCCTCAGCTCGATGCGGGCGCGCACGACAAGGCTTCTGACGTACTCGTGGGCGTGCTCGGGGAACACGGCGAAGACCTCGCTCGCGGCGGTCACGAGCTCGCGGGCCTCGTCGAGCGGCTCGTCACCGCCGGCGGCGGCGAGACGGGCCCAGTCCGTCGCGATGAGGGCGAGTTGCGAGGCCATCCGCGCCGGGCGACCGGTCGCGATCGCGTCGTCGGCCAGGCGGACGGCCAGCGCGGAATCCTCGCCGTCGGCGGCGGTGATGCTCGCCCGCCAGAGGGCGTGGATCTCCGCCGTGCGGTTGACCGCGGCGGGAACGCCGTTGACCGACAGGATGTTCCGGACGTAGGACATGCTCGACGAACCGGACCCGCGGGTGCGGCCGATCCCCACCAGGGAGGCGGCCAGCTCGATGGCGATCTCTCCCTGCGCCAGGGGCAGCCGGTTGACCTCGCCGAGCGCGTGGACGGCCAGGTCGCGGGCGCGAAGGATGTCTCCGGCGCGCTGGTAGCAGCGGCTCAGCGCCACCGCCAGCGGCAGGTCGGCCAGACGCTCGGGATGGGCGGCCGCCTCGCGGCGGAGGCGCTCGAACGCCCTCACCGCCGAACCGACCTTGCCCTGGACCTCCAGGGCGCGGGCACGGCCGAACCGCGCGTGCGCGGCCAGCATGGCGTTCTCCTCGCCGGCGACCTTGACGATCTCGCCGAAGCGGTCCGCCGCGACGGACGGATTCCCGTGGAGGAGCTCCAGTTCCGCGTGGCGCAGGCCGAGTTCGGTGTCGATGCGCTGGCGCGGCTCGATCCCGTGCAGCAGGAACTCGGTGGTGCATCCCAGGCGCTCGGCCAGCAGGCGGGCGACCACGGGGGTCGGGGTCCGCTTGCCGGATTCGATGAGGGAGACGTAGCTGTCGGAAAGGTCCGGCCCTGCGAGCTGGGCCTGGGACATGCGCCTGCTCAGGCGAAGTCCGCGGACGCGGTCACCGATGGTTCCCTGACTCGGCATCTGATCTCTCAGGGCGGGGGATGGTCAATGTTCACGCCATGATTGCATGAAGAAGTCGAATCAGGTAACCCCGAGTGAAAAATCCTCACCGAAAAGTGTCAACGGTGCTCATGTTCCGTGGACACATTCCCGTGCCATTGCGGGCGCGGGACGCTAATCGTCCGAGTCGTTACCCCCGGGGAAGAGCATCTGGCAGACCTCCAGATAGAGGGTCTCCGGGTACGGAATGTAATTGACCCTCGACAGGGCCTGGTCCTGGCCGGCCGACTCCAGGACGAACTCGCCGTAGCCCAGCATGCGGCCGAGAATCGAGCGCTGGAAACTCATGTCGGTGACCTTGCTGAGCGGCATCATGTCGACCTTGCGGGTGATGAGCCCCGTGGTGAGCAGCATTCGCTTGGAGGTGACGACGAAGTAGTCGACGGACCACTCGGCGACTTTCCAGACGAAGCGGATGAGCAACAGCAGCCAGGCCCACCAGACGACGACGAGCGCGCCGCCGCCGCCCTGGTCGCCGAACCACTTGCTCAGCAGTCCGGCGAGGATCAGGCCGCCGAAAACCTCGGCGACCGCGCGAAGCAGCACGGCCGGGTGGCGCCGCACCATGATGACCTGGTGTTCGTGGGGGAGCAGGTAGCGGTTGACCGACGAGGGAGCGGAGTCCCCGTGGGTCACGAGCCTCATGACAGATGTGAGACGAATTGGGCCAGGGAATCGGCCGCCGTGTAAACCGTGTCCATGGCACCCCTCACAGCGTTGGCCGCGTCACCTGGTCGCGTGAACAGGAAGAACGCCACAAATCCGACAGCGCCGTACGTTAGGACCTTTTTAACCTGCACCTTGGCCTCCTACTACCGCTCACCCACTGCACCCGCCATATACATTACCCAGGGCCATGCCGAGGTAAAGCGCATCGGCCGATTCGGTCTCGTGCGCGTCGCGAGGATCCTGTCCGGGACCCTCGCGGGGCACTTTTCCGCCGGCGCGCCCGCCGTCGTCCGCCGCCTGCGTCACCCGCGCTCGCTCGCGACCAGCGCGAGGACCTCGAGGTGCTTGCGGGCGATCCGCTCGACCAGTGCCGGATGGGCGTGGCCGACCACCTCCAGCGCTCCGTAGTGAGCCGCCTCTATGCAACGGGTCACCGTGGTCGCCGGATGGATCTCCGAGAACTCGTCCCTGAGCGCGGCGCTGAAGTCCGCGTACGGGTCCGGCTCGGTGTCCGGGATGATTCGCTCGCTCATGGTTCTCCCTGGTGTGCGCCCGCGGCCTCGGCGGACCGGGGACACAGAAGAGATGTCTTCGCCACGCTTAGTACCCGGGGAACCACATTATGTAACTGTCGGTGGGTAGAAGAACCATCCTTTAAGGGAAAAGGATGGTGCTGGAATCCCGGAGGCGGGAAACACGGCGTTCGGACGGGCGCCGTACGGGATGCCGGGAGCGCTTCAGGCGACGCCGTAGAGACGGTCTCCCGCGTCGCCCAGCCCGGGGACGATGTAGCCGTTCTCGTTCAGCCGCTCGTCCAGGGCCGCGGTCACCAGGCGGATCGGCCTGCCGGTGCCGGCGAAGGCCTCGTCGAGATGGGCGATCCCCTCGGGCGCGGCCAGCAGGCACAGCGCGGTCACGTCGTCGGCGCCCCGGTCGAAGAGGAACTTGATCGCGGCCGCGAGGGTGCCGCCGGTGGCCAGCATCGGGTCGACCACGTAGACCTGGCGGCCAGAGAGGTCCTCGGGCAGGCGGGTGGCGTAGGTCTCCGCCTCCAGCGTGGACTCGTTGCGGATCATCCCGAGGAAACCCACCTCGGCCGTCGGCAGCAGCCGGGTCATGCCCTCCAGCATCCCCAGTCCCGCGCGCAGGATCGGGACCACCAGCGGATACGGGTGCGCCAGCCGCACGCCCCTGGCGGGGGCCACCGGGGTCTCCACCGACCACTCGGTGACGCGGACCTGCCTGGTCGCCTCGTAGGCCAGCAGGGTCACCAGCTCGTCGGCGAGACGCCGGAACGTGGGGGAGTCGGTGTTCACGTCCCGCAGCGCGGTCAGCTTGTGGGCCACCAGGGGATGGTCGACGACCAGGGTTTCCATGGTGGTCAAAGGTATCCTGGGCCGGCGGGCGGCGATGAGCCGGGGGGAAGACGGGCCACACCTGTTCGACATCGCCCGCTCACTCGGATTTGATCACAATTTGGTCGGAGAGGCCCACGTCGGTGCTTCGCTTCTGAAAGCATTGACCTCCGTAGAGAAAGCATTCGGTGGGGATGGCCATGTCAGACGAAGACTCGCTGGACTTTGCCATCGTGATCTACCGCGAGGACGACCGCTGGGAGGCGGAGATGCTCCCGGTGTCACTCACCTCCGACCTCGAGGGCCTCATCCACGCCCTGCGCCAGCAGCCGAGCATGAACGGCACGATTGGCCTGGTCGCCGTTGGGGATGAGTTCTTCGTGGCGCTACGGGTGTTCGGGGAGAGGGTCGAGGTGTTCCTCTCCGACATCGCCGCGTCCTGGGATTTCCCGCTCGCGCAGCAGGCGCTGGAATACCTGGACGTGCCGGTCCCCGACGAGGACGAACTCGACGCGATCCTCCAGGACGAGGAGACGGCGCTCCCCGCGGGAGACCTGTCCATCTTCGCCGACCTGGGCCTCGACGAGATGGAGCTCGGCATCCTGTCAGGGGATATCGACCTCCTCCCCGAGGACGTCCTGTCGAGCATCGCCGCGCGGCTGGGGTTCTCCGAGCCGTTCGAACGCGCCATCGACTCTGTGTTCGGCTGACCTCGGGAGATCGGCCATGCCCTCCAGACCAATCAACAGTGTGTTCTCCGCCGCCTTCGTCCGTACGACGGACGGTTGGAACGGTGCGGAGGTCGACCTCAGCGAGGCGGAGATCGCCGACGACCTCGGCGACGCCGTCCAGGAGCATCTGGGCCTCACCGGCGACGAGCTGGCCCTGTTGTGCGTGGAGGTGGAGGACGAGTGGTTCGCGATCGTGCGCTACCAGGGGGACCTGGAGCCGCGCACGTTCCTGTCCGACGCCCACGCGGGTCTCTCCGATGACCTGGGTGAGCTCTTCACCGAACTCGCCGGGGTGGCGGTCGACAAGGACACCCCCGACCTGGGCGTGCGGCCGGCGGGCGACTTCGAGCTGCTGAACGACCTCGGGCTGAGCTCCGAGGAACTCATCGAGCTCAGCATGGAGGAGGGCGCCCTCCCCGCGGACACGCTCTCGGTGATCGCCGAGCGGCTGGCCTTCGCCGACGAGCTCGACCGGCTGCGCTGACGGACGCGCCGTGACCAGCCCGATGTCGGCCGATGCGCGCTGACCGGCCCGGCGCCGGCGGGCGTACGGATGACAGGTTCGGCGCCGGCGGACGTACGGTGAGCGCCGCGGGGCCGGTGGACGTACAGATGACCGGCCCGGCGCCGGCGGGCGTACGGTGACCGGCTCGACGCCGGTGGGTTACGTCCGGGAGATGAGGCTCGCCCTGACGCAGGCCGTCGAGGCCGGAGCCCGCGGGGAGGTGCCCGTCGGCGCGGTCGTCCTCGGGCCCGACGGCTCCGTGCTGGCACAGGCGGGAAACGACAGGGAGGTGTCGGCCGACCCCACCGCGCACGCCGAGATGCTCGCCCTGCGGCAGGCCGCGAGCGCGCGCGGCCAGTGGCGGTTGAGCGGCTGCACGCTGGTGGTCACTCTGGAGCCCTGCACCATGTGCGCGGGGGCCGCCGTGCTCGCCCGGGTCGATCGCGTCGTCTACGGTGCGGTGGACCCCAAGGGCGGCGCCGCGGGGTCACTCTGGGACGTGCTCAGGGACCGCCGCCTCAACCACCGGCCCGAGGTCCTCGGAGGAGTCCTGGCGGGCGAATGCGCGGCGGTTCTCACCGAGTTCTTCACCGCTCGCCGGATGCGCGAGCAATAGCGGTTATCCGGTAAGCTGCTCCGCGGTGGAGTCGCCTAGTGGCCGAGGGCGCACGCCTCGAAAGCGTGTGATGGGGCAACCTATCCGTGGGTTCAAATCCCACCTCCACCGCCACAGAAAGAGCCCCTGACCGCGTACGCGGCTCAGGGGCTCTTCGCGTATCACCACCCTGCCCGGGCGGCACCGATCCCGGCCCTGATCCTGACCCCGATCTCGATCTTGGGCGAGTGCGCGCGAGACAGGCTGCCGCCGGGCCGAGACGATCAACGCGAGGGCGACGCCCGCCAGCCTCGAGCCCGGGATCGTCCTGATCGTCTTCGCGGTCCTCCCGGACGCCCGCGATCACGCGTCGCGACCGTGGAGAGCCGGCCCTCTCCGGCCGCCGCGTGGAAGGGTCCGGTTTCCCGCGGGTGGGTCCAGGGTCCGCTCGCGGAAGGGGTCGGCTTTCCGCGAGCGGGTCCAGGAGCGGCTGCGGAGGGGTTCAACTCTCCGCGGGCAGTTCCAGGACTCGCGCGTGCAGGACCGAGCGCTGGTGCAGGGCCGAGCGCAGCGCCCGGTGCAGGCCGTCCTCCAGATAGAGGTCGCCGCGCCACTGGACCACGTGCGGGAACAGGTCACCGTAGAACGTGGAGTCCTTGGCGAGCAGGGAGTGCAGGTCGAGCACCGCTTTCGTGGTGATCAGGGTGTCGAGCCGGACCTGTCGCGGCGGTATCTGCGCCCACTCGCGATGCGAGAGACCGTGTTCGGGATAGGGCCGTTCGTCGCCGACCAACTTAAAGATCACGGTATGTAGTTTAGGAGAGAATCCCGCCTCCTGCCCGGCGGGTTTCTCTCGTCCCAGCTCACAGGCCGTTTCAGATGCTCCCGGCGAAAGTGTCGCACTTGGCCGGGTCGCCGCTCTGGTAACCGGTGGTGAACCACTTGACACGCTGCGCCGACGTGCCGTGGGTGAAGCCCTCGGGATTGACCCGGCCCTGGGTCCGCTCCTGGATGCTGTCGTCGCCCACGGCCGAGGCCGCGCTGAGCGCCTCCTCGATGTCCGTCTTCGTGAACGGCTTCTCGAACAGGCCGGTCTCGTACGCGTTCTTGGCCCAGGCGCCCGAGTAGCAGTCGGCCTGCAGCTCCAGCCGGACCGAGCCGCTCTCCGGACCACTCTCCGGGCCCTGCTGTGCCTTGGCGTTGGTGCCGAGAAGGTTCTGGACGTGGTGACCGTACTCGTGGCCGATCACGTAAGCCTGGGCGAAGGGACCGCCCTTGGCGCCGAACTTGCTCTCCAGTTCCTTGAAGAAGCTGAGATCCAGGTAGACCTGGCGGTCGGCCGGGCAGTAGAACGGGCCGACGGAGGCGTCGGCGGCACCGCACGCGGTGTCGACCTGGCCGGAGAACATGACGGTCTTGGCCGGCTCGTACCCCTGGACCGCCTTCGGCCAGTAGTCCTGGATGCTGTTGACGACGCCGACGACCCGGCACTCCTCGTTCTGGTCGGCGTCCTGCCCTGTCTTGCACTGGGCGGTGAGGTCGGAGCTCGGACCCACCGGGGCCGGTTGGGAGGAGCCGCCGGTGATGTCCCCGGGGTTGATCCCGAATATCAGGGCCACGATGAGCGCGATGATTCCCGCCGCGCCGCCGCCGACCGCGAGCCCACCACCGGGGATCCTCCCCCCACCGCCGCGACTCTCCACCTGCGAGCTGTCCAGCTGGGCGTCATCCTTGAAATCCATCGCCGACGTCCCTTCGATCCGCTTGGGACCCTCCGACTGCCCAGGGGAGGGCCGGCCATGCCGACGGGGCCGGACACCCCCTCGGGGAAGGCGCCGTGGCTCGGTTGATCAGGTGACCGGGGCGGGACGCCCGCGGGTCCCGTCTCGTCCGCCGGGCCGCGATCGGGCGACCGGGTGGAGCGGACTTCTCCCTTCGCTGTCCTGGACATTCCCCGCACGGCTGTCCTGGACATTCCCCGCACGCGTCCGTCTACGCGGGCAACCGGCTGGTCAGGGCCTGTGAGGCGGCCGGAACGCGGCCCTGCCGGGCGGTTCGGGGGCCGTTACCGGTTTCGGCACTTTCTCGGCACGAGGGTTCGCCTATTTTCTGCTCTCCCGCACGGTACGGGGCCTCCCGGGCCGTGCATCGGTCGCTCGGCGGCAGGGGTCGCCGGCGATGGCCTCGCACGTGGCCCCTCCGGAAGAGAAGATGAAGACGTCCCAGCTGCGCGTATCGCCTGCCGTTCCGCCGGAAACCCTCCCGGCGAGGTCCCCGTCACCGGAGACCTCGCGGGAGCACCACCTCGGCGTACTCGTGCGCGAACACGAGAAGGCGCTGTTGGCCTACACCGAGAAACTGCTGCACGACCGCCACCTGGCCGAGGACATCGTGCAGGAGACCTTGATCCGCGCGTGGCACCACGCGGAGCGCCTGCACGACTCCCAGGGATCGGTGCGCGGCTGGCTGCTCACGGTCGCCAGGAACCTGGTGATCGACCGGTCCCGGAGTGGTTTCCATCGCTACGAGGTGATCGGCACCGAGACCCTGGACGTGCTGCAGCGTGACCACGCGGACATGGTGGTGGCGGCGGTGGCGGTCACCGAGATGCTCGACTCGCTCTCCGTGGAGCACCGCGAGGTGCTCGTCCACACCTACCTTCGGGGACGCACCGTCAGCGAGGCGGCCAAGGTCCTCGGCATACCGGTCGGCACGGTGAAGTCCCGGCAGTACTACGCGCTGAACCACCTGCGGACGCACGAGAGGTACGAGAGGCCGCGGGCGGCGGCCTGAAGGCGGGGCGGGTGGCCCGCCCGCGCCCGTCCCCGGCGGAGTGGCCGGCCTGCCGCCTCGCCTGCCGCGTTCCCGGCGGTCACGGTTCCCCGCGCTCGAGGTTCCCCGCGGTCGAGGTTTCCCGCGGTCGAGGTTTCCCGCGGTCACGCCGGGGCCGTCACCGCCAGGCGCAGGACGGGAATCTCCACCGAGCCGTCCGGGCTGGCCCGCCAGCGCCAGTGGGAGCCGTCGGCGTCTCCGCACACCAGGGCGGTCCAACCGGCCCCTCCGGGACCGCTCAGCGCGGCCAGCTCCGCGTTCTCCCGCGCCGCGGGCGTGCCGGGTACGACCAGCAGCGCCTCCAGCGGGCGGGGGCGGGCCGTCGCCCGCAGCGTGCCGGTCCCGCGCGCCGCGGCCGGGACGTCCGCGGTACGCCGGCCGGAGGGCTCGACCCTCGGCATGGCGGGGGGAAGGGCGACGGCCAGGCCGTCCGCCACCTGGATCACGGCCACCGGCACCGCCGGCCTGTCGCGGGCCACCCCGGCGAGCAGTCCCTGTACGACGTCGCGGGCCACCCCACGGTCACCGGTGACGCTCAGCGCCCCGTCCAGCCGGCCGAGGTCCACGAAGACCTTCCCTCCTCGCTCGTCAACGCCCACCGCCACCAGGCACGGCGCGGGGACGTCCGGGCGGTGGGCGGAGGGACGTGCGAAGGCGCCGGCCGGGCGCCACCAGCGCGCCTCGCCCAGATCCCGCCAGGGGGCCGGCGGAGTGCCGGTGGTCGCCACCCACGCGGTGACTCCCCCGTCGCCGACGGAGACCGCGTGCACGGCGTGCTCCCCGGAGCCGGTGAGTTCGGCCAGGGCCCCGTAGGCCAGCCGCGGGGACTCCCCGTCCCCCGCGAAGGCCGTCGTCAGCGACCTCCTGAACCTGAGCCTGCGCGCCCGGCGAGCCGGTTCCCCGAGGCGATGGACCGCGCGCGCCACCGCGCCGAACGCGCGCCGCACCTGCCGCCTGGCCATGATCCCGGCGGTCAGCAGTGCCAGCAGCAGGGTGCCCAGCCCCGCGAGCACGGCCGGGAGCGGGAGCACGATCGCGGTGGAGTCCTGCGGGGACCGGGTCCCGGCGGGCGCCGTGTCCGCGGTGTCTCCGGACTGCGTGTCTCCGGGCTGCGTGTCCCCGGATTGTCCCGTGCCGCCGGGGCGCCCCGAGGCGTCCGGCTGTCCCGCGTCGCCGGACTGTCCCGTGCCGCCGCCGGTCTCCCGGGCCAGCCGCACGTCGGGGCCGCGCGCGTCCGCGGGGAGCCTCAGGATCCAGCCGGCCCTGAGGTCGGCGGGGTTCTGAAGGGCGGATCCGTCGGCCTGGACGCGCCCGCGGTTGAGTTCGAAGATCTCGCCGGCCCGGTTCGGGTCACCCAGGGTGCGCGCGGCGGCGTTCGCCAGGGTGTCCGGCGTCCCGCCGTTCTGCTCGGCCGTCTTGACCACGTACACCTTGACGAGGTCGTCGCCTTCCGCGGCGGCCGCTGCCCCGGCGAGGCAACCGAGGTACAGGGCGGACCCCAGGGCCAGCAGCACGACGGCCGCCACTCGTCGCAGGGCCGCCCGCCCGCGCCGTCCCGCCCCTCCGGATCCCTCAAGGGACCGGTGGACCGCGCCGGAGCCGCCGCTCCTCACCATGTGGTTCCACCCATCTTCTCGGCGCCCGTCGTGCTCTGGTCCGGCACCCGGGGGACTGGAGGCCCCACCGCGCCTCACAGGGCACACGTGGCGGACGCGAAAAGGGTTCGACGCGATTTCACCTAAGTCGGTTTTGAACCTTTTGCTGTAGAGAGTCCGTGTATGTCGGGCAAGCAGTCATCATCCGGGGGGATCAGGTGCCGCGACGACACAGCTCAGGGTTCGACGTGCTCGGCATGTCGGAGGACCCCACCCCGGGGGATCCCGACGAGATCCGGCGCCTCGCGGACCGCTACCGGCAGGTCGGCCGGCAGGCCGAGACCGCCACCCGGATCCTGGGAAGCGGCGGTGCCGTGGAGCAGGGCTCGGGAAAGGCCATGGACGCGCTGCGCAAGCAGTTGAAGTCACTGCCCGACAAGCTGAACAAGACGGCGGAGTCCTTCTCCCAGGCGGCCGGCGCGTACGAGGCCTACGCCGGGCAGCTGCAGGAGGCGCAGTCGCAGGTGGACAGGGCGATGGACCAGGCCGGACCCGTGGCGGGCGCGGCCGGCCAGACCGTCCCCGCGCTCGCGCCGGACGCCACCGACCAGCAGCGGGCGGACGCGCGCCGGCAGCAGGACGGCATCGACGCCGCCCAGCAGACGATGTCGGCCGCCAGGCGCCTGGCCGAGGACGCCAGGAACCTTCGCGAGCAGGCGTCCCGGCGGGCGGGCCAGGAGCTCGACGACGCGGCGGCGAAGGCGATCCCCGAGCGCAACTTCTTCCAGAAGATCGCGGACTTCTTCGCGGACTTCCCGTTCGTCAAGATCCTCATCGACATCCTCGTCGCGGTGGTCGCCGTCTTCTTCCCCGTGGCCGGTTTTCTCCTGGGCGCGGCGTTATTCGCCTTCCAGACCGCCCAACAGATCGTCACCGGTGATTTCAAAGCCGGTGACTTCGCGGCCGGGATCCTCGCCCTCGTTCCGGGCGCCGCCCTCCTCAAACTGGGCGGCAGGGCGGCCGGCGGCTTCGGCAAGCTCACCCCCGCGCTGGCCGGCGGGGCCTCGGCGCAGGGAGGCTTCGTCCGCGTGATTCCCGGGAGCATCACCAAGTTCGCGGACACGATCACCAACTCCAGGGCCGTCGCGGTGGTCTTCCAGAGCCCGGCCGGGAAGCTGGCCGTCGGAGCGGTCGGCGACTTCGGCGTGCGGGTCGGCCAGGAGGCGGTCGTCAAGAAACTCAACGGCGACGAGATCACCGCCGGCAACCTGCTGGCGGGTGCCGCCGCGGGAGCCCTGGTCGGGGCGGGCATCAAGGGAGGGCGTGCCGCCAAGGACGGGGAGTTCGCCGGGGGCGCCTTCACTCCCCCGCCCGCCGGTCCTGCGGGTACCACGGGGGCCGCGGGCTCCGTGGGTGCTGCCGGTAGCGCGGGTAACGCGGGTTCCGCCGGCGCCACGGGTTCCGCGGGGGCCACGGCCGGAGGTACCGGGAAGGTCCAGGCCCCGGAGCCGCCTCCCAGCCTGCGTGACAATGCCATCGAGCAAGGGTTCCGCCTGACCCAGGAAGGTGCCGCCAGCGGTGCCAAGGTCGGCGTCGCGGTCGCGGAGGGCGAGGATCCCGGTGCCGCGATCCTCAACGAGGCGGGCAACTTCCTTCCGCTGGCGGTCGGCCCGGTGGGCAAGCGCGCCGCCTCGCAGGGCATCGACTCGCTCATCCCGATCAAAGGCACCCCGCCGCAGGGATCCGGCGCCGGTTCTCCCGCTCCGGTGACCCCGGCTCCGGCGACCCCCGCCCCCGCCTCGGCCTCCACCCCGGCCCCATCTCAGGGCGCCCCGCAGGGCACATCCTCCGGCGCCGGATCCGCCACCGCCGATCCGGCGAACGTCCCGTTGCCTCCGTCGCCGACGGGTACGGGCCGGCCGGCCTCTCCCGATCCGGCGAACGTCCCGTTGCCTCCGTCACCGACGAGCCCGACGAACTCCGCGAACTCCGCGAACTCCGCGAGCCCGGACGGGCCGCCTTCCCAGACCTCCACCCCTTCCCAGACCTCCACCCCTTCCCAGACCTCCACCCCTTCCCAGACCTCCTCCGCCTCCACCGAGCCGCAGGACATCCCCCTCCCGCCCTCGCCGACCACTCCCTGAAGCTCCCATCGGGCAGGCCGGCAGGGCCTCACAGACCTCCACCGCCGGTGGACGGATGACAGACGAATCACAACAGGAGAAACCAATGCCCAACTTCGCAGTCAACTCCGACGAGACCGCCTCGACCTCCACGGCGCTCCTCAACGACTTCTCCCAGCTACAGGACAAGCTCACCGAGGTGCGCGGCAAGATCCAGAACCTGCTGGCCCAGGGGTACAGCACCCCGGCGGCCCAGCAGAAGTTCCAGCCCTTCTTCGACGAGTTCGCCCGGGGCTTCGACCAGGTGAACCAGTCGCTGCAGGGCATCGGCCAGTACGTCAAGGCCGTCGGCGACGCGTTCTCCCAGACCGACGAGCAGCTGGGTTCCAACCTGTCGTAACGGGAGCGCCCGCCGTGAGGGGGCCGGTCCCGTGTCCCGGGCCGGGACACGGCCGTCCGCGCGTCGTCGAGGCGCGCCCCGCCACTCACAGCGCCCCGCCGCTCACATCACTCACAGCGCCACACCACTCACATACGAGGAATCGATTGCCGTGCGTTTGAACATCAGCGTCCGGAACCCGCGGGACGGCGGGGCCTCCACGGCCGTCGTCGTGGACGCCGAACCCTCCGCGCGAGTGGGGCGGCTGGCCGTGGAGCTGGCGCGGGCCGTCGATCCCGAGGGCGACGGGGGCCCTTCGGGAACCGGGCCGGTCCTCTACATCGGCTCCGACCCCGCCGACCCCGAGGCCACCCTGTACGCCGCCGGCGTGCGAGACGGCCTGGACCTCGGGCTCGGCGCCCCGGTGCCCCGGGAGCCTGAGCCCGAGGGCCTGGTGGAGCTGAGGGTGGTCAGCGGCCCGAGGGCGGGGACGTCCTTCCGGCTGCCGCCCGGCGAGTACGAGATCGGCGGCGCGGCCACTTGCCGGATCCCGCTGTCCCCCGGGGCGCCGGCGATCGCGGCCAGGGTGCGCGTCCGGGTGGACCGGACCGTAGGGGTGACGGCGGTCGAGCACGTCCTGCTGGACGGCAAGGAGCTGTCCGGCGCCGAGGACTGGGCCGACTGGCCCGAGGGAAGCCAGCTCGCCGCCGGTGACACCCTGCTGGAACTGGCCGTGCCGACGACCGCGCGGGTGCCCCTCACCCCGGCGGCCGACGGGCTGGGACTGGAGTTCAACCGGCCGCCGCGTTTCCGCGCCACCAGCGGTGCCGCCCGCTTCCGGCTGCCGAGCGCGCCGATCAAACCGGAGAAAAGACCCATCCCGCTGCTGCCGATCCTGCTGGTCCCGGCGGGCGGGGCCCTGGTCTCCATCCTGGTCACCGGCAACTGGACGTTCATCTTCCTCGCGCTGCTGTCGCCGATCGGCGCGCTGGCCACCCAGTTCGGCAGCCGCAAGCAGACGCAGCTCAGTTACGAGCAGAAACTCCGCGAGTACGAGGAGTCCATGACGCGGGTGCGCGCCGACGTGGACACCGCCGTGCTGCGGGAGCAGCACGTGCTCCGGCTGTCCCACCCCGACCCGGCCTCCCTGCTCCAGATGGCCACCCAGCCCTCGGAACGACTGTGGGAACGCCGGTGGCAGGACCCGGACTTCCTCGAGGTGCGGGTGGGCACCGCCGATCTACCCTCCTCGCTGACCGTGGAGGACCCCGCACTGGACGAGCACCGCCGTACCACCGTGCCGTCACTGACCCAGGTCCCCGTGCCGATCTCGCTGCGCGGCGCCGGGGTGACCGGCGTCGCGGGCCGGGACGCCGCGAACCTGGCCCGCTGGATGGCGGCCCAGGCCGCGGCCCTGCACAGCCCCGCCGACCTGCGGATCCTGGTGCTCGCCGGTCCCGACGGCGAGGAGGGCTGGTCGTGGGTGCGCTGGCTGCCGCACTGCCGGCCGCAGGGCGAGGACGCCTACGCGCTGGTCGGCAGCACCGCCGACTCGATGGCCCGCAGGATCGGCGAGCTGGGCCAGCTGGTCGCCGCCCGGATGGCGGCGGGTCCCGGGGTGCCCAGGGGCGGTGCCGCGGGTTCCCCGGACGTCCTGGTGGTGCTCGACCAGGCCCGCCGGGCGCGGTCGCTGCCGGGAGTCGTCGCGCTGCTGCGTGACGGTCCCGCCGTGGGCGTCTACACGATCTGCCTGGACCGCGAGGAGCGGTTGCTGCCGGAGGAGTGCGCCGCGGTGGTGGCCACCGGCCCCGAGGGCGTCGTCGTGCGCACCGGTCCGGGAGCGCCCCCGGAGAACGTGCGCGTCGACTCTCCCGACGCCGGCTGGTACGAGCACCTGGCCCGGGCGCTCGCACCGCTGCGCGGGGTCGGGGACGGCGACGAGAGCGCGCTTCCCGGCTCGGTGCGGCTGCTGGACCTGCTGGGGATCGAGCCGCCGACCGCCGGCGCCGTCGCCGCGGGCTGGGCGCTGGCCGGCCGCAGCACCCGGGCGATCCTGGGCGCCGGGTACGACGGCGACTTCTCGGTGGACCTGGTCCGTGACGGGCCGCACGCGCTGGTGGCCGGGACGACCGGCTCCGGCAAGTCGGAACTGCTGCAGACCCTGGTCGCCACGCTCGCCGTGGTGAACCGGCCCGACGAGATGACGTTCGTCCTGGTCGACTACAAGGGCGGCAGCGCCTTCGCCGAGTGCGCCGACCTGCCGCACACCGTCGGCCTGGTCACCGACCTGGACACCCACCTGGTGGAGCGCGCCCTGGTCTCCCTGGGGGCGGAGCTGCGCCGCCGCGAGCAGTTGCTGGCGGCGGCGGGCGCGAAGGACATCGAGGACTACCTGGACAAGCGGGCGCGGGGCGGCGACGTGCTCGGCCCGCTGCCCCGGTTGCTGCTGGTGATCGACGAGTTCGCGTCCATGGCCCGCGAGCTGCCCGACTTCATCTCCGGCCTGGTCAACATCGCCCAGCGGGGCCGGTCGCTCGGCATCCACCTGGTCCTGGCGACCCAGCGGCCCAGCGGCGCGGTGACGGCGGACATCCGCGCCAACACCAACCTGCGGATCGCGCTGCGCACGACCGACGCGGGCGAGAGCCGCGACATCATCGACGCGCCCGACTCCGGCGACATCTCCCCCGGCACGCCGGGGCGGGCGTACGCGAGGCTGGGCCCGTCGGCGCTGCTGCCCTTCCAGGCGGGCCGGGTGGGCGGCCGGCGGCCGTCCGGACTGGTCGCCGCGCAGGTCGAGGCGCCGGTGCGGGCCCACGAGATCAGCTGGCGTGAGCTGGGCGGGCCGGTGCCGCGCGGTGCCGGGACCGCCGGCGCCGCGAGCGCCCAGGAGGCCGTCACCGACCTGGCGGTCCTGGCCGGGGTCGTCGCGGAGGCCGCCCTGGTGGCCGGCGTGGCCCGCCAGCCCAGCCCGTGGCTTCCGCCGCTGCCGGAGGTGCTGCGCTGGACCGAACCGGCCGGGCCCAAACCACCGGGAGAACGGGATCCGGCCCTGCCCGCCGTGGAGTACGGCCTGGTCGACCTGCCCGCGGACCAGGCGCGCAGCGCGCTCGTCCTCGACCTCGACCGGTCCGGCCACCTGCACATCATCGGCTCGCCGCGCAGCGGGCGCTCCCAGACCCTGCGGACCCTGGCCGCCGCCCTCGGCCGGGCCCACGGCGTGGAGGACGTCCACCTCTACGGCATCGACTGCGGCAACGGATCCCTCAACGCGCTGGCCGCCCTCCCGCACTGCGGCGCGGTCATCGACCGCAACCAGACGGAGCGGCTGGGCCGGCTGCTGGACCGCCTCACCGCCGAGCTGAGCGCCCGCCAGTCGCTGCTCGGCGCGCGCGGCACCGCCGACCTGGCCGAGTACCGCAGGATGGCGGCGGCCGGCGAGCGGCCGCCGCACATCGTCGTCATGGTGGACCGGTTCGAGGTCTTCGAGCGGGAGTTCGTCTCCTTCGACAACGGCAGCTACCTGGAGCGGCTGATGCGCCTGCTGCGGGACGGCGCGGGGGTGGGCATCCACCTGGTGCTGGCCGGTGACCGCGTCCTGGGCTCGGCCCGTTTCGCGGGCACCACCGAGGACAAGATCGTGCTGCGGCTCAACGACCGTACCGACTACTCGGCGGTGGGCCTCACGCAGCGGTCGGCGCCGTCGGACCCGCCTCCCGGGCGGGGCATCAGGACGCAGGACACCAGCGAGGTGCAGATCGCGGTCCTCGGTCCCGATCTCTCCGGCACCGCGCAGGCGTCCGTCCTCGTCGCGCTGGGTGAGGAACTGGCGCTCCGCGAGGCGGACGTCCCGCGGTCGCGCCGGCCGATACGCCTGGACGCGCTTCCCGACCAGGTCTCCTACCCGGCCGCGTCCGCGCTGCGGGCGAACCCCGGGCCGATGCGCCCGCTGGCCGGTGTCGGGGGCGACACCCTGGCGGGGCTGGGACCCGACCTGGCGGACGTGCCGACGTTCGTCGTCGCGGGGCCGCCCCGTACGGGGCGCAGCACGGCGCTCGTCACCATGGCCCGCTCCCTGCTGGAACAGGGAACGGGACTGATCGTGCTCGCGCCGCGGCGGTCGCCGCTGCGCGAGCTGGAGGGCACGCCGGGAGTGGCGGCCGTCCTGACCGACTCCGAGGTGTCCGCCGCCGCCTTCCGCGCGGTGCTCGGCGACGTGCCGCAGGAGAACGCGGTGATCATGGTGGACGACGCGGAGCTGTTCATGCAGTCGGAGATCGACGCCGACCTCGCGCTCCTGGCCCGCGGCGGCGCCGGGAACGGGTGGGGGCTGGTCCTCGCGGGCAACGCCGAGGCGCTCTCCTACGGCCTGGCCGGCTGGGTCGGGCAGGTCAAGCGCAACCGCTCCGGGATGCTCCTGTCCCCGCAGGGCCTGAGCGACGGCGAGGTGATCGGCGTCAAGCTCTCTCGCGGCCTGGTGGGACGGGCTCCCCAGCCCGGCCGGGGACTGCTGCACCTGGGCGACGGGACCCTGATCACCGTGCAGGTGCCGAACACGGCGGTCACCGGGTGAACGCGCCGGACGGAGGTCGAGGCGGTCCCGCCGTCCCCGCCTCCGTCCGGCCGCCCGGGGTCAGGCGCCCGCGGACGCCTCGGCGGGCAGGAACCGGAAGGTGCCGCTGATCGCGTCGAACAGCTCGTAGACCTCCTCGGCGAGCGGGAGGTTGGGGCTCGCGCAGGTGACGACCAGGTAGTCGCGCGTCGACTCGGGGATGGGCACCACGGTGTGCATGGTCAGCATCCGGATCGAGATGTCGGCGGTGAGCGGGGCCTCCTCGGTGCCGGTGATCCTGGCCACCTGCCCGATGTCCGGAAGCGTCACCGCGGAGACCGTGCGGTCCGCGGGCTCCTTCCCGCCCCCCTTCGGGGTGTTGCGGCCTTTCGGCCCGTTCGCGGCGGGCGGCGACAGCTGGGCCGCGAGCACCGGAAGGGTCAGCTCGCGGCCCGGCGGCACGGTGACGGCGAAGACCATCGCGTAGCCGAGGAAGAGCCCGTCGTCGAACATGGTGGCCGTACCGGCGGCGAACAGGGCGCCGCGCCGGCGGGCGGCCCGGCTGATCTCGCGGGCCTGCCGGAACAGGTCGTTGACCGCGATCTGCTCGCGCGGGCTGCCGGCGAGGGCGAGGGCGGCGGCGCGGGTCTCGGCGAGGACGCTCCCGGACAGGTCGAGGTCGGTCCAGGTGCCAGGGACGTCCAGCACGAAGCGGTCGACGGTCGTCATCAGCCACCTTCCAGGTGGGCCACGGCCTTGTCGTCGGTGTCCTTGAACGTCTCCAGGATCTGGTCGACGGCCTTCTTGATGGCCTCGCACTGCCGGTGCAGCTGCTTGCGGCCGTCGTTCCAGCGGCTCTCGAAGTGCTCACCCTGGTCGACCAGCGGGTATCCCACCGCCCTGTCGATGTCGATCCCGGACCTGTCGGTGTCGATGTGGTCGAGGACGAACCCGAGTGATCTCGACACCTCCTCGAGCTCCGATCCCGGAACTTTGATGTCGGCCATCGTGGCTCCCCCTCGTACGGTCGTGAGTGCGGTCTCCATGCGGAACACGAAAAAGAACGTGATTAGGTTCATAAAGGTAATATCCCCTTGAACCAAAGGGGCTGTTCGTCGCGTGTTCCGCAGGTGACACTCGAAAGCAACAGCAGCACGGCGCGCAGGCCGTACGCCCGCGCGCTGATCGTGACCGCCCTTCTCTGCGGCCTGGCGGGTGCCTCCGGCTGCGGCAAGGTCATCACGATCGGTGACGCCGCGCCGGCCACCGGGTCGCCGGCGGCCCCGGCGCCCGCCACCCCCCAGGCTCCGGCCCCCTCGACTCCCTCGGCTCCGGCGGCCGGCGACACCGCGCCGCCGTCCACCGGCGCGGCGCCGCAGCTGATCGACGGTTCGGCCGCGGAGAACGGCCTGACCGGCGACGGCGGGACGGTGCGGGGGGCGGCGGTCCAGGAGCGGCCGCCGGTCTGGGTGGAGCTCTCGGCCGTCGCCTCCCCCGCGCTGGGTGCCCACCTGGTCGACATCAACCGGTCGACGCTCTACAGGTTCGACAAGGACACCGCGCACCCCTCCCGGTCGAACTGCGAGGGCGACTGCGCCACCACCTGGCCGCCGGTGACCGTCCAGGAGGGAGGCCGCGTCTACGTGGCCGGCGTCGATCCCTCGCGCGTCGGGGCGATCCGCCGGGGCGACGGAGGGGTGCAGCTCACCGTCGGCGGGTGGCCCGTCTACCGCTACTCCGGGGACGAGAAGCCCGGTGACGCGAACGGCCAGGGTGTCGGCGGCACGTGGTTCGCGGTGGCGCCCCACGGCGCCAGGGCGGTACCGCAGTAACGTCTCACTTCCCCCAAAAAAGTGGACAAATTACCCATAATGGACATAGTTGGGAGGGGTGACCGCGCTCCGGACCTCTCTGTGAGCGGGCGCTGACATCAGGGAAACCGATGCCGGGGAGCTGGGATGACGCCCACAGAGGCCGCGCGTGAGCCCGTGCGGTTCGCGATCCTGGGACCCGTGCTGGGCTGGCGGGGGGATACGGAGCTCGACCTGGGACCGCCCCGGCAGCGGGCGCTGCTGGCCGTGCTGCTCGCCTGCGCCGGCCGCCCCGTCGGCCTGGCCGAGATCGTCGACATCCTGTGGGGCGAGGACCCGCCGGACAGCGCGGTCAACGTGGTCCAGCGGCACGTCGGCGCGTTGCGGCGGCTGCTCGAACCCGGCCTGCCGCGCAGGGCGGTGGGCCGGTGGCTGATACGCAGCGGCGGCGGCTACCGGCTGGACGTCGACGCCGGCACGCTCGACCTCCTGCGGTTCCGCCACCTCGTCGATCTGGCCAGGGAGGCAGGCCCCGACGGGCCGCGGGCCGGGCGGCTGCTCGTCGACGCCCTGGAGCTGTGGCGGAGACCGGTCGCCGAGGGGATCGCCGCCGAGGTGCGGGCCCACCCGGTTTTCGTGGCGCTGGACCAGGAACACCTCGCCGTGCTGAAAGAGGCGGCCGACACGGTGCTGCGCGGCGGCCCGGTGGCCCCGCTGGTGCCGATGCTCCAGCAGGCCGCGGCACTCAACCCCTTCGACGAGCCGCTCCACGCCCGGCTGGTGCTCGCCCTGGCGGCCACCGGCCACCGGGCCGAGGCACTGGGCACCTACCGGGCCGCGTACTCGCGGCTGGCCGAGAAGCTGGGCATCAGCCCCGGCCCCGAGCTGAGCTCCGCCCACGAGCAGGTGCTCGGGCAGACGGCGTCCGAGGCGCCCTTGGCCGCGCCGGTCATCGCGGGCCCGCCGCGCCCGGCCCAGCTCCCCGCCGACCTGCCCGCCTTCGCCGGACGGAGGGAGGAACTCGCCCAGGTGTCCGCCCTGCTCCCGGAGGGGCCGCGGCTCGCGGCGGCCGTGACGATCATCGCGATCGAGGGGATGGCCGGGATCGGCAAGACCACCCTCGCGGTGCACTGGGCCCATCGGGTCGCCCATCTGTTCCCCGACGGCCAGCTGTACGTCAACCTGCGAGGGTTCGACGCCGGCGGGACGGTCCTGGACCCGACCGAGGCGATCCGCGGGTTCCTGGCGGCGCTGTACGTCCCGTCGCGGGACGTCCCCGCCCGCCTTGACGACCAGGCCGCGCTGTACCGCAGCCTGCTGGCCGACCGGAGGATGCTGATCCTGCTGGACAACGCCCGCGACACCGAGCAGGTACGGCCCCTGCTTCCCGGCGCGCCCGGCTGCCTGGTCGTCGTCACCGGCCGCCACCAGTTCTCCGGCCTGGTGGCCGCGGAAGGCGCCCGCTCGCTCACTCTCGGCCTGCTCTCCGACGCCGAGGCGCGGGAGTTCCTCACGCTGCGACTCGGCGCGGACCGGGTGGCGTCCGAACCCGCCGCCGTACAGGAGATCACCGACCTGTGTGCCAGGCTGCCCCTCGCGCTGTCGGTCGCCGCCGCGCGGGCGGCGAGCCGGCCGGCCTTCCCGCTCGCCGTCATCGCCGCCGAACTGCGGGCGGTCCACGGCAGCCTCGACGCCTTCACCGGCGGTGACGGCCCCGACGTCGGCGCGGTCTTCTCCTGGTCGTACCGGGCGCTCACCCCGCCCTCCGCCCGGTTGTTCCGCCTCGTCGCGCTGCATCCCGGCCCTCACCTCAGCGTGCCGGCCGCCGCCGCGCTCGGCGCCGTCCCCGTCCACCGGGCGCGCCTCATGCTCGACGAGCTGACCCGCGCCCACCTCCTCGTCGAGCACGCCCCCGGCCGCTACGGCTGCCACGACCTGCTCCGCTCCTACGCCGCCGAGCGCAGCCGGGACCAGGAGACCGAGAGCGAGCGCCACGCGGCGGTCCGCCGCCTGCTGGACCACTACCTGCACACCGCTCACCGCGCGGCCCTGTTGTTCTCCCCGCACCGGAACCCGATCCCCCTGACGGCCCCGGCGCCGGGGGTCTTTCCCGAGGATCTCGCCGACTACGGGCAGGCGGCCGCCTGGTTCACCGCCGAGCACCCCACGCTGCTGGCCGTCCTCGAGTCGGTCGCCGACACCGGGTTCGGCGCCTACGCCTGGCGGCTGGCCTGGACCATGGAGCACTTCATGGACCGGCACGGGCACTGGCACGACCTGGTGACCGCGCAGCGCATCGCGCTGAGGACCGCGCAGCGGCTCGGCGACCCCGCAGGGACGGCCCACGCCCACCGGGGGCTCGCCCGCGCCGAGGCCGACCTGGGCCGCCACGAGGAGGCGCGGCTCCACCTCGAACGGGCGCTGGCGCTGTTCGTCGAGACCGGAGACGGCGACGACCAGGCGCACACCCACCGCCAGCTCAGCTGGGTGTTCGAGCAGCAGGCCAGGTACGGCGGCGCGCTCGTCCACGCCCAGCGGGCCCTCACCCTGTTCCGGAAGGCGGGCCGGCGGGCCGGGCAGGCCGCGGCGCTCAACGCGGTCGGCTGGTACCACGCCCTGCTCGGCCACCATGAGCAGGCCCTCGGCCACTGCCGTCAGGCCCTCGTTCTCCTGGAGGAACTCGACGACCACTACGGCCAGGCCGACACCTGGGACAGCCTGGGGTACGCCCACCACCACCTCGGCCACCACGAGCAGGCCGTCGCCGGCTACCGGCGCGCCCTGGACTTGTACCGGCTGCTGGGAGTCCGCTACGGCGAGGCGGACACGCTCACCCGGCTCAGCGCGACCTATCTCGCGGACGGCCGTCCCCGGGAGGCCCGCGCCGCCCTGGAGCGGGCACTGGCGATCTTCGACGATCTCGGCCACTCCGACGCCGAACGGGTCCGCACCAGGCTGCGCGACCTCGACGGCTCTCTCAGCCGCGACCGGAGGTGAGATCACCTCTCCAGGCCGGGGCCGGGACCCGAACCGAGCCCTTTGTGGACGCGCTGAGAGCGAATCGGAGGAGAGCAGCCGTGTCCTCGACCACGGCTGTGCTTGCGGCCTCGACGCGGCGTACCAGGTCGTATGCCTGTGCACGATCACGCCCCGGGGCCACGACGGCAAGCGTGCACCCTGAACTGTCTCAGCCCGATCGACTACGGGCGACAGTCCGCTGAAGTGCCCTTTGCCGCATGACAATCGGTGTCCGCGCTTCGGGGTGAACTCCGTCTTTCCGCTGCTCGCGAGACGTGCACCTGCGGGATTCGAACCCACGGGATTCGAACCCGCGGCCGCCGGTTCTGAAGTGGATCGCCATTTCCTCGCCTGGTGGGTGCAATGACCTGCTGCGAACCTGTGTGATCCCTACTAGGGAGGGGGAGGCCCTCCGTGTATCTCTGGATCTTGGTTTACGTCAGGGGCGAGACCGTCATCCACATCTCACCCGAGAGGCGTGGGTCACCTTCCGCGCCGCGCTGTCGCCCCCAGGACCTCCGTGACGCTCCGTGGCGGAGCACAACTGATCCTGAGTAAGGGGAACGGTGTCATGACGGCAAACGACCACGAAAACATCAGAGAGCAGACCGACCGGCCGCTCGGTGTGCTGGAGCTGGTGCACGCCTTCAAGGAAGGCCCCATGCCGACCGGCGTCACCGTGTCGCACGCCGGCCGGATCTTCATCAACTACCCCCTGTGGGGCGACGACGTCGCCGCCACCGTGGCCGAGCTGCGTGACGGCAAGGCCGTGCCGTTCCCGGACCGGGCATGGAACGCCAGGTCCGGCGACCTGTTCAAGCGGCTGGTGTCGGTGCAGAGCGTGGTGGTCGATCCAGCCGATCGTCTGTGGATCCTGGACACCGGCAGTCCGCTGTTCAAGCCGACAGAACCGGGCGGCCCCAAGCTGGTCTGCGTGGACCTGCGGAGCGACACCGTGGTTCGGGTCATCGCCTTCGAACCCGACGTGGCGCTGAGCACCTCCTATCTCAACGACGTCCGCTTCGACCTGCGCAAGGCGACCGAGGGCGTCGCCTACATCACCGACTCCTCCGGCAACGGTCCCAACGCCGTCGTCGTGGTGGACCTGGCGACCGGACAGGCCTGGCGGCGACTGGACGATCACCCCACCACCAAGGCGGAAAGGCCGCCCGGCTACCTGCCGATCGTCGAGGGTCGCGTCTTCATGGAACGCCCGAAGGACGGCCCGCCCAAACCGGTCCTGATGGGCGCCGACGGCATTGCCATCTCGTCCGACGGCAAACGGCTGTTCTACTGCCCGCTCATGTCGCGGCACCTGTACAGCGTGTCGGCTGACGCCCTGGCCGACCGCTCGGTCAGCGAGGAGGAGGTGGCGGTCACAGTCACGGACGAAGGAGACAAGGGCGGCTCGGCCGACGGCCTGGAAACCGACGACGCCGGACGCGTCTACATCACGAACTGGGAGCACAACGCCATCATGCGCCGCCTCCCGGACGGAACCTTCGAGACTTTCGTGCACGACCCGAGACTGCTGTGGCCCGACACCATGTCGGTCACCCAGAGTCATCTTTACGTCACCTCCAATCAGCTCCATCGGCAGGCGGCTTACCAGAACGGGCAAGACCTGCGCCGCTACCCCTACGCGCTGTTTCGCACACCGATCGACGCCGGCTCCGTCCGGCTGCTCTGAACGATGACCATGCGTACCGCCTCCTGGGCCGGACCCGGCCAACCCGACGGACGGGGAAGAGAACCCCTCCGAACAGGCCAACTGAGACCCGGACGCACGAAAGCCCGCTCCGAGACGGAGCGGGCTTTCGTGTTACGGCTGGCGGAGGATAGGAGATTCGAACTCCTGAGGGGTTGCCCCCAACACGCTTTCCAAGCGTGCGCCCTAGGCCAACTAGGCGAATCCTCCGTGGAGAAGCTTACCCAACTTTCAGAGCGGCACGGACCATTAATTTCCGACACCGAACACCCTGATCTTTTCCGATACCGACCACTCGGATCTGAGGCTAGACTGGGGGCCGACCCCTCGCGCGGCGTCATCCTGTGAACCTCCCCAGGGCCGGAAGGCAGCAAGGATAAGCGGGCTCTGGCGGGTGTGCGAGGGGTCTCTTCGTTTGAGACCCCTCGCAGGTGGGATCGCCGCATGAGTCTTGCGCTGTACCGCAAGTACCGGCCCGGGACCTTCGCCGAGGTCAAGGGTCAGGAGCACGTCACCGATCCGCTGCGCCAGGCGCTGCGCAGCGGGCGCATCAACCACGCCTACCTGTTCAGCGGACCCAGGGGATGCGGCAAGACGTCCAGCGCGCGCATCCTGGCCCGCTCCCTGAACTGTGAGAAGGGCCCGACCCCCGACCCGTGCGGGGAGTGCGAGTCCTGTGTGGCGCTGGCGCCCACCGGCCCCGGCCACCTCGACGTCATCGAGATCGACGCCGCCTCGCACGGTGGCGTGGACGACGCCCGCGACCTGCGTGAGCGGGCCTTCTTCGCGCCGGTGTCGTCGCGCTTCAAGATCTACATCATCGACGAGGCGCACATGGTGACCCGCGAGGGTTTCAACGCGCTGCTCAAGCTCGTCGAGGAGCCTCCCCCGCACCTGAAGTTCGTCTTCGCGACGACCGAGCCGGAGAAGGTCATCGGGACGATCAAGTCCCGGACCCACCACTACCCGTTCCGGCTGATCCCCCCGGCCGCGCTGCGCGCGCTCATGGAGGAGATCCTCACCTCGGAGAAGGTCCCGTTCGAACCCGCCGCGCTCCCGCTGGTGGTCCGGGCGGGCGCGGGTTCGGCCCGCGACTCGCTGTCGATCCTCGACCAGCTGTTCGCCGGTTCCGACGAGGCGGGCATCACGTACGCCCGCGCGGTCTCCCTTCTCGGCTACACCGACGGGGACCTGCTCGACGACGTGGTCGCGGCCTTCGCCGGTCGTGACGGGGCGCTGGTGTTCCAGGTTGTGAACCGGGTGATCGAGGGCGGTCACGACCCGCGGCGGTTCGCGATGGACCTGCTGGAGCGCTTCCGCGACCTGGTGATCCTGGCCAACGTGCCGGAGGCGGCCACCAGCGGGTTGCTCGACAGGCCCGGCGACGAGCTGGAACGGCTCCAGGTCCAGGCGGCCTCGATGGGCCCGGCCGAGCTGACCCGCGCGGCGGAGATCCTCAACGCCGGCCTGATCGAGATGCGCGGGGCGGCCTCGCCCCGGCTGCTGCTCGAACTGATGTGCGCCAGGATCCTCCTTCCCGGCGCCGCCCAGGGTGAGGCGGCGCTGCTCACCCGCCTGGAGCGGCTGGAGAGGGGGGGAGTCGTCGCGGCTCCCGCTCCCGCTTCCCTCCCACAGCAGGCTCCCGCTCCCGCGTCCCTCCCGCACCAGGCTCCCGCTCCTACGCCCGCGGCGCACGCGGCCCCCCCGCCGCAGGCGGAGGCACCCGCCGTCGCGCCCGCCGTGCCTGCCGCGCCCGCCGAGCGGTCCGGCGGCCAGGGCGACGACTGGCCCGTGGCGGTCAGGCCCGGCGCACCGGCCCAGGGACAGCGGGCGCCGGCCCCGGTCCAGCAGGCTCCCGGCACGTCCACGCCGGTCGACACGGCGCCGGCGTCCGGTTCGGGTGCCGGGGCCGTGCAGCAGGCGTGGCCCCAGGTGCTCGCGGCGCTCAAGCGGCGCAGCATCGTCGTGTGGGCCAACGTCAACACCAACGCCCAGGTCGTCGGGGTCGAAGGCAAGATCGTCACCCTCGGGTTCGCCCAGGTCGGCGCGATGAAGAACTTCACCGGCGGCGGCAAGGACGCGGTCGTCGCTGCGGTGCTGCAGGAGGTCCTGGGCGGCACCTGGAAGGTCGAGGCCGTCGTCGGCGGCGGGCCCGCTCCCTCGGGCGGGAGCCGCCCTCCGGCTCCGAGGCAGCCCCCGGCTCCCCAGCACCCCGCGCCCCAGAACCAGGCCCCGCAGGCACAGGCCCCGCAGTCTCCGCCCCAGGCGCCCGCCCCCGGGCCGTCGCCCGCGCCCGCGGACTCGAGGGAGGCCACGCCCAGGCAGGCGCCGCCCGCGACGGACGAGTCCTGGCCGGACGCCCCCCTGCCGGAGGACCCCGGCTCGCCTCCCCCGCCGAGCTCCATGCCGAGCCCCGGTCTGGCCGCGGCCCGCTCGGCGGCCAGGGCGGCGGCCCAGGCCGGGCCCAAGGCCGCGGTCAAGACCGGCGCCAAGGCGGCGGCCTGGCCTGACGCGATCCCCGCCCGCGGCACCACTTCCGACACCGACGAGGTCGACCCGCTCAACGACGCGGACGCCGACGTCGACGCGCTCACCGGCATGGCCCTCCTCCAGCGGGAGCTGGGCGGCCAGGTCATCGGCGAGATCGACCACACCTGACGGCCGGCACCACCTGACACCTGAAAAGACCTCGCCTGACAGGGCGCCATCCGGCGAGGCCGCGCCCGGCGAGGCGCGGGCCCGCCGGGACGGCCGGCTCAGGGCAGGTCGACGCCGCTGAGGCGGATCCGGGCGGCCACCGCGCGGTGGTCGTGGCGGGGCAGCGCCGTGACGAGGCGTTCGAGGATCTGGATGTCGTTCCTGCCGTGCTCGGTCTCCGCGTAGGCCCACAGGTCCTCGGGACTTCCCCGCAGCAGCAGCCGGGCCCGCACCTGCCCCTCGAGCTCCTCGCGTTCGAGGCGCAGGGCGGGCGCCTCGGAGCGGGGCAGCAGCGGACCGCGGTAGGCGCGGGCGACCGGGGCGGCCCCGTCGCCCGCGAGCAGCCGCTTGAGCTCCAGGAAGTCGGCCTCCACCACGCAGGCCAGGCGGTACGGCTTGGCGGCGATCGTACGGCCGAGCTGGGTGCGGAGGCGGTGGATCTCGGCGCGGATGGTCACCGGGTTCCCCGCGTCGCCGTACAGGTGGAAGGAGAGCTGGGCGGCGGTCATCCCGCGGGGGTTGAGGGCGAGCATCGCGAGGATCTCGGCGTGGCGCAGGGAGAGCGCCAGGCGGACCCCGTCGAGGTGCGCAGAGGGGTGCTCGGCGCCGAGGAAGGACAGGGCGAGCACCGGCCTCCTGGCCGGGCCCGCGAGGCGGAGCAGGAAGCCGTCGTCGTCGAGGACCTCCAGGAAGGCGCTCCGCCCGTCGGGCAGGATCACCCGGTCGCCCGCCTCCGGCAGACGTATGCGCGGAGCCCACTGGCGTGTGTCGTCACCGGCGATGATCCGCCCGGTCGCGGTGACCAGGGCGCCCGGCTCGCCGCGCAGCGCGCTCAGGTGCCGCCCGTGACGGCGTCTGAGCCGCTCGTCGCGTTCGAGCATGCGCAGCGTGAGGTGGCTCTCCGCCAGCCGGGCCGCTGCCTCGACGAGGGCGACGCTCGCCGGGTGCATGGAGCGCGTCCTGCCGCTGATGTCGACACAGCCCAGCAGGTCGCCGCTGTCGGGGTCGACGATCGGCGCGGCGGAGCACGACCAGAAGTGGAGCGCCCTGACCAGGTGTTCGGCGGAGAAGACGTGCAGGGGCCGCCGGGTGGCGAGCGCGGTGCCCGGGCCGTTGGTCCCGAACGCGCCCTCGCTCCAGTCGAAGCCGTCGGCCAGCCCCACCTCGTCGGCGCTCTCCATCGTCCGGTGGTTGCCGTCGCGCCAGAGCACCCTGCCGCGGGCGTCGGTGACGAGCAGGATCTGGTCGTCCGCGTCGACGGCCTCCAGGAGGGTCCCGGTGATGATCGGCAGAAGCCTGCTCATCGGGTGCGCCGAGCGGATCTCGCGGATGTCCTCGCCCTCGAAGGCGAGGGGGGCCGACCTGGCGTCGGGGTCGACCCCGGCGTCCAGGGACCGCCGCCACGACGCGGAGATCACGCTCCTGGGTCCCTCGCCCGTCGGCCGCTCGCCCCTGATCAGCGCCTCGTGCAGGCGCCGCAGTCGTGAGGAGTAGGAGTCGAGACCGGCCGTCTGGACAGCTCCCCGGTGGCTGTCGCGCACATATCCCCCCGGAATAGAGCCGATGGCCGAAGCATCAACGGTCGAGACCCCGCCCGCAACCCGTTCGGCCAAAGAGGGTGTGCGAAGGGTGAGTGAACGATCGCAACGTGTGTGCAACCTTCGGAGGGCTACCTTCCGATGACACGCTGTCGTGTGCGGCCGCTCCGGCGCGTGTCGCGTCGGGTCTCGGACGTCTGGAGGGGGGCCCGGGGCCCGACGGGGGTTTAATCCCCATACTGGGGGAACGCGTGCTCGCTGCAGTACAACACCCGGCCCGAACCCCGTAGGCTCGTGACGACCGATGTCACGGACGAGGAGCACAACGACGGTGAACCCAGGGGATGTCAACCTGCAGCAGCTGCTGGAGCAGGCACAGCTCATGCAGCAGCAGCTCGTGAGCGCCCAGCAGGAGCTGAACGACGCGGAAGTCGAGGGCTCCGCGGGCGGCGGACTTGTCGTGGCCACGGTCAACGGCGGGGGCGAGCTGCTCGAACTCAAGATCAGTCCCGAGGCCGTGGACCCCGGCGATCCCCAGGAGACGGCCGACACCATCGCCGACCTGGTCATCGCCGCCATCCGCGACGCCGTGCGCGCCGCCGCCGACCTGCAGCAGGAGAAGCTCGGTCCCCTCGCGCAGGGGCTGGGCGGCGGGGGCGGGCTCGGCCAGCTTCCCGGGTTCTAGGTCATGTACGAAGGGGTCGTCCAGAACCTGATCGACGAGCTGGGGATGCTTCCCGGAGTCGGTCCCAAGAGCGCGCAGCGCATCGCGTTCCACCTGCTGGCCGCGGAGCCGGCCGATGTGAAGCGGCTCGCGCACGCTCTGCTGGAGGTCAAGGAGAAGGTCCGCTTCTGCCGGGTCTGCGGCAACGTCGCCGCGGAGGAGGAGTGCCGGATCTGCCGCGACACCAGGCGCGATCTCCACGTGATCTGCGTCGTCGAGGAGTCGAAGGACGTCGTGGCCATCGAGAAGACCCGCGAGTTCCGGGGCCGGTACCACGTCCTCGGCGGGGCGATCAGCCCGATCGACGGCGTCGGCCCCGACGACCTGAACATCCGGGAGCTCATGACCCGCCTGGCCGACGGTCAGGTCACCGAGCTGATCCTCGCCACCGACCCCAACCTCGAAGGGGAGGCGACGGCGACCTATCTCGCCCGTCTGGTCAAGCCGATGGGACTGAAAGTGACACGACTGGCCAGCGGTCTGCCGGTAGGCGGTGACCTCGAGTACGCGGACGAGGTCACCTTGGGCCGCGCGTTCGAAGGAAGAAGGCTCCTTGATGTCTGACGATGCGTGGAGCGCTCTCGCGGAACGGATCGCGGAGCACGCCAAGAACTACATCGACGGCCTGACCCGCCTGGCGGGCGGTGAGGGCGGCGACGCCATCCTGCCGCTGCTGCTGGTGGAGGTCGCGCAGGTCAGCTCGGCCGGTGCGCAGCTCGGCGCGAGCCAGGACGTGATCCTGTCGGGCAACTGGGAGCCGCACCTGGGCGAGGACCCGGACGTCGACGTCGTCCGTACGGCCCTCGCCGAGCGGCTGGGGCCGGTCGACGACTACGCCGAGGTCTTCGACCCCTACAAGGACACCGGGGTCACCCCGTACCGCCTGTCGGACGACCTGACGGCGGTGGCCGCCGACCTCCTGCACGGCCTGCGGCACCACAGGGCGGGGCGCCCCCTGGAGGCGCTCTGGTGGTGGCAGTACTCCTACTTCAACACCTGGGGCAACCACGCCGGAGCGGCGATGCGGGCACTTCAGGCGCTTGTCGCCCACACGCGACTCGATGTCGCCGAGGAGCGCACAACGGTGTGATCGTCCACATACTGGTTTGATCAGAAGGCCTCAGCGAGGGCGCCAGTAGACTGTGAGCTCCACAGCCCTAGATTGCTTCGGAGACATCTCGTGGCGCTCGTTGTTCAGAAGTATGGTGGTTCGTCCGTCGCCGACGCGTCCTGCATCAAGCGGGTCGCGCAGCGGATCGTCGCGACGAAAAAAGCCGGCAACGACGTCGTGGTGATCGTCTCGGCCATGGGCGACACGACGGACGAGCTGCTCGACCTCGCCCAGCAGGTCTCGCCGCTTCCACCGGGCCGCGAGCTCGACATGCTGCTCACCTCGGGTGAGCGCATCTCGATGGCGCTGCTGGCGATGGCGATCGCCAACCTGGGCCAGGAGGCGCGCTCGTTCACCGGGTCCCAGGCCGGCGTGATCACCGACTCCTCGCACGGCCGCGCGCGCATCATCGACGTGACGCCCGGCCGGATCCGCGGGGCGCTCGACGGCGGCCAGATCGCGATCGTGGCCGGTTTCCAGGGCGTCTCGCAGGACACCAAGGACATCACCACGCTCGGCAGGGGCGGCTCCGACACCACGGCGGTCGCGCTCGCCGCCGCCCTGAACGCCGACGTGTGCGAGATCTACACCGACGTGGACGGCGTCTTCACCGCCGACCCCCGCATCGTCCCGGCCGCCCGCAAGATCCCCAAGATCTCGTACGACGAGATGATGGAGATGGCGGCGTGCGGTGCGAAGATCCTGCACCTGCGCTGTGTCGAGTACGCTCGCCGTTTCAGCCTGCCGATCCACGTCAGAAGCTCGTTCAGCACCAAGGAAGGCACGTGGGTCGTCTCCGACCCCGACAGCGAAGGAACAGAGATGGAGCAGCCGATCATCTCCGGCGTCGCGCACGACCGGAGCGAGGCCAAGATCACCGTTGTCGGGGTGCCCGACAAGGTCGGTGAGGCTGCGACGATCTTCAAAACGCTCGCCGACGCCGAGATCAACATCGACATGATCGTGCAGAACGTGTCGGCGGCGACGACCGGCCGGACGGACATCTCCTTCACGCTGCCCACGAGTGACGCCTCGGCCGCGCTCACCGCGCTGAAGAAGATCCAGGAGCGCATCGGCTTCGAGTCGCTGCTCTTCGACGACCAGATCGGCAAGATCTCGCTGATCGGGGCGGGCATGCGCTCGCACCCCGGCGTCACCGCGACGTTCTTCGCCGCCCTCGCCGACGCGGGGGTGAACATCGAGATGATCTCCACCTCGGAGATCCGCATCTCGGTGATCGTCGGGCAGGACGAGGTGGACACGGCGGTCAGCGCCGCGCACCGCGCGTTCGATCTCGACGCGGACCAGGTTGAAGCCGTGATCTACGGAGGTAGCGGGCGATGAGCCGCAAGCCCACCCTTGCCCTGATCGGCGCGACCGGTGCCGTCGGCACCGTCATGCGCGACATCATCTCCAACCGCGAGGACGTCTACGGCGACATCAAGCTCGTCGCGTCCGCCCGCTCGGCCGGAAAGGTCCTGCGGGTTCGCGGCGAGGACCTCGTCGTCCAGGAGCTGACCCCCGAGGTCTTCGACGGCGTCGACATCGCGATCTTCGACGTGCCGGACGAGGTCTCCGCGACCTGGGTGCCGATCGCCGCCGAGCGCGGTGCCGTCGTCATCGACAAGTCGGGCACCTTCCGGATGAACCCCGAGGTTCCGCTGGTCGTGCCGGAGGTCAACCCGCAGGACGCGCGCACCAGGCCGCTGGGGATCATCTCCACCCCCAACTGCACGACCCTGTCGATGATGGCCGCGATGGGCGCCCTGCACCAGGAGTACGGCCTGCGCGAGCTGGTGGTCGCCTCGTACCAGGCGGTCTCCGGCGCGGGCGTGGCGGGCCCGGCCCGCCTCTACGACGAGGTCGAGGCCCTGGCGGGTGACCGTACGGTCGGGCAGACCGCCGGTGACGTGCGCAAGGTCCTGCAGAACAAGCTCGGGGACGAGGAGTCGCCGTTCCCCGCGCCGGTGGCGTTCAACGTCGTGCCGTGGGCGGGTTCGCTCAAGGACGGCGGCTGGGCCTCCGAGGAGATCAAGCTCCGCAACGAGTCGCGGAAGATCCTCGGGATCGGCGACCTCAAGGTCTCCGCGACCTGCGTCCGCGTCCCGGTGATCACCACCCACTCGCTGGCCGTGCACGCGACCTTCGAGCGTGAGATCACCGTCGCCGACGCCCACCGGATTCTCGAGGCCGCTCCGACCGTGGTCGTCATGGACGACCCGGCCAACGGCGTCTTCCCGACCCCGGCGGACGTCGTCGGAACCGACCCCACCTACGTGGGCCGGGTCCGCCAGGCGCTCGACTTCCCCAACACCCTCGACCTGTTCGTCTGCGGTGACAACCTCCGCAAGGGCGCGGCCCTGAACGCGGCGGAGATCGCCGAACTGGTCGCGGCCGAGTTCGCGTAGTCTCTCCGGGGTTTCTCCAGGGCCGTACGGCGGCGTGGTGTCCGATGACGCCACGCCGCCGTACGGCCCTCGCGGTCGCGGGGGCGTGAAAGCCGGGGCGGTGGGATCCACGCGCCGGTGAGAAGGCCGGGGACGGGCACGTCGAGGAGCGGCGATCCCGCGTGGCCGTGGGATCGAGGATCGGTGATCCCGTGCGCTCCCGGACCGAGGACCGGCGATCTCACCTGATCACGGATCGAGGGCCCGTGCCCTCGCGTGGCCGGTGATCCGCCGGGTCAGCGGAAGAGGATGTCCCAGTGGTCCGCCTCGCGGGCGAAGAGGGGGCCCGACGTCGCCGACTGGCCGTACAGGCGGGCTCCGTCCCCTCGTACCCCCTGCGACGGATAGTTCTTCGTGATGTAGCGGTTGATGCATGCGTTGGGCTTTATGTCCAGCTTGTAGCCCGCGTAGTGGCTGTAGGGCCCGGGGGCGTGGCCCACCTCGGTGCCGCCGGTGACGACGAGGGGACAGCCGCTGCGCCGCTTCAGCTCGATGGCGCTGGAGACGGTCTCGGATCGCACGGCCTCCAGCGAGGTGCAGTTCCGCCCCTGGCGGTTCGCGCATTTACCCGAGGAGGTCCAGCGCAGGCCCGCCGCCCGCAGGAGCCGCTTGGCGTCCGTCTGCTGGAGCCGCGTGGGCTGCCGGGCCTGCTGCGCCTGGGGAGGGTGGGCCTCGGCCGGCTTTTCGAGGGCGGCGGGAGCCTTCTTCCCCGAGGTGACGGCGGCCGGAGGGGCCTGCACGCTTCCCTGGGCCTGGAACGCCCGTGCCTTCCCGGGGGTCTGGGGGGTGGTCTGCGGGATCCGGGGGGCCGCCGGTCTGCGGGGTGCGCCCGCCAGGGCGGCGGTCCGCGTTCGCGCGGTGGTCTCAGGCGGTCGGGGGGTCGCCTGTTCACGGTGTGCGCCCGCCAGGGCGGCGGTCCGTGTTCGCGCGGCGGTCGTGGTGGTCTCGGTGGTCTTGGCGGGCCGCGGCGGCGTGTCCGCGGGAGCGGCGTCCTCCGGCCGGAGAGGAACCGCGCTCTCCCGGCCCGGCTGGGCGGCCGCCGGGTGACACAGCTCCCGCATGCGGCGCCCGGCGGTTTCCAGGGTGCCGATGTCGTACACTCCGATGATCGTGGACCGGCGTCCTTCCGCCGGGCCGGCCGCGACGGGCCGGCTCACGATCGCGGCGCCGGCCGACGCGTTCCCGCTTTCCGCGGTCGCGCTGTGGTGCGGGGCCGATGCGATGAAAGATAGCTGCAGAGCGAGCAGTGCTCCGGCGGTAAACCGGGCAGCCCGCTGTCTACAGGGACATGTCCCCATTTATGTATCCCTTGTCGTGGGAGCCCTTCCGCCAAAAGGATCAATCCCACCCCCGAACCCGGATGATCCCTCACGAAGAGTGATTTTTGCCCGGTAGTGGGAATGATCGGGCGGCTCGATGACCTGCTGAGACGGCAGTTACTGAGATAGGCGACATGTCGGTATTCGCCGCGTACGGCACTATCGTCACGTCCTTGGCGGACGGCGCGGGGCAGGGCGGCATCAAGAGTGGTGGAGCAATCACGGATATGAGTGGCGAGGGCAATGTGGCGCGCTTAGGGTCGTTCACTGAGGCTCATCCCCGGTGGTGCGGGACGGATGATCTAGGGTTCGTTCAGTGGAGAAAGACCAGATGAGCCCGTTCTCCCAGCTTCGATCGACAGGTAACGAGCACCCGATGACCGAGCCGCCCCCGAGAACCCGTGGATCGGACAAGACCCGTGAGGTCATCGTGGAGACGGCCCTGCGGCTTTTTCGCGAGCGTGGGTACGAGGCGACCACCATGCGGGCCATCGCCGCCGAGGCCGGGGTGTCGGTGGGCAACGCCTACTACTACTTCGCCTCGAAGGAGATCCTGGTCCAGGCGTACTACGACCGGGCCCAGGCCGAGCACGAGGCGGCGTGCGAGAAGCTGCTGGCCACCGAGCACCGGTTCGCCGCGCGGCTGGCGGGGGTGTTGCGGGAGTGGGTGCGGGTCTCCGAGCCGTACCACGAGTTCGCGGTGAAGTTCTTCAAGCACGCGGCCGAGCCGAACAACCCGCTCAACCCGTTCAGCGCCGAGTCCTCGCCCTCCAGGGAGGCGTCGATCGCGATCTACCGGCGGGTCGTGGAGGGGTCCTCCGACCGCATGGACAGCGAGCTGCGCGCCGAGCTGCCCGAGCTGCTCTGGCTGATGTCCATGGGCGTCGTCCTGTTCTGGGTGCACGACGAGTCGGAGGGATGCCGCAGGACGCACCGGTTCATCGACCTCACCGTGCCGCTGGTGGACCGCCTGGTGGGGCTCTCACACCTGCCCGGCCTGCGCGGGGTCGCCCGTGACTTCATCGCGGGGATTCACGAACTTCGCGAGTGAATCCCGGCGGAACCCCATGAACAACCGTATCGATCTGATTACCCTGTGTAGTTGATTCGATGACGGTTTCGAGGGAGTCCCATGGGTTGGGTAGCCGTGCTGGTGGTGGTGTCCGTCGCGATCATGTTGATCGCGTTCCGCGTCCTCAGAAGGAAGGGGCGGGAGGACGGCGAGCATGTCTCGTCGTCCGTCGACTTCTCCGCCAATCTCGCCCTCGCCGTCTACCTGCTGGTGCTGGCCTACGCCGCGGTCCTGTGCCGGGACGGGCTCTCGGTGTCGGACGCCGACGTCCAGGCCGAGGCCGAGAGCCTCACCGAGATGTACTGGTCGGTCGCGCCCATCCCCGAGGCGGCACCCGTCCGCTCCCAGATCCGGCAGTACACCGCGCAGACCATCGACCTCGACTGGCCGCTCATGGCCGGGCGCGAGATGTCCCCGCTCCCCGGTCAGACCCTCGCGGACATGCGGGCCACGGTGCTCAGGCTCCGCCCGCTCGGCGACGACAGCAAGAACCTCCAGCAGGCCGCGCTCGACCGGATCTCCGAGGTCTCCCACGCCCGCATCGTGCGGGCTGACGACGCGGGCACCGGCCTGGAGAGCACCTTCGTGATCTTGATGATCATCTCCGGACTGCTGGTGATCGCGCTGCCCTGGACGCTCGGGGTGCGGCCCACGACCTCGTCGATCATCGCGGACGTGGTCCGGGCGGGGGTGGTCGTCGTCGGCATCTGCTTCATCATCCTGATCAGCCATCCGTTCAGCGGGCTCGGCGCCGTCGAGCCCGACGCGTTCAAGGCCGCGCAGCGGCAGTACGACCAGATCGACGGCCACTTCCCCGCCCAGCCGTAGCCCTCCTCGGCGATCGGGCCGCGGTCTGGCGCGCGGGGCGGCCCGGAAGCCCGCCGGTGGATGTCCCACCGGCGGGCTTCGCCGTCCGTGCCGCCCGGATCATCGGCCCCTGCGGTTGAGGGCGGTGACCGCGGCGACCGAGATCACACCGGTGAACATCACCAGGAGGACCAGCTTTCTGTCGGTGCCCTTGCGCCGCTCGGCGTAGCGATCGAGCACCAGCCGCTGCCGAAGGAGAGGGGGCACGCCGGAGGGCGTCGCCTTGGGCCGGGGAGTGCGGCTCCGGCTCGGCGTCGGCGGCGGCGTGACGACTTCGAGAACGGGAACGGGCGGGGGCGCCGGGACGCGGGGCCTGGGGGGTGCGGAAGGCTCCGGGGCGGGAAGGCTGGGAGGGGCTGACACGGTGGGAGCCGGCCGCTCGGGCGCGGGTTCGGGCGAGGGCTCCGGCTCGGGTTTCGGTTTCGGCTCTGGCTTCGGCTCTGGCTTCGTTTCGGGTTTCGGCTCTGGTTTCGGTTTGGCCGGGAGGTCCGCCGGATGGTCTGACGCGGGTTTCCACCAGTTCCACCAGTGCCACCAGGGGACCTTCCGGTCGTCCGCCCCCGGCGGGGGCGCGGTCGGGTAGTCCGGTTCGGGTTTCAGCGCGGCCGAGTGGCCGGTTTCCGGCTTCGGCCGGTGGTCCGGCGCCGAGGGCGGGGAGGCCGGGGGGACCGGGGGTGGGGAGGCCGGGGATGACCGCTCGGGCTCCGGGAGCGCCGATCGGCCGGAGGCCAGGCTCAGGGCCGCGTGCGAGACCCCAGGGGGCGGCCCCGAGCCGCCTTCCGCCGCGAGGGGATGTGTCCCGGCCAGAACGGGGGCCGCCATGCAGGTCGCGAGGACCGCCCCGCCGATCCGGCTCCGTCGTTGGGTCCTCCGCCGATGCTTCGTCACGTAAAGTTTCTAACATCATACGGAAAGTGATGAGACGGTAAGCGGCCGGTCGGTGGAGATCATTCTTTTCTGACATACCGTCCGGTTGGTACGGTCAGGCTATTGACGGCGCCCCGAGCGAGTGCGGCAAGCTACATCAGAACATCGTTCTGGGGAAAGGTCCCCGGCGGCGAGCACCGACACGGAGGCGGCACATGACCACGGGCCCACGCTGGGGTATGACGATCCCCTTCTACGACCGTTCGCTGGCCGCTTCCAGGGATCTGATCGCCGAGCTGCCAGGACTCGGCTACACCGACGCCTGGTCCGCCGAGGTCAACGGCGTCGACGGCTTCGTGCCCCTGGCGATGGCCTCGGAATGGGCCCCGGAGATGCGGCTCGGCAGCGCGATCGTCCCGGTCTCCACCCGCGGTCCCGGCCTGCTCGCCATGTCCGCCGCCACGCTCGCCGACCTCGCCCCCGAGCGCTTCGTCCTGGGCATCGGGGCCTCCTCCCCGGCCATCGTGGAGCGCTGGAACGCCGGGGAGTTCGTCAAGCCGTTCGCCAGGACCAGAGACACCCTGCGCTTCCTGCGCACGGCCCTCGCGGGCGAGAAGGTCACCGAGCGGTACGAGACGTTCGAGGTCAAGGGCTTCAAGCTGGAGCGCGCCCCCAAGATCCCACCGAAGATCGTGCTCGCCGCGCTGCGCCCCCGCATGCTGCGCCTGGCCGCCGAGGAGGCCGACGGCGCGATCACCAACTGGCTCTCGCCCGGCGACGTGCGGAAGGTCAGGGCCGAGGCCGGCCCGGAGACCGAACTGATCGCCCGCCTGTTCGTGTGCGTCAGCGAGGACGCGGAGAAGGTTCGCGAGCTCGGCCGCCGGATGCTCGCGGGCTACCTGACCGTCCCGGTCTACGCCGCCTTCCACGACTGGCTGGGACGCGGCGAGGTGCTGCGGCCGATGCACGAGGCCTGGGCGGCCGGAGACCGGCAGGCGGCGCTCAAGGCCATCCCCGACGAGGTCGTGGACGAGCTCATCGTGCACGGCGACGCGGCCACGTGCCGGGCCAGGATCCGGGAGTATGTGCGCAACGGCCTGAACACCCCGATCCTCGCCCCCATCCCCGGGGGCGGGGTCCCGATCGCCCAGGCCGTACGAGATCTGGCCCCTGTCGAGGAGTGACCCCTTGCACGACCTGTTGAAGCTCGACGCGCTCGGACAGGCGCAGGCCGTGAAGAAGGGAGAGGTCTCCCCGAGGGAGCTCGCCGAGGCGGCGATCGCGCGGATCGAGGCGCACGACGGCGCGATCAACGCGGTCGTCCACCGCAGGTTCGAGCGGGCACTGGCGGAGACGGGCGAGGCCGACCCCGACGCCCCCTTCGCGGGCGTGCCGACGCTGTTGAAGGACCTGGGCTGGACCATGGCGGGAGAGCCGTACCGCGCGGGGTCGCGCACCCTTGACGGGATCTTCGCCGAACGCGACGGCTACGCGGTGACCAAGCTGCGCCGGGCGGGGTTCACGATCCTGGGCCGGACCAACACCCCGGAGTTCGGCACCGCGATCACCACCGAACCGGTGACGTTCGGTCCCACCCGCAATCCGTATGACCTCCGCTACAGCAGCGGAGGATCGAGCGGCGGGTCCGCGGCGGCGGTGGCGGCGGGCATGGTCGCGGTGGCCTCGGCCAGCGACGGCGGCGGGTCGATCCGGATCCCGGCGAGCATGTGCGGGCTGGTCGGGCTGAAGCCCGGCAGGGGCAGGGTCAGCTCCGGCCCCTCCGGAGGCGAGCCCTGGGCGGGCTTCTCGGCCGCGGGCCTGCTCTGCCGTACGGTCAGGGACAGCGCGGCGACCCTCGACGTGATCGCCGGGACGATGCCGGGCGACCCGTACGGCGCGCCCGCCTGGAGGCGCCCGCTCGCCGAGGAGGTCGGGGCGGACCCCGGGCGGCTGCGGATCGGTTTCCTCACCGAGCACCCCGGCGGGGACGTCCCGTCCGACCCGGACCTGGTGGCCGCGGTCACCGGGGCCGCCGGGCTGCTGGAGGCGCTGGGCCACGACGTCGAGCAGGGAGGGCCTTCCGCGCTCGCCGAGGACGGCTTCGCCTCGCACTTCGGCACGATCGTCGCCGCCCACGTGGCCGCCGACGTGGAGGACATCGGGCGCTGGCGCGGCAGGCCCGTCGAGCTCGGCGAGCTGGAGACGCGCAACCGCATCCTGGCGGCGGCGGGCCGTGGCCTCGGCGCGGTCGGCTACGTGGCCTCGCGCGACTGGATCGACGGGTTCAGGCGGCGGATGGCCGCCTGGTGGGAGTCGCACGACCTGCTGCTCATGCCGTCCCTGGGGGTGGCGCCCTTCCACCTCGGCTGGCTGCCTCCCGACGACGTCAGCACCTCGCGGGGCCGTACCAACCGGGCGGTGTCGTTCACCTCGCCCGTCAACGCCATCGGGCAGCCCGCGATCTCCCTGCCGCTGCACCACACCGCGGACGGACTGCCGGTGGGGGTGCAGCTGGTCGCCGCCGCGGGGCGGGAGGACCTGCTCGTCCGGGTGGCCGCCCAGATCGAGGAGGAACGCCCCTTCCGGCACGCGGCGATGCGCTGACCGGCCTCGGGAACCCTGTCCGGAAGTCACGCGTTATATCGTGAGGCGGCGGGGTAGTACGCCGCCAGGCGAACGTGGTTCCGAGGAGGATTCCATGGCGAAGGCGGCGCGCGCGGCGCAGGCGTGGCGAACGTACAAGGACGTGACGAAGCCGGGCTCGCCCGGTCTCGGTGCTCGTCTGCGCGCCCTCCCCAGGATGGTCGGCGCGGTCATGCACGGGGAGTACCCGGGCATGGGCAAGGGCAAGCTGGCGATGATGGGGCTCGGCGTGCTCTACATCGTCTCGCCGTTCGACGTCATCCCCGAATTCCTGCCTCTCCTCGGGGTGGCCGACGACTTCGGCGTGTTCCTCTGGCTGATGAGCTCCCTGCTCGGCGAGGGCGGGCGCTACGTCGACTGGGAGCGCGAGCGGGTCAGGTCCGTTCGGCCCTGAGCCGAGGGGGCGAGCGGGTCAGGTCCGTTCGGCCCTGAGCCGAGGGCGCGAGCGGGTCAGGTCCGTTCGGCCCTGAGCCGAGGGCGCGAGCGGGTCGGGGCCGCTCCGTCCCGGGCGGGGAGCTCGAGCGGGTCCCCATGGGCCCTTCCCTGGCCGGGGTTCCGGGCCGGGGTTCACGCGGGCCCTTCCCGGGCCGGGGTTCACGTGGGCCTTTCCTGAGCCGGGCGCGCGGACGGTCAGATCTGTTCCATCCTGAGCCAGGCGCGCGAGGGCAGCGGGTGGCCGAACAGGCGGGCGGCGTTGCCGTAGGCCACCCGGGCGATGTCGGCGGGCGGCAGGCTGCCCAGGTTCGTCGCGACGGCCTGCTGGGTGTCGGGCCAGGTGGAGTCGGAGTGCGGGTAGCCGCTCTCCAGCAGCACGTGCTCCAGCCCGACGGCGAGCCGCACCCCGGAGAGGGCGTGGTCGTTGAGCGTGCCGAAGAAGAAGTTTCTCCGCAGCACCTCGCTGGGCTTCAGGCCGCCCTCCCACGAGGCCTCTCCCGCCACCGGGTGGTCGAGCGCGTAGTCGGCCCGCTCGGCCAGCATCGGCAGCCAGCCCACCCCGCCCTCCACGATCAGGATCCGCAGCGCGGGAAAGCGCAGCGGGATGCCCGACCAGAGCCAGTCGGCACAGGCGAACATGGCGCTCGCCGGCATCAACGTGGTGATCGCCTCGATCGGAGTGTCCGGGGACGGGACCGGGGCCCAGGAACCGGCACCGGCGTGCAGGCAGACGACGGTGCCGGTCTCCTCGCACGCCTGGAAGAACGGGTCCCAGTGGTCGCTGTGGATGGACGGCAGGCGCAGCCGGGTGGGGAACTCGGGGAAGAGCACCGCCTTGAACCCGCGCGCCGCGTTGTCGCGGATCTCCTTGGCGGCCACCTCGGGGTCGGTCAGCCAGGGCAGCTGCAGGGCGATGATCCGCTCCGGGTAGGTGCCCGCCCAGACCTCCACGTGCCAGTCGTTCCACGCGCGCAGCACCGACAGGCCCAGCTCCTGGTCGCGGGTCTTGGCGAAGACCATGCCCGACTGCCCGGCCAGCATGCCGGGGAAGCAGAGCGCGGCCCAGACGCCGGCGCGGTCCATGTCCTCGATCCGGGCCTCGATGTCGTGGCATCCGGGACGCATGTGCTCGAACCGCACCGGGTCGAGCGTCCACTGCTCGCGGGGCAGGCCGGCGCCCACATCGAGCCCGGCACAGGGGTAGGTGGCCCCGCCGTAACGCCAGACCTGGTGACCGGAGTCGGTCTCGACCACCTTGGGCGCCTTGTCAGCGTATTTCTCCGGGAGCCGGTCGTCGAACATGTCGGGCGGCTCGATCAGGTGGTCGTCGGCTGAGATGATCACATAGTCCCGCCGCCTGGGCTCGGGGTCGGGGAGCAGCGGCGTAGTCACACGGTCAACCGTATTCCGCTGGAATAACACTCATCAAGCCGCAAGGTCTCCGCTTGGTATCTCTGTCTCCCACGACGTCTTTCGCGACGTCTCCCGCGATGCTCGCCGTGACGTCCTTCGCGACGCCTCCCACGTCTCCCGCGATACTCGCCGTGACGTCTTCGGCAGGCGGCCGGGCGGGTGGGCCCCGGAGCCACCGGAGGGGGGTAAGGCGGCCCCGGGGGGACGGGCCCGCCAGAGGGTGCTGCCCGTGGCGGGCCCTGCGAGAGCGCCTACCCAGAGATCTCCTCAATATCAGGATTTTTCAAAAGATGATTCTTAAGGGCGGACATAACGCTCTGGTCCACGCCCAGGGTCCGCAGGCAGTAGTCCCGTACAGGGCCCAGTTCGCCCAGGAAGAGGCGCATCGCCTCGGCGGGCGCCTGTCCGAACCCCGCCCACCGGGGCTCACCCGGATGCTCCCTCTCCCAGTACGCGACCATCTGGGGCCTGGCCAGCCCGGTCAGCGCGTAGTCGGCGACCACGTCCTCCTCGGACACCCCCAGCAGCCGCAGGACCAGGGCGACCAGCAGCCCCGTGCGGTCCTTGCCCGCCGCGCAGTGGACCACCACGGGCGCGTTGTCCGCCTCGGCGATCACCTCCAGCGCGCTCCTGAGCTCGGCGTGCCCGTCCTGGGCCACCTCCAGGTAGCGGTCGGCGAAGAACCTGGCGACCCCGGCGTCGGGGTGGTAGTCGCCGGCGGTGTCCCACCTGCGGTGCTCGACCGGGAGGTTGTGGTAACCCGGCCCCTGCGGGGCACGGCCGCGACGCGCCACCTCGTCGGGATGACGCAGGTCGATCACGGTGCGCACGCCGAGCGCGTGGAAACGGTCGAGGTCGTCGTCGGCGAGCATGTGCAGCGAGGCGGAGCGGTAGAGCCGCCGCCAGCGCACCTGCATCCCGCCGTCCGTCCGGTAGCCGCCCACGTCGCGGAAGTTGTACAGCCGCGCGAACTCGATATGCCGGATCACGCCCTCTAACCTATCCAGCGGTGGGTCTCGCGTGATGGGGGCAGGGATGCGAGTGGCGATTCCGGCACGGGATGACATCCCGTACGCCGTGCGGGTGGCACTGCTGTTCGTGCTCGCGCTGTCCACGGTCGTCGTCCACATCAACCAGGCACCTCCCCTGCGGCCCGCCGCGGAGCTCGTGGCGGACCTGCGGGCGGGCGAGGTGACCAAGGTCGTCTACGACCGCAACTGGCCCGCCTACGGCACGCTGACGTGGTCCCACGGGCCACTCTCCTGGAGCCAGGCCCGTTTCGACCAGCCCGACGACGTCTGGGACCCCCGGACCACCCGGCTGGTCCCCGAGGCCCTGGAGCGCCGCCAGGAGGCCTTCCTGGCCCAGGTGCGCGCCGCCGCCGACCCCTCCGTGGACATCGTGCGCACCGAGGGCTTCGGGGCCCTGGCGGGCTCGCCCGCCTACGCGCGGTGGTGGGAGCCGTTCGGCCCGGTGGCGGTGGCGGCGGAGATCCTGGCCTGGCTGCTCATGCTGGCCCGGCCGAACCCCCGCTACGCCAGCCGCTGGGCGTGGTTCTGGATGTTCCTCACCGGCGGCTCGCTGCTCTACGTCCTGCTGGAGCCGAGGCCCCTGTGGCGGGACCCGTACGAGGCGCTGCCCGCGCCGGCCAGGCTCGACGGGACACGCGGGTTCGCGATCGCGGTGGCGCTTCTTTTCGGCATGGCGATGGTCAACGCGTGATCGTCGGGTAGTAAAGGGGGCATGACTCCCGAAACGGTCGAGGTGCGTCGCGGCTGGTGGGTTGTCGGGATCACCATCCGGACGGTTCTCCTGCTCTTCCTGACCTTCGGGGTCCTGGTCTTCACGCTGGGCGTCACGCCCATGCAGGGGACGCGGGCCGAGCTCCGCGCCGCGGCCGCGGCCGACCGTGTCTCCTTCGTCGAGTACGACGAGTACAGGGGATACGACGGACCGGACGGGCAGAACGGCGTCATTTACTACGTCCGATGGGCTCAGGGCCCGTTGCTCTGGCGCGAGTTCAGGCTGCCGCCCCCTGCGGAGGGCTCGCCTGCCTACGTGTTGGCGGAGTTGAGGAAGGACCTGGGGCGGAGTCAGGCCAGGGTGATCGAGCGCGACCGCTTCGACAGGACGGGGTGGATACCCGCCTGGGTCGACGACATGCCGGGGCCCGTCGACGGCCCGTGGCTGACGGGTGGCTGGATACTCGCGTTCCTGATCATGCTCGGCTCGACGCCCCGGCTGGGCAACCGGTGGGCCTGGCTCTGGCTCTTCACCGTCGGGCAGACCGGCGCGCTCCTGTTCCTGCTGCTCGAACCCCGCCCGCTCTGGTTCGCGGCCGGGCGGCGTCCCGCGCCGCGCGAGCGGCTGAGCGGCGGGTGGGGCTTCCTGGCGGCGATCGGGCTGGGCCTGCTCTCCTACGGCCTGCTGCTGGCCGCCGGCTATCTCCTGAACCTCCTCAGGAACTAGGCGCGGAGGTCGGCGGGGTCGCCGGGCGTGGACGACTCGTCGGACGCGGAGGGCTTTCCCGGCGTGGCGGGCTCGCCGGGCCCGGGTTCGGGCCCCGGGTCGCCGGGCGCGGCCGCGGCCGCCTTGAGGTCGGCGGCCTCCCTGCGGATCAGCAGCGCCCAGCCGCCGATCGCGACGCCGATGAACAGCCACCACTGCACGCCGTAGGCCAGGTTGAGGCCGCCTCCCTCACCGACGTCCGGCGTGGGGACGGGCGCGGGCGCGGCGGCGGCCGCCGGCGACTGCTCGATCAGCTCGACGAACCCGCCGAGGAGCTTGTACGGCAGACGGCGCCCGATCGCCTCGGTGTTGATCAGCAGGACCTGTCCCGCGGGCAGGCCCGCCCGGTCACGGATGCCCGAGGTCTCCTCGGTCTCGCTGGGACGTAACCTGCCGGTGACAGTCACCTCACCCGAGGACGGCGCCGGGACCTCGGGAAGG
Source organism: Streptosporangium sp. NPDC023825 (assembly GCF_040639575.1). Taxonomy (NCBI): domain Bacteria; kingdom Bacillati; phylum Actinomycetota; class Actinomycetes; order Streptosporangiales; family Streptosporangiaceae; genus Streptosporangium; species Streptosporangium sp. NPDC023825. The sequence goes on along the minus strand of NZ_JBFAAE010000010.1, from coordinate 54,222 downwards.
GCGTCGGCGGTGCCGCCCGCCTTGACCCAGCCCCGGTTCACCAGCACGCCGGTGCCGTTCGCCGTGACCAGCGGGGTCAGCACGTAGAAGCCGACCGCCTTGTCCTGGACGCGGCGCCGGACCAGGAGCTGAGCGTTCGCGTCGTATGTCCCCTTAGCAAGGACGGTGCGGTATTTGTCCTGCGTAGAGACGGTGCCGCCGGGTGAGGTGAGCTCCTCCACCGCGACGGGGGCGGCGTGGAGGTTGCCGGTGATCTGGTCGCTACTGGTGGACCTCTCCTCGAAGCGCCCGAACTGCCACTGGCCGAGCAGCACGAAAGCGGGGATGACCAGCAGCACCACCACGTGGAGGGCCAGCCATCGGGGAGTCAGCAGGAACCGGTACACGTCATCAAGGGTAGGCACCGGGGGCACCGCCCCGTCCTCCGAGTGCGCCTTTGAGGGGGGCCGGATGCGTCTTTGGGCGTAGTAAGGTGCCCGGGACCGCCCGATCCTCGGATGTCATGGAAAAGCTCGCCGGACACTCCGGACATCACGTACGGTCGGGTGAGATTTCCCCCGGGATGTTCCACCACCTCCGGAGCCCGCCCCTGATGACTGTGCTCATGCCCGCCCCCCCGGCTCCGCTCGTACTCCCCCGTATCGGGGCCCTGCTGCGGCACGCCGCCCCCAGGGTGTTCGAGAGCATGATCCTTCCCGTTCTCGTCTTCTACGTCGCGCTGGTCTTCACCAACGCGAACATCGCGCTGGCGGTGGCGGCGGCCTGGGTCTACGGCGGCGTCGCCTGGCGGCTGGTCAAGGGTGGCGAGGCGCCCGGCACGCTGCTGCTGGCGGCGGGCACGATCACCGTCAGGGTGGTGCTGACGGTGGCGACGGGCAACCCCATCGTGTTCTTCCTGCAGCCCTGCCTCGGGGTGTTCTGCGTGAGCATGGGCTTCCTGCTCACCGCGCCGCTGCAGAGACCGCTGATCCGGCGGGTGGTGGCCGATCTCGTGCCGCTGCCCGACCAGGTGACGGAGCACCCGCGGATGCGTCGCTTCTTCGTGTCGCAGTCGGTGCTGTGGGGCTGCGCGCAACTGCTGAACGGGGCGCTGAGCCTGTGGCTGCTGCTCAGCCAGACCCTGGAGACCTACCTCCTCGTCCGTACCTCCGCGGTCGCGGTGCTGCTCGGCGGCGCGGGGCTGATCTCGGTGCTCAGCCTGAGGCACTGCCTGCGGAGGTTGGAGACGCGAGGGACGGAGAACCCGGAGCCGGGGACGCCGGCCCTGCAGACGCCGAGGCCGTAGACCGAAGGCGCAGTCCTGGGCCGGGCAGCGGGGTGACCTCTCTCGGACCGGCCACCTCGTGCCCTTCGGCGCAGCGGAAGCGCTGCTCGACCAGGGCGCCGCAGCCGCGGTGGGTGATGAGCACCGGCGGTCCCTCGTGGTCGCTGAGATACCGGTCGCCCCACTGCATCAGGGCCACCAGGGTCGGATAGAGGTCGAGGCCCATCTGGGTCAGCCGGTATTCGTCGCGCTGCCGCTGGCCGGGCTCGCGGTAGGGGACCTTGCGCAGCAGTCCCTCCTCCACCAGCCGGGTCAGCCGGGCGCTGAGCACCTGCCTGGGCGCCCCCGTGGCGGCCTGCATGTCGGCGAAGCGCCGCACGCCGCCGAACGCCTCGCGCAGCACCAGGAACGTCCACTTCTCGCCGACGACGCCCAGGGCGCGTTCGATGGAGCAGTTGTCCAATCGCGGGGGCAGGTTGCCGGGAGCCGCCTCATTCATGTGCGAATCGTAAGTCGCCATCGCAGCACCTCCAACGTACCCCTAAGTCTAGTTGACATACTCAGCCGTCTCGCGAGACTCTGAGTCCATGATGCGAACTCAGGTGGTGTCGCCTGGTGGTGTCCAGGTGCCCGGGGACGCCCCGGCCTTATGCGGGGACGTCGTGCGGAGAGCCGGGGACGCCCCGGTCGTGTACGAGGACGTCGCGCGGACGTCCGGCGACGGCGCGGCCGGGCCGGGGGAGGTCGCGGCCGGGTCGGGGGAGGTCGCGGCCGGGTCGGGGGAGGTCGCGGCCGGGTCGGGGGACGTCGCGACCGTGCCCGGAGGTGCCGTCGAGATCCGGCCCGCGCGGCCGGACGACGAGGAGGGGATTCGCCGCTTCCTCGGGGGACTGTCGCCCCGTACCCAGGCGCGGAGGTTCTTCGCCGGGATGGGCCGTCCGAGCGCGAGCTTCGTCAGAACGCTGCTCACGGTGGACGAGCGGCGCGACGCTCTGCTCGCCGTGCACGGGAACCTTCTCGTCGGGCACGCGATGAGCTACCGGGGCGAGGAGGCCGACGTCGAGATCGCCGTGGTGGTGGGCGACGAGTGGCAGGGAATGGGGCTGGGCTCCCGGCTCGTCCGCACGCTGATGCGCCGCGCGGAGGTCAGGGGGGCCAGGACGGTGGGGATGGACGTGCTCGGGGACAACCGCACGGTCCTGGCGATGGTCCGCAGGACATGGCCGGAGGCGACCATGCGCGTCTCCTCCGGCACGGTCGAGGTGACCGCGAGCATTCTCCGCTAGCGCCGTCCGGGCCGGTTCCCGCGCGGCCCCGCCCGGGTTCGCCGAGCGGTCTCGTCGAACAGTCTTGCCGGGCGGGCTCGGCGGACGGTCCCAGCGGGGCGTATCGGGGGAGGCTCCGGGCCGGAAGCCCGGGGCGACGCCGCCGAACCGGGCGGACCGGTCATCCGGGGCGGCGATACGGCCACCCGGATCAAGGCGGTACGATCGACGTGGTCCAAGCTGTTTCCCGAGCAGTTTGCGGAACAAGGTTCTGTTGCTCCACCATGGGATCCGTGAAGACTGCCAAGAGCGGACGCGACGGCCGCACCAGGATCGTCGAGGGTGCCCTGCGCCGATTCAGCCAGGACGGGGTCTCGGCCACCACGCTGGCCAGCCTCCGTGAGGAGAGCGGCGTCAGCGTCGGCAGTTTCTACCACCACTTCGCCAGCAAGGAACACGTCTTCGGCGTCCTGTACGCCGAGACCCTGCGCATGTACCAGGACGCCTTCCTCGCCGAGCTCCAGCGTCACGAGAGCGCGCGGGGCGGCATCGAGGCCATCGTCGCGCTGCACATGTCCTGGTGCGGCGAGCACCGCGAGCGGGCCCATCTGCTGATCAGCGAGCGGCCGCCCAGGCGCGACGAGCCGGGCGGCACCGAGGTGTCGGAGTCGCGCAGGGCGTTCTTCAGGAAGGTCTCCGACTGGTGGCGCCCGCACATGAAGGACGGCCTGCTCCAGCCCGTCCACCCGACGATGTGCTACGTGCTCTGGCTGGGACCGGCCACCGAGATGTGCCGCCTGTGGTTCGCCGGCGCGCACCAGCCCACCCCCGAGGAGATCGGCGGCCTGCGCGAGGCGGCCTGGCAGAGCCTGCGGCAGCAGGCCCCCCAGCAGACCCCCTGAAGCCAGACCTCCTGACCTTTCGCTCGCCCGCCGTCCCCGTCCGGCCACTCCGAGCGCCCCCGTCCCCGGCCACTCCGAGCGCCGCCTGCGCGGCGGCGGGTGTCACCGATACTCCGGCCCGGATCACGGGGGCTTTTCCGGGCCGGAGCGGTCTCGGTGCGCTCCCACTGACCGGGGTCTCGGTGCGTGGGGCCTCAGTGCGCCCCCACCAGCTGGCGGGTCCGCGTCGACACCCGCCAGACGCCCTCGTCCAGCGAGATGTCCAACCGCAGGTCCTGACGCCGGCGCCGCAGGCCGGGCACCCGCACCCGGTCGGAGACGTCGAACCTGCCGCGCCTGGCGTAGCCGAATCCCAGCTCCCCCGGGAAGACCCGTAACTCATCCTGGTTGCCGCACCGCGGGCAGGTCCATGCGACCAGATCCTTGCCACGGTGGTAGTCGTGGCAAGCGCGGAAATATTCGTCAGGATGAAAACGGGACTCGCAGGCGAAACAGGGGATCAGCATCATGGATCCTTTGGAGCGGGTGGTGCGGCTCCCAAGAAGTACCGCTTTCCACTTGAAGTCCGCTTGCAGAACGCTTACCCCGATGGGTAACAGTCTCATCACCGGGAGCATCCGGACGTGCCCGGTGCGAGGATTGCCCGGTGAACGATCTGCTCGGCCGGCTCAGGGGACTCCTGCTCGACACCGGCTACACCATCGACGGCGTCCGCGAGCGGCTCGGCGACGTCGCCGCCACCGCGCTCTCCCGCGAGGAGACGGTTCCCGCCCTGCGCGCCACCGCGGAGGGCGACCCGCTCGCCACCCTGATCCGGTTGTGGTGGCTCGGCGCTCCCGTGGAGGCGCGCGGGGTGCCTGCGGGCCTTCCCGTGGAGGAGCTGGCCGCCGCGGGCCTGGTGACCGTCGAGGGCGGCCGGGTCACCTCCACGGTCCATCTGCAGCCCTGGGAGACCGGTGGCCCCGGTGGTTACGTCGTCTCCGACCGCAAGGTCAGGCCGGGCGACCCGGCCCTGCGCCCGGACCACGTCGTCGGCGCGGGCGGCGCCTCGGCGAACCTGGCCCAGCTGGCCTCCCGCCGCCCCGTCGGGCGTGCCCTGGACATCGGCACCGGGTGCGGGGTGCAGGTCCTCCATCTGGACGGCAGGGCCGAGGAGATCACGGCCACCGACGTCAACCCGCGCGCCCTGGAGCTGTCCCGTCTCAGCTGGGCGCTGTCCGGGATCACCGGCGTCGACGCCCGGCTGGGCTCGCTGTTCGATCCCGTCGAGGACGACCGCTTCGACCTGATCGTCTCCAATCCGCCGTTCGTCATCTCTCCGGCCGGCCGGTTCACCTACCGCGAGTCGGGCTTCCACGCCGACGACTTCTGCCGTGACCTCGTACGCCGGGCGCCCCGCCACCTCGCGCCCGGCGGCACCTGCCACCTGCTGGCCAACTGGCTGCACGTCGGCGGCGAGGACTGGCGCGACCGGGTGGGCGGCTGGCTCGCCGGGACCGGCTGCGACGGCTGGGTGGTGCAGCGCGACGTCCAGGATCCCGCCGAGTACGTCGAGCTGTGGCTGCGGGACGCCGCCGAGCAGGGCACCCCGCGCCACCGCGAGCTCTACGACGACTGGCTCGGCTGGTTCGAGGCGGCGGACGTCACCGGGATCGGCTTCGGCTGGATCACGCTGAACGACTCCGGGAGCCTCGACCCCGTCGTGCGGGTGGAGGAGTACGGGCGGCCGGTGGAGCTGCCGGTCGGCGGATACGTGGACGAGGTGCTCGGCTCGATCGCCACGGCGCACCGGCTGACAGACGCCGAGTTGCTCGGCTCCAGGCTCGTGGTGGCCGAGGGGGTGCTGGAGGAGCGGGTCGGCCCCCCGGGCGCCGAGGACCCGGCGCGCATCGTGCTGCGGCAGACCGGGGGGCTGCGCCGCAGCGCGGCGGTCGGGACCGTGGAAGCCGCCCTCGCGGGGGTCTGCGACGGCGATTATCCACTGGACCCGCTGCTCGCCGCGATCGCGGAGCTGACCGGCGAGGACCACGACGACCTGCGGACGAAGGCTCCCGCCGCCCTCCGCCCGCTGATCGCGGAAGGGTTTTTCCACATATCCACAGGGTGATTATCCACAGGCTGTGGATATCCCCGTTATCGCTTGTCAATCGGATGGCAAACGCCGCGGGAGAAGCTCTGGTCGTGGGGCACGGACCCGGGGGTGAAGGGTCCGTGCCACGTCCGGCCGGCTGTCACAGTGAGGCGGCCGACCCGCGGGCGACGCACCGGATGACCGGGCCCCCTACGCGTCGCCCGGGTCAGACGGCCGGCCGGACCCCCACGCCCATCCCGAGCCACGGGGCCTGACTTCGAGGGGAACACCGGTGATCAACCACGTCTGGATGACGCGTCTCGACGACGACCTGTACGACGGCCTGGCATCAGCTGTCGACCTGGTCGCGCTCCAGCAGAAGACGCAGATCCTCGGCCTCGGGCGCTCCGAGCCTGCCGAACAGGTCGTGGGCACGCTCGAGGCAGTCCCGGCCACGCCCGACCCTGCCGAGACCGTTGAGCGCCTTGCCTAGCACCCACAGCGCCTGCGCCTCGCCGTACGGGTGGCTGATCTCCCGGCTCACGGTGAGCGCCTGTTCCGCGTGACGGGCCGCGTCCGTGAAGCGTCCCGCGTTGATGAACGTCTCGGCCAGCCGGGAACAGACCCGCTGCTCCCAGACCCGCTGCCTGCTCGCCCTGAAGAAGGCGAGGCACTCGGCGTGGTGGTGGACCGCCTCGTTCAGCCGGCCGACCCGCGACAGGATCATCCCCAGGTGGTAGCGGGCCCTGGCGGTGCCCGCGCTGGAGCCCATCTCGATGAACAGGGCCAGCCCATGCTCGGCGGCGGCGATCGCCTCCTTCGGCTGCTCCAGGAACAGGTGGTCGCGGGCGGAGTAGCTGAGCGTCAGGGCCTCCCCGCCCCGCGCCCCGGCCTCCCTGAACGCCTCGCGCGCCGCGCCGAACCAGGCCAGGGCCTCCTCGTGGCGGCGCCGCCGCCCGGCCACGACGGCCAGCGCGTTGAGCACCTCGCCGGCGACGATGCGGTCGCCTCCGGCCGACAGCTCCAGCGACGTACGGAACTCCTCCTCCGCCTCGGCCAGCCGGTTGGCGCCGAACAGCACCCGCCCGAGCACGTAGCGGCAGCGCAGCTCGCTGGAGACGGCGCCGATCCGCCGCGCGACGGCCAGCATCTCCCGCGTCCGGCTCTCGAACTCGCGGACGTGGCTCCCCGACTCCAGCAGCGGCTCCATGGCGAGCAGCAGGTCGGCCCCCGGCAGCAGCTCGTCGGCCTTGTCCGCGCAGGTCACCTGGGCGATCGACGCGAACAGCGACTCCGCCTCCACCGAGAGCCAGGCCACCGCCTCGTCGGCGGAGGCGAAGGCGTGACCGGTGCCGGTGACTCCCAGCCGGTCGGCCATCGTGCTGCCCTCGTAGGCGAGGCGGTGCGCCGAGCGCGCGGACGCCAGGTAGAAGTCGAGCAACCGGCGCAGCGCCGCCTCGCCCTCCCCGCCGATGGTCACGCTGACACCGGAGCCGCGCCGCTCTCCCCGCTTCGTCTCGCCCGCGGCGCAGCTCTCCTCCGTCGCGTTCTCGGTCCGTTCCGCGACGCGGCGGGCGAAGAGCTTGAGCAGGTCGTGGAAGCGGTAACGGCCGGGAGCGGGGGCTTCGAGCAGGCTGGTGTCCACCAGGGACTCCAGGACGTCCTCGGTGTCCATCGGGTCCAGCGCGAGCAGCGCGGCGGCGGCCCCGATCGAGATGTCCGGCCCCCCGGGCAGGGAGAGCAGCCGGAACGCGCGGGCCTGGGCGGGGTTGAGCTGGCCGTACCCGAGGGCGAAGGTCGCCTCCACCGCGAGGTTGCCCACGCGCATCTCGTCCAGGCGGCGGCGCTCGTCGGCCAGCCGGGGCACCAGGGAGGCGACCGTCCAGGCCGGCCTCGCGGCCAGGCGCGCCGCCACGATCCGCACCGCGAGCGGCAGGAAACCGCAGGCGGCGACCACGTCCATGGCGGCGGCGCGTTCGGCCTCCACCCTCTCCTCGCCGGCGACGATGCCGAACAGCACGAGGGCCTCGTCCGGCTCCATGACGTCCAGGTCGATCAGCCTGGCCGAGGCCAGGTCGGCGAGCTTGCCCCGGCTGGTCACGATCGCCGCGCACCCGGCCGAGCCGGGGAGCAACTGGCTCACCTGGGCGGCGTCGCGGGCGTTGTCCAGCAGCACGAGCATCCGCCGGTCGGCCAGGAGCGAGCGGAACAGCGCCGACCGCTCGGCCAGGCCGTCGGGGATGGCGTCGGCGGGCAGGCCGAGCCCGCGCAGGAAGGCCGCCAGCGCCGACTCGGGCGCGGTCGGTTCCTCGCCGTACCCGCGCAGGTCGGCGTAGAGCTGGCCGTCGGGGAACAGGTCGTGCATGGCGTGGGCGACGTGTACGGCCAGTGCCGTCTTGCCCACGCCGCCGATACCGGAGATGGCCGCCACCGGCACGCCCTCGGAGCCGTCCTGGGCCGACAGCAGCGCGCGCAGCCGCGCGATGATCTGACGGCGGCCGGTGAAGTCGTTCACGGCGGCGGGAAGCTGCGCCGGTCGAGGCAGCTCCGGGCTCGCCGCCGCCCGCGCCTCCGGCGTCCTCGCGGCCTCCGGGTCCGCCTCCTGGAGCGGCTTCGCCTCGGAGCCCTCGCGCGCGGCCGTCTCGGCGGCCTCGGCGGTCGTGACGGCCTCCGCGGGCCGCGCCGACGGGCCGGCCGGGGCCGGTGTGAGGGCCGGGTCGCCGGTGAGGATGCGCTGGTGCATGCTCGTCAGGTCGGAGCCCGGCTCGATGCCCAGCTCCTCGATCAGCGTGGCGCGGGTGTCGGCGAAGGCCGCCAGCGCCTCCGCCCTGCGCCCGCACCGGTAGTAGGCCAGCATCAGCTGGGCCCGGAGCCGCTCGCGCAGCGGGTGGTCGCCGGTCAGCGCGATCAGCTCGGACAGGACGTCGGCGTGCCTGCCCAGCTCCAGGTCCAGGTCCATCAGGACCTCGAGCACGCTCATCCGGCGCTCGGCGAGCCGCCCGCGCTGGTGTTCGGCGTACGGGCCGACGGCCCCGGCGAGCGGCTCGCCGGTGTGGAGCGCCAGGCTCGCGCGCAGGCTCTCCGCGGCGCGGGCCAGATCGCCCTCGCGGCGCGCGGTCTCCGCCTCCTGGAGGCCGCGCTCGAAGACAAGCAGGTCGAGGGAGCCGCCGTTCAGCCGCAGCGCGTACCCCCTGCCCACGGAGGTGAGCAGCTCGGGACGGGTGCGCGGCGACCTGCCGGGCTCCAGCACGGCGCGCAACCGGGAGACGTAGGTACGCAGGGCGCCGAGCGCGCGGGGCGGGGCGTCCTCCCCCCAGATCGCGTCGATCATCTCGGCCGGCGTGACCGCCCGGCCCTCCCTCAGCAGGAGCATCGCCAGGATGGAACGTTGCAGCGGGGTGCCCAGATCGAGCTCGGAACCGTCGCGCCATGCCTGGACAGGACCGAGCACCGCGAACCGCAGTCCGTCTTCGCTGCCCTGAACAGCCATTTCTCGAATCTCCGCCCAATGGGAAGTTTTATGGCCAAATGATAGATCCTCCCTTGCTTACCACGTAGGTAGAGGCTTGCTTGTTCGCCGAGACGTTGATTGCACGTCAATCGGCTGTTGAGCCGTGCCCCCAATGCTGGTGTCGTCGGGCATGGCCCCATACGGGGGCGGCCATGCCCGACATGTCAGTGGATTGCAGGTGTGGATAAAGGCGCGGTAAGTGCGATGCAGGCATCGGGGCCTATCAATGAGCCATGGCTCCTTCGGAAGCCGGGAGCCACATCCCTCAAGGAGAGAACCACCATGCGCCGCTCGATCACCAAACTTCTCGGTCTCGCCGCCGCCACCGCCGTCATCGCGATCGGTGTCCCCGCCCTCGCCACTCCCGCCTCCGCCGCCACCCTCACCGCCTCGAGCGGGTACGACGAGGAGCCCTGGGGCTACTACTACTCCAAGTACTACGACGACTCCCGCGCCGCCGCCAGGGGCAGCGTGTCGCTCGACGAGGACGACCGCCTCCACGTCCAGGGCAGGCTCTACGACAAGTACTCGCCGAGCCGGCTCTGCGGCTACGTCCAGTTCAAGTTCGAGACCCACGACGGCGACGAGGACTACACCTGGGCCCGCAAGTGCGGCACCAGCGGCTACCAGCGCTTCCACTACGTCGCGGACGAGATCGACAATCTGCAGGTCAGGGTCTGCTACTGGGACAGGCACCACGCCAAGAAGACGCTGTGCGGCAAGTGGCGCTACATCTACGAGGTCGAGTCCGACGAGGAGTGACCACGGGGCCCCGGTGGATCCGGTGGCCGTGCCGGTGACACCGGTGCGCGAACGTCCTCCTCTCACCCGCGATCTCCGTCCGACCCGCTGACCACGCGAGCCGCGACTCACGTGCGACATCGGACGAACACCGGGCCCGCCCGAAATTCCGGGCGGGCCTTTTGTTCCATTAAGTAATTAGAATAATGTTTTTGACTCTATGTGCTTTCTGTGTACTTTCTAGCTCTCTATCCTTTTGGTCATTCCCTGTTTCTCGTATTACCGCACGTGGGGTGTCCGTCTCACGCGGCCTCGACCAGGCCCATCCGCGCGTGCATCCGTTCTCGGACGACCGGCCATTCGTCACTCAGGATGGAGTAGTACGCGGTATCTCGGACCGTGTCGTCGGCGCCTCGGCTCTCCGCCCGCCGCACACCGTCGAGGTGCGCGCCGAGGGCTTCGATGGCGGCCCGGGAGCGTACGTTCCGTATATCGGCCTTGAGGGTGATGCGGTGGACCTGCCAGGTCTCGAAGGCGAGGGAGAGCATCAGATACTTGCTCTCGCGGTTGACGCCGGTTCCCTGCGCGGAGGCGGAGAGCCAGGTGTAACCGATGTCCGCCACGGACGGGACATCGCCCACCGCCCCACGGGCGCCCGGCGGCCAGGGCATGGGGCCCTGCCAGTACTCCAGGTTCATGAGACGGGTGGCACCGACCACGCGATCGGTGTGAAGCCACCGGATGGCGAAGGGCATCGTGCGGCCCTCCGCCTGCTCAGCCAGAGCGGCCTCCACGTAGGAGACCATCTCGTCCCGGCCATTGGGGACGCGAGTGAAGGCGTAGGTAGAACGGTCTTCACTCGCCGCGGCGACGAGGTCGTCGACGACCGCGAGGCTGAGCGGTTCCAGGCGCACGAGGCGCCCGGACAGGGTGACAAAAGCGGGCATGAGCACATAATGAGGGCTCTTTCCCCTGCTTGATACCAAACGACACGAGACATCTTGGTGAGCATCGAGGAACACCCGCGGCTCGTGGGTCTTCGGGGTAAGAGATACCAGGTCAGAGCCGATAACGCCACTCCGGAGACCTCCACCGCCCGAGCGGGCCCGGCGGGGTGCGATCACCCCGCCGCGGGGGCCGCGACGAACGGGACGCGCGCGGGGGGCGGTGGCGCTCCCCGCCCGGCGAGCAGACCGGTCAGCGCCTCGCTCAGATGGTCCAGCGAGGCCGAGATCCAGGGCAGCGCCAGGGGGTCGGGAGCGTCGAGCGCGGCCAGCCGCAGCCGCGCCGTCTCGCCGTACAGGAGGCTGGTAGCCACCCGCACCCGCAGGGCCGCCGGGTCGTCGCCGAAGGCGTGGCCGGGCAGCACCCCGACGCCGTGCCGGTCGAGCAGGCAGGCGGTCAGGTCGGCGGAGGACGCGAAGTCGAGCCCGGTGAAGTCGGGGTAGAGGTAGAAACCACCTCGCGGCGCGTCCACCCGCACTCCCGCGCGGACGAATCGCTCGTACACCGCCCGCGCCACCGCGCCGTGCAGCTCGCGGCTCCGGCTCACCCGCTCGACGAGCTCCGGCGGCTCGGTGTAGGCGTACGCCGCCGCCTGCTGGACCGGCGCGGCGGGGCTGGACCAGATCTCGCTCGCCACGGCCAGGAGCCGGTCGCGCAGGGCCGGCGACGGGAGCCGGGCCACGCCGATCCGCCAGCCGCCCAGGGCGAGGCTCTTGCTGAGCCCGCTGGTGATCACGGTTCGCTCGGGAGCCACGTCGGCGGGACTGAGGAAACCGGTGTCCGGGGAGTGGACCAGGTCGCGGTAGATCTCGTCGGAGATGATCGTCAGGTCGAGCTCACGGGCGACCTCGGCGATCCGCCGGATCGTGGCCGCCCCGGCCAGCGTGCCGCTGGGGTTGTCGGGAAGCGTGACCAGCAGCGAGCGCACGTCGCGTCCCCGGGCACGGGCGTGCCTGACCACCGCCGTCACGCGCTCGGGATCCGGCACCCCACCCTCGCCGGGGGGCGTCGGAACGAGCAGGGAGCGCGCCCCGGCCAACTCGGCCTGGGCGGCGTAGCTGACCCAGCTCGGCATCGGCAGCACGATGTCACCGCCGATCGCCGGCAGCAGGCCGTACAGCAGGGGCTTGCTCCCGGGGCCGCAGACCACCAGGTCGGGGTCGGTGGGCAGGCCGCGCCGCGACCAGTAGCCGCAGGCAGCCTCGCGCAGCGCGGGCGCGCCGGCGACGGGCCCGTAGCCGTTGAGCCCGGACGCCGCGCTCAACCGCTCGCTCAGGGCCGGATGCACGGGCAGGCCGGCCTCGCCGAAGGCCAGGTGCAGCACGCGCTCACCGGCGCGCCGTCTTCGCTCGATGTCCTCGTTGGCCGCCAGGGTGGCGGAAAGTGTGACGCTCATCGCGGGATCCCTGCCTCGTCGTGGAGAAGTGCGGAATGTCGTGGAGAAGTGCGGAATGTTCCGTGGAGAAATGCGGGCTGTTCGCGGACAGCCCGGCCCGCCACGGAACAGTGCGAGCCGTTGTGGAACGCCTTCCAGCCTGGTGGGATGGGGGCATCAGGGCAAGCTTCGGTTGTCGTGGGTGGGCGTAAGGAAAACTGATGCTTGATTTGCGGAGACTCGTCCTGATCTGTGAGTTCGCTCGCCGGGGCAGCATCGCGGCCACCGCGGCCTCCCTCGGTTACAGCCCCTCGGCGGTCTCGCAGCAGCTGGCCGCGCTGGAGCGCCAGGCGGGCGCCGTGCTGATCGACAGGACCGCCAGGAGCGCGGAGCTGACCGACGCGGGGCGGCGCCTGGTCGAGCACGCCGAGCGCATCCTGGCCATGGTGGAGAGCGCCGAGTCCGACCTGTCGGCCCAGGCCGCGACCCCGTCGGGGCGGGTCACCGTGACCGCCTTCCCGACCGCCGCGGTGGCCTTCGCGCCCGCGCTGGCCAGGACGCTGCGCCGGCACGGTGAGCTCACCCTGCGGATGGGACAGGGCCGCTCGGGACGCGGGATGCGCGAGGTGCAGTCGGGCGAGGTGGACATCGCCCTGATCGACGACTGGCACGGCCGGATGCGCGAGCCCGACACCGTGCGGGTCTTCCCGCTGCTGCACGATCCGCTGGTGCTCGTGGTGCCGCGCAGGCACCGGCTCGCCTCCCCCGACGTCCCGGTCGACCTGTGGGAGCTGCGCGACGAGCCCTGGATGGCCACCCCGGACGGTGAGCCCTCCCGGCTGGCGGTGGACCGGCTGATGGCCGACGTCGGCGGCCACAGGCCGGTGCCCTGGGAGTTCGAGGGACTGGGCACGATCATCGGCCTGGTCGCCAAGGGCATCGGCATCGCGGCCGTCCCTGCCCTGGCACTGGCCAGCGGGGTCCGCGGCATCGCCGTCCGCCGGTTCCCCGGCTCGCCGGTGGGCCGGGTCGTGCACGCCGTCGCCCGGTCGTCCAGCGTTCACCGCCCCGCCGTCTCCGTCACCCTCCGGGCCGTCCACGTCGCCGCCCGGCTCCTCGCCGCCGACCTGGAGGGGGTCGAACCGGCCTCCCGGGAACGCCCGGAGGCCCGGCCGGAGTTCGAGGCCCCGGATGAGGTGACGAACGAAGGCCTGTACCAGGATGACGACGACTGACCGGGGTGGTGTTCCATCGGGATGGCGTCCGGAGGCTCGCGGCCCGGTAACGTCGGCACGTGCCTCCCACCTACGCGCTCGAGCGGTTGCTGAACGACGGCGGTTCCAAACTGGTCGCCGGGGTGGACGAGGTCGGGCGCGGAGCCTGGGCCGGTCCGGTGGCGGTCTGCGCGGTGGTCACCGACCTGTCGGAACCGCCTGCCGGGCTCACCGACTCGAAACTGCTCACCCCCGCCCGCCGCGCCGCCATGGTCTCCGAGATCACCGCCTGGGCGGCCGGGATCGGGTACGGCGAGGCGTCCCACGAGGAGATCGACGCGCTCGGGATGACCGAGGCCCTGCGCCGGGCGGCCAGGAGGGCGCTGGCCGGGCTTCCCGCCCGGCCCGACGTGGTCGTCCTGGACGGGAAGCACGACTATCTGGGCGCGCCCTGGCCGGTCAGGTGCGAGGTCAAGGGCGATCTCTCCTGCGTCTCGGTGGCCGCGGCCTCCGTGATCGCCAAGGTTCGCCGGGACACCTACATGGCCTCTCTGGGTTTCGAGGAGTACGGGTTCGCCGACAACGCGGGCTACCCCTCACCGGTCCACCAGGCGGCGCTGGCCGCCCTCGGCCCGACGGAGCATCACCGCCTGTCCTGGTCCTATCTGGACGACCTTCCCCGGTGGCGCCACCTCAAGAGGCACCGCAACCCGCTGGCCGGAGAGGGCCAGCTCGGGCTCTTCGGATAGGCGCCTTTCTCTGGAGCGTCCGGCTTTCAAAGAACGGGGCGCCCGGTTCTTCGGGAACGGGGCGCCCCGTTCTTCGGGAACGGGGCGCCCGGATTTCAGGGAACGGGGCGCCCTGCTCTTCGTGAACGGGGCGCCCTGCTCTTCGTGAACGTCCGGCCGGGGAGTCGGTCCTCCTCGGAACGAGGCCGTCAGCAGTCGACCAGCTCGGGCGTCTGGTTGAGAATCTGGGACCTGGCGGTGACGAACTCCGCGTGGGCGCCGGTGGCGGACGGGTCGAAGACAGCGACCCGGTGGCAGTTCTGGAAGGCCAGCTTCACTCCGAAGTGGCGCTCCAGGGCGCCGCGCATGGCGTCACTGGCGAGAGCGCGCAGGAGTTGGCCGCGAGCGGCCTCGTCCGGCGGGGGCACCGTGTTGTCGGCGAACTCGGCACCGGTGTGCTCGCGCTCCTTGACCAGGTCGCTGATGAGCGACCAGGCGTACGGAAGGGAGTCTCTGACACAGGTGACGAATGCCGCGTCCTCCACCTCACCGGCCTTGGCCTGGTCGAGAAGGTCGTTCGAAACGGTCAGCGACATGCTGCGTTCTCCTCACAGAAGGGGATTCATCAGACACTAGGTCGGGCCTACGGATCACTCCATCTAGCGGGAGAGCGACACTCGTGTGGGCCCGAAGACGAAGCTGGGATCGATCTGGGCCGCCAGATCCTCGCCGGTGGCCCTGTTCGCCCAGGCCTCCGCGTTGCGGAGGTGGAACTGCACGGCCTGGCGCCCGAAGCGGAACCAGTCCTTCTCCTGGGCGTCGAGATGGTCGAGAATCGTGCCCAGAGCCCGGGAGTTGGCCGGTTCGAGGTCCCGGAGGGTGAAGGGACGGCCCTGCTCCATCGCGCGGATCGCCGCGGAGTGCTCCAGGCAGACCAGCAGGTCGTCGCCGACCTGGTCGCGCAGGAACGCCACGTCTCCCGGACCGTGGATCTTGTTGCCCACCACCGCGACCGGCACGCCGTAGTCGGCGGCGTAGTCGCGGTACTGCCGGTAGACGCCCACGCCCTGGCGGGTCGGCTCGGCCACCAGGAAGGTCATGTCGAAGCGGGTGAACAACCCCGAGGCGAAGGAGTCGGCCCCGGCCGTCATGTCGACCACGACGTACTCGCCCGCGCCGTCGAGCAGATGGTTCAGATAGAGCTCCACGGCGCCGACCTTGGAGTGGTAACACGCCACCCCCAGGTCGTCCTCGCTGAACGGCCCGGTGACCATGAGCCGGGGTCCCTCGGGCGTGGCGGCGGAGAATCGGGTGTGGATCGGGTCGTCCTGCTCGTCGAGGCGGAGCAGTCGCGAGCCCGACCCCGGCGGGGTGGTCTTGACCATCGCGGAAGCCGATGAGATGCGGGGGTTGTCGCCCCGCAGGTATTCCTTGATCTCGGTCAGGTGCGAGCCCATCGGCCTCGGCAGCGCACCCTCGCTCAGCCCCAGCGCCATGCCCAGGTGCTGGTTGATGTCGGCGTCGACGGCCACGACGGGGCCACCCCGGCTCGCGGTGTATCTCGCGAAAAGCGCCGACAGGGTCGTCTTGCCGCTGCCGCCCTTGCCAACGAACGCCACCCTCATAACGACGATCCAATCTGATTATGAAAATCATTTCAATGCCTCTGGGGCCCATCATGCCACGGCGGGTGGGGACGCGGGGTGCGTATCGCGAGGAGAAGGGGAGACGCTCTCGTGTCGCGAAAGCGGATGAAAGTGATCTGCCATGACAGGTGCGGGCGAAAGGGGCGAGAGAAAACACCTGCCATGTCATGACCGGTGACAAAGATCCGCTGTTACCGCTTCGAGGTCTCCTGTGCTGACTCGGCAACCCCCTTGGGGATCGGCGGGACGGATGTTTACCACCGGCGCCGGTGAGATCCGGCCGGTCCGGGTATCCCACCCCGAGTCGGTTGATCTTGACCCCCCTGCAAGATCGTGGACAAGGGTCAGCAAGGGGCTTTGGTGGTACGTATCGGTGCCTGGTCGCGTCGCGTTTCCGCGCGGCGGGTTCCTGAACTGCGGTTTTTCAAGCGAAGGGTCTCCGGGCGCCGGTTTCCCACGCGGTGGGCCCCCTACCGGCGGTTTTCCGCGCGGAGGGTCTTCGAACGACGGCTTTCCGGGTGGCCGACCACCGGACGGCGAGCCGGTGGGTTCGCCGCGTGCGGGGTCGCGCTCGCGGTGCTCGTGACGCCGGCTCCCGTTCTCGCCGCATCCGGGACGGGTGGGGCGGAGGCATCCTCACCGTCTGTCCGGACGAAGGCCGGAACTCCCTCGACGACGGCCGCGGAAGGAAGGCCTCCGTCGGTTCCGGTGGTGAGGGGAAGGTCTTCGTCCGTGGCGGTGGTCAGGGGGAAGTCTTCGGCGGTGACGATGGCGGCGACGAAGAAGGGGAAGCCCTCGTCCGCGTCCGTGACGGGAAAGCGGATCGCGCGGGGCGCCTACGGCGACGAGAGCCGTGCGACGGCAAGAGCCGGAAAGCCGGCGGTAGAGGAATCGGCGGGTGGAGAGTCGCAGGTCGAGGAATCGGCGGATGGGGAGCCGACGGTTGAGGGTTCGGTGGGTGGAGAGTCGCAGGTCGAGGAATCGGTGGGTGGGGAACCGGCGGTCGAGGAATCGGCGGGTAGGGAGCCGGCGGTCGAGGGATCGGCGAATGGAGAGCCGACGGGCGGGTCGGAGGTCGAGATCACCAAGACGGCCTCGCCTATCCTCGCCAAGCCCGGACAGAAGGTCACCTACACCGTCAAACTCCGCAACGCCGGTGATACCGCTCGGTCGAACTTCACCTTCACCGACGACCTGTCAGGCCTGCTCGACGACGCGCACTTCGACCACGACCAGTCGGCCACCTCGGGGACGGTCTCCTTCACCGCGCCCGAGGTGACCTGGACCGGTGACGTGGCCGCCGGTCAGACGGTGACGGTCACCTACGGTGTCACGGTGGACGACCCTCCGGCGGGGGACCTGCGCCTCTCCGGTGAGCTGGTCGGTCCCGAGGGCTCCAACTGCGCGGCCGGTTCCGCCGATCCCGCCTGCGGGAACCTCGGCGCGCCCGGCCTGCCGCTGCTGTACGTCCTCATGACCGCCGACAGGGAGACCGCGGGTCCCGGCCAGGTGGTCACCTACACGATCACCGTCGGCAACGTCGGCAACGCCGTCTATCCGGGGGCCACGCTCACCGGAGAACTCTCCCGGGTCCTTGATGACGCGGCCTACAACGGCGACGCGCGAGTCACGAGCGGCACCGTCTCGTACGGCGCGCCGAGGCTGGCCTGGACCGGCGACGTCCCGGTGGCCGAGACGGTCACGATCACCTACAGCGTGACCGTCGGCACCCCGGCCACCGGGGACGGGGTGCTGGACAGCGCCGTCCAGGCCCCCGGGGGCGGGACGAACTGCCCGAACCCGGCACCGTGGTCCGCCAGGCTCGCCGCTCCCGTTCCCGGCGCGGGTCTCGGCTGCGCGCAGCGGGTCGCCGTCGAGGGGACGACGAGCACCGGGGCGCTCGCACCCGAGGCGACCGAGCCGGGTGACGTCGCGGTGGACGCGAAGCCCGGGTCCGACTGCCCGGCGGGGTCGTCCGGCCCCGGCTGCGAGAGGCGGCCGGTGGAGACCGCCTCCGCCCCGGCGGCCGCCGACGGCTCCGCGACGGCGCCCGAACCGGATTCCGCGCCGATTCCCGCTCCGGGCTCGGTACCCGAGCCCGCGCCGATTCCCGATCCCGGCTCGGTACCCGAGCCCGCGCCGGTTTCCGGTCCGGCACAGGCCCCCGCCTCTCCCTCGGGGGCAACGCCTGTTCCCGGCCCGGAGCGGACCCCGGTGCCCGCGCGGGTGCCGAGTCCGCTTTCCGGCCCGCCCCCCGACCCGTCGTGCGTGCCGGGGCGGGGACGGTCCGTCTCGGTTCCCTGCCCCGCCGGTTGGTCTCGCGTGGAACCGGCCGGTCCCTCGCTGCCGTTCACGGGCCTGCCGTTCTGGCCGGTCCTGGTGGGACTCCTGCTCTCCGGCCTCGGTCTGGTCCCGCGGCTGTGCGCCCGGCGAGGAAGACCCTAGCCGGGCACTCGGCGCGGCCCGACGAGGGAGACCCTGGCCGGGCACTCGGCGCGGCCGGATCAGACCGGCTGGACCCGACGGCGACGGCGGAGCAGGAACGCGCCGGTGACCAGTCCCGCGACGGCGGCGGAGGCCAGCGAGACCGGCAGGACCCAGTCGGCCGGCTTCTCCGGCACGGCCACGGTGTTGATGTCCGTGGCGCAGACCAGCACGGGTCCGTTGGCGCTCCTGCGGGCGCAGGCCGTCGTCGCCAGGTTCCGCACCGCGGCCCCCGCGACCGCGCCGACCCGGGCGCTCACGTGGACGATGGCGTCCTTCTGGGGCGGGACGTCGACCGTCCACGCCACCTTGCCCTGCTTCACCCGCCCTCCGGCGTCGGCCTTCACGAAGGTCATCGACGGTGGCAGGGACTGCACCAGGAGGACGCGCCTCAGCTGGGCGGTCCCCTGGTTGCTGATGCGGAGTGTGTACGTGTTCTCCGCGCCCGGAGTGGTCTCCCTGGCCCCGTCGTCGAGGGATATGGAGACCGAGGGGACCGGATCGGCCCAGGCGAGGGGCCATCCAACAGCGGGTGCGGCAATTGCGGCGAGCAGGCCCACACTCGCCAGATGACGTTTCATCCTCGAACCTCCATGATGACTCTAAGTAATCACTCCATAACAGCATTCCGACCCTCGTGGGCGCTCTCAACGCGCCGGAAGCGCCGAGCGTGTCGTTCACCGGTTCACCGGCCTGCCGGGTCGTCAGCCCGCCCGTTCGTCAGCCCGCCGGTTCGTCAGCCCGCCCGTTCGTCAGCCCGCCGGTTCATCAGCCCGTCGGGTCGTCAGCTCGCCGGGCAGCCGGGCAGCCGGGTCGCCGGGCCGTCAGTGGCAGGCGGAGTCGAGGACGACGGCGTTCGTCTCGGTGCGCTCGCCCGCGTTCCTCCGGTTTCCGGCCTGCAGCGCGGGCACGGAGCGGGGCGGGGCGGGCGGCGCCGCCAGGGTGGCGATGACCTCGCGCCTGATCCGGTGGTAGTCGGGCGCACCCGAGTAGATCAACGGGGGAACGAACTGGAGGCTCCTGATCCTGGAGTCCTTCACCTTCTCCGCCAGCTCGACCAGGTCGGGCAGCAGCTGACGCGGGATGTCGGTGGAGATCGCGTCGACGGCGGCGGTGGCCAGTTTCTCGAAGCTCTGGAAGACCGCCATCGGGTCGGCCTGTTTGGCGACGGCGTTCAGCAGGCACTTCTGGCGGCCCATCCGCACGTAGTCGTCGCTGTCGGTGCGGGACCTGCCGTACCAGAGCGCCTCCTCGCCCGAGAGTTTCCGCCTGCCCGCCTCGATCAGGCCCTCGTCCTGCCTGCCGTACACGATGGGGTCCTTGATGCGGACCCGCACACCGCCTATCGCGTCGACGATTTCCACGAAACCCCTCATGTCGACCATCGCGTAATAGGGAATGTCGAGCCCGAGGATGCCGCTGATCGTCCTTTTCAGGAGTGTCGGGCCGCGATGCCGCTTGTTCTGCCGGGGAACCATCTCGGGGTAGTCCTCGGCGTACTGGTACACCTCGTTGAGCAGGCCCGGCGTGTACGGCGGCTCGCCCTGGAAGCCGTAGGGGAAGCGGTCGCGGGCCGGGCCGGGCGGCATCGGTACGTCCTCCAGATTCCTGGGCAGGCCGAACAGCACGGTGTCGCCGGTCCGGGTGTCGACGCTGGCCACGGTCATGCTGTCGGTGCGTACGCCGACCCGGTTGGCCGCCGCGTCCGCGCCGACGAGCAGGATGTTGAGCCGGTCCAGGCCCTTCCACGGGTCCACCGGGAGCGGCGTGACACTTTCGGCGAACACCGAGGTCACCACGTTGTGGGAGATGTAGGCCAGCCGGGCCGCGTAGACCATGGGAGCGATCACCAGCGCGCACAGCACGCCGATGGCGGCAGTCGAGAGGTACTTGGCCGAGGGGGGCGCCACCTCCGGCCGTACCAGCAGGTAGGAGCGGATGATCACGGCGACGGCCACGGAGGCGACCAGCATCGCGGTGAGCGCGAAGACCCAGAGCCAGGCCGGTTGCACGGCGAGGGAGAGCAGGGAGGGTCCGGCGGTCAGCACGGCGGTCGCGGCGGCTCCGGCGAGGGTGAGCTCGACGCCCATCAGGAAGGCGCCGGTCAGGCGGCGGCCCACCCAGATGTGGGCCAGGCCCCACAGAACGGCCGAGCCCAGCGTCAGTGCCAGGCTCGATCCGACGCCTGTTCGCCCCGTATTGCCTGCCATAGCCGTGACATCTCCTGTCCGTCAGCCCAATACGTCGCAGGTTAGTAACGGTTTTCGGTTGAATCGGCTATGTGGTTGTTCGACGCGCTGAGGGTGGTGGGTCAAGGTTTGTAAACCAGATCTCGCCGTCACGATGACGCTGATCTCCAAGTTCGCGTCAAAAAGAGTCCGTAACTGGTTTTGTCCGGCAAACGCGGGGATTCCCAGGTGAAGCGGTTAGGGGGCCCCGTGCGTAGAGTGATCGGTTCGATTTTGATCGCGCTCGGATGCCTCCTCGCTCCCTTCGCCCTCACCGCCCACTGGGCGGCGAACGAGATCGCGGACCCCGAGCGTTACCTCCGCAACGTGACCCCGCTGGCCGCTCACCCGGCGGTCAAGAGCGCCGTCACGAATCGCGTCACCGACGAGATCGTTTTGCAGCTACGCGGGCTGGGGCTCTCGGTCGGCGGGGAACTCATCCGCGAGACGGCGAAGGCGGGCGTCGACAACGAGTTCGCCGTCGCCTGGTTGGACATCAACAAGCTGACGCACCGCCGGTTCCTCGCGATCCTGGGTAACCCCCCGAATCCCGGCGTGCAGGAGGACGGTGTCGGCTACGACCTCGCCCCGGTGTACGAACTGGTCAAGCGGAGGTTGCAGGTCGCCGGCATGAGGGACGCCTCGCGCCTGCCCGAGGCCCACCCCGTCACCCTGCTGCTGCCCACCTCCGCCATGATCATGATCGACAAGGCTTACGACAGGCTGATCTCACTGAGGTGGGCCCTGCTGGGCATGTCGCCGGTCCTGATCGCCGCCGGGGTGGTCCTGGTCCGCGACCGGTACGCCGCGCTGATCGGCTCCGGGCTCGGCCTGGCCGCGAGCATGCTCGCGCTGGCGATCGCCATGTCCGCGGTCCGCAACGTCTACCTGCCTGACGCCGTCGCCGGTGGCCTGTCGTACGCCGCCGTGGTCGCGATATTCGACGCGCTGACCGCCTTCCTGAGGAACGGCCTTCGGGTGATCTTCGCGCTGGGCCTTCTCATGGCGGTGACGGGCTTCTTCCTCAGGGGGAGGCTCGTCCGTTCCAGGCTCGCGGCGGCGGCGTTCGAGGCCCGTGCTCACCAGTGCGCGGAACCCCCGAAGGACGTTTCCGAAGGGTGATAGCCGAGCCGGGTGCGCGCGGCGGTGATGTCGAGGGTCCGCTCGACGGCCAGGTGGCCCGCGGCGTAGCGGGTCAGCCGGGGCGGGCGCGGGCGCCGGAGCAGCCGTGACACGGTCTCGGCGACGGCGGCGAGGGGGTCCACCAGCGTGAGCGGCAGGTAGTACGGTTCGGCGTCGATGCCGCGTTCCCCGAGGATCGCGCGCAGGGCGTCGTCGAGGACGACGGGCTCGGCGTCGGTCACGTTGAAGACGCCGTGGTCGACCGGGCCCTCGGCGGCGAGCAGACAGGCCTGGACCAGGTTGTCCACCGAGGTCAGGCTGATCCGCTGGCGGCCGTCGCCCACCGCGAGCAGCCTGCGGCCCCGGACCGCGCCGAGGACCCGGGGGAGCAGCGTGGTGTCCCCCCTGCCGTAGACCGCGTGCGGCCGCAGGATGACCGCCCGCTCCAGGCACCTCTCCGCGGCGGCCTTCGAGGCGCCGTACGCGTTGGCGTACCGCCCGACCGGGGCGGCGTCCTCGGCGGCCATCACGGTCGGCCGGAACGGGTCGTAGACGCTCGCCGTGCTGACGTGCACGAACCTGGCGCCGGGAAAGGCGGCGGCGGCGTTGCGGGTGCCGTCCACGTTGGCGGCCCAGATGTCGCGCGGCGGTCCCCAGTCCGTGACGCTCCCGGCGCAGTGGATCACCGCGTCCACCTCGCCGGGGAACGTCGCGGAGCGGGGGCCGAGAAGGTCCCACGACGTGTAGGGAGCGCCGCCGACGTGCCCGCCGTCCACCCGGGGCCGTCTGCCGAAGGCCGACACCGTCCAGCCCCGTGCCACGGCCGCGCGGCAGACCGCGCCCCCCACGAATCCGGAGGCACCTGTCACCGCGATCCGCAGCCCCCGCCCGGTGCGCACGCCGGGCCTGCCGGGCCCGGGGACCCGCTCGGGCACGGCCCGCTCAGGCGTGGGCCGCTCAGCCACGGCCCGCTCAGCCACGGCGGGCGACCAGGTCCCGCAGGGCGGCCCGGTCGAGTTTGTCGGCCCGGCCCGAGCGGGGGAAGGCGTCGAGCGGCTCGATCCGGTCGGGCAGGGCCGCGGCGTCCACGATCCCGGGAAGCGTCCTGCGCAGCAGGCCCTCGTCGTAGCCGTCCGCGGGAACGACGGCCAGCACGACCTCCTCGTCCCCGGTCTCGGGGTCGGGGAGCCCGACGATCGCGGCCTCGGCCACCCCGGGCAGCGCCGCGACACCGGACTCGTACAGGCCCGGGTAGATGTTGACCCCGTCACGGAGGATCATGTCCTTCTTCCGGCCGATCAGCACCAGCCGGTCTCCTTCGAGCCGGACCAGGTCGCCGGTGGCGATCTCCCGCAGCGGCTCCTCGCCGAGATAGCGCCGCGCGAGGTGGGGGCCGGAGACGAACAGCTCGCCGTCCTCGGCGATCCGGACGCCGACGCCAGGCAGGGGCACCCCGAGCAGATCTCCCCCGGCCTGGGCCAGCTTCTCCCGGGCGGACGCGATCGCGATGGGGAGCGCCTCGGTCATCGCGTAGACCGACAGGACCTCGGGCCCAGCCTCGATCGCCCGGCGGAGCACGCCCGGCGGGGCCGGGGCGGCGCCGAGCAGGAGGTAGCGGAGGGTCGCGGGGAGCCTGGGGGTCTCGCGCAGCAGCCTGTCCAGGTGGACCGGCACGGCGAAGGTGTGGGTGGCCCGCCGCGCGGCCAGTTCCGCGGCGAGGTCACCGCCTCCGGGCAGGGACCAGGTCGCCCCGGCCAGCAGGGCGGGGAGGCCGAGCATCAGCTGGTCGGTGTGCACGACGTCACCGGGGCCCAGCGGGAACGCGCTCCGGAACATCTCCAGCCCGGCCGCGAGAGACCCCCGGGTGTGCACCACCCCTCGGGGGCGTGCCGTGGTGCCCGAAGTGAAGATCACCGCCGCCGGCTGGTCCGGGTTCGTCTCGTACGCCGCCGGACCGGCCTCGGGACCCGCCTCCCGGCCGGCGGCCTGGCCGCTTCCTCTACCGGTGGGACCGGTGGGACCGCCGGACGACCGGAGGATCCGGGAGAGCCGCAGCGCCCCCCGGGGGACTCCCGGCAGCCACGGGCCCGTGTACAGGTGGCGGACGGGGTGGCCGGGAAGCGGGTTCGCGAGGTCCGGCAGGAGCAGGCCCCGGCGGCGGGCCAGGCCCTTGAGCGGACCGCTCAAGGTGTGGAGCAGGGACTCGCTGACCACCCACGCGGGCCGGGTCGCGGCCATCCGGGCCGCGAGCACGTCGGGCGCCAGGCCGGGGTCCGCGAGGACGAGCGTCCCGCCCGCCGCCACCGCCCCCAGCGCCAGCGTCACCGCGTCGACCCCGGGCCGCACCGCGAACAGCACCCCGTCCCCCGGCCGCATCCCGGCTCCCGGCAGCGTCCGGTCCTTCACCCGCGTCCCGTCCTCCGGGCCCGCCCCGGCTTCCGGGCGTCCGCGGTCCTCCGGCGGCCCGCCCATCGCGTCGCGGACCGCCGAGACCCGGCGGGCCAGCTCGCCGTAGGTGATCTCGCGGCTCCGGCCGTCGACGATGGCGGTTCGCCCCGGCTCCCGCGCGGCGACCGCCATGATCCCGCTGACGATGTCGTTCACGCGGCACCGGCCCGGCTGATCCACAGGTGCTCGTAGGTCGGGATGAGGACCCCCCTGGCCGCGCGCCGCCGTACGACGCGAAGCCGGTGGGAGAGCAGGACCGAGGCCACCGCCCGGATCTCCGCCAGGGCCAGCGGGTAGCCGATGCAGAAGTGCGGGCCCGCGCCGAACCAGAGCCTGCGCAGCTCGGGCGGGTGGGCGCGGGAGGGGTCGAACGGGCCGTACGCCCTGGCGCAGTTGTGGGTGACGATCAGCACCCGGTCGCCGGGGCGCACCGGCGTCCCGCCGACGCGCGCCGGAACGGCCACCGAGCGCAGCATCAGCGGGGTCGGCGTGGTGACCCGCATGGCCTCCTCGATGACCGTGTCCAGGTCGCCCACCGGGGTCCGGTGGTCGTGCAGGAGGGCGACGAGCCGGGGGACGAAGGTGGCGACGGTCTCGGTACCGGTCAGGAAGAACGCCCCGGCCGCGCCCCTGGCCTCGGCCGCAGACAGCCCCTGCGCCCGCATCCGGCCCATGACCGTGGATTCGTCCCCGGCCTCGTAGGCGGCCTGCGCGATGTCGCCGATCCGGTCGAGCACCCGCCGGGCGACGACCACCTGCCGGTCCGACAGCCGCCGCGAGCGCAGCGAGACCATCGAGACGACCCGCTCCCCGTCCGCGAACAATTCCCTGGCCCGCGCCTCGGAGACCTCGCCCAGCCCGATCACCCGGCAGATCACCGCCCCGGCCATCAGCCGCATGGCGTCCACCAGGTCGACCGTCTCGCCCCGCTCCAGGCGCGCGGAGAGATCGTCGAGCGGCCCGCGGAGCACGTCGTCCACCAGCGCGGACACGTACCCGGCGGTGAACAGCGGCATCAGTTTCCTGCGGAGCGCGAGATGGCCGGGTCCCTCCATGTTGAGCAGCACGGAGGGGCCGAGCACGGGCGTCCACAGGTCGCCGGGCGAGCCGGGGCCGTCCTTGCGGAACCGCTCGTCCATCAGCACGGCCCGCGCGACGGCGGCGTCGTTGACCACGACCCCCAGCCCGGGGACGCGCACCACGGGCCCGAGCCGGGCCAGCAGCCGCATGAGCGGGTAGGCGAAGGGATGGGCGGCCAGGTGGAGACGGGTCTCGTGCCTCACCGGACGTCGATCACTTCTGGCCGGTAGTGGTGGTCGGCGTACCAGGCGAGGGTGCCCGCGAGGCCGTACGCCCGCAGCCTGCGCACCGAGCCGAAGACCACCACGTCACGCCGCGAGGCGTACGCGGAGGTGAGGGTACGCACCCGGTTGACCAGGGCGCGGTCCTCGTGGACCTCCTCGATCGCGGTCCTGGGGAAGCCGCCCGCGCGCTCGTAGAGGTCCGCGGTGACGGCCAGCGTGGCACCGGGCATCATCACGTACGGGCCGAGGTAGCGCGGGTCCCGGTTGCCCGGCCGGAAGCGGCCGAAGGCCGCCGCCACCTCGATCACGAACGGGATGAGACGGCGTTCCCAGAACTTCAGCCGGAACTCGTCGGTCCGGGGCCGCAACTGGCCGCCGACCATCTCCAGCCCGTCGCCGAAGGCCCGCCGGATGTTGCGCACCCAGTCGGGGCGGGGCAGGCAGTCCGCGTCGGTCCTGGCCAGGTGGGTCGCCCCGTGCGCGATGGCGTGGCGCATGCCGGTGTCGGAGGCGGCGCCCGTGCCCTTCCGCGTCTCGACGACCACCCGGACGCCGTGCCGCCGTACGACGTCGGCGGTGCCGTCGGTGCTCGCGTTGTCCACCACGAGCAGCGTGAAGTCCCGGTCGTCCTGCTCGGCCAGCGCCCGCAGCGTCGCCTCGATGCCGGCGGCCTCGTTGTAGGCGGGGACGATCACCCAGAGGTCCGTCACATCTTTGCCGGCATCACGCCGGTGCTGATCCGTCACATCTTTGTCGGCATCACGCCGGTGCTGATTGGTCACATCTCCGCCAGCATCACGCCGGTGCTGATCCCGCCGCCCAGCCCGAGCAGCGCCACCCGGTCGCCCGGCCGCCAGCCGCCCAGCACGAGCTGGAGCGGCAGCGTCGTCGAGGCGCAGTTGCCGTGCTCGGGCAGGCTGACCACGAGCCTGTCCTCGGGGATGTCGAGCACCTCGGCCAGGAAGCGCAGGTAGGGCAGCGCCACCTGGTGCACCGCCACGATGGCGAAGTCGTCCCAGGTCAGACCGGTGCGCTTGAGCGCGTTGAGGAAGATGTCCGGGCCGATCGCCTCGAAGGCCTCCTTCAGCCTGCGCCCGTCGCCGCGGAAGTAGGAGTACTCGGGGTCGCGGGGGTGCGCCGAACCGCCTCCGGGCAGGGTGCCGACCGCCCAGGCCGTGGAGTCGGCCGCGAAGTCGCGGTAGAAAATGCCACGTTCCACATCGGCGGCGACCGTGACCGCGGCCCCGGTGTCCGACAGCGTGTAGCCCGCGAACGAGTCGACGAACTGCGCGCGGTCCCTGACCCGCCACCGGATCGCCCGCGACGGGATCTCACCCGAGCAGACCAGCACCTTGCGGTGCGCGCCGGTCAGGATCAGCGCCTCGGCGACCTGGATCCCGTTGAGCATGCTGTTGCAGGCGTTCTTGACGTCGAACACCGGGCACGAGAGTCCCAGCTTGGCCGCGACGATGTGCGCGGTGGCGGGCTCGACCATGTCCTGGGAGGCCGACGCGAAGACGAGCAGGTCGACGTCGGAGTGGTCGAGCTCGCGGGCCGCCTCCGCGGCCAGGTCCGACGCCTGCTGGTCGTCGCGGGCCACGTGACGGCGCCGGATTCCCGTCAGCCGCTCGACGACGCCTGCGTGGGGCACGTAGCCCTCGATCCGCCGTTCGACGTCCGCGCTGGAGACGGTCCGCTCCGGCAGATACGTCGCGACGCCCGTGATCCGGGCTTTCATTGATCTCCCTAAACAGCGTCAAGTCTCCCCATGCTCGCGCAATGTATCTAAAACACGGTGGTTTGTCCTGATCGCGCCGAGGTGAAGGGGGCAAATGGGAAGGAGGAGAACAACGAAACGACGAAACTCACCCTGGTATGAGCCGGTCGTGAAGGGGTAGCAGGTACCGCCATGAGCGACGTTCGGACGGGGCCGGTGACCACGAAGGTCCCCGCACGGTTGGACCGGTTGCCATGGTCACGATGGCACTGGATGGTCGTCATCGGGCTCGGAACCGTCTGGATCCTCGACGGTCTCGAAGTGACGATCGTCGGAAACCTCTCCGCCCAGCTGGCCAAGGAGGGCAGCGGCCTGGCGATCACCCAGGCCCAGGTCGCGGGTACCGCCGCCGCCCTCTACGTGGCCGGGGCGTGCCTGGGGGCGCTGTTCTTCGGCTGGCTCACCGACAGGTTCGGCCGCAAGAAGATGTTCATCATCACGATGGTCGTCTACCTGGTCGCCACCGCCGCGACGGCGTTCTCGTTCTCCGCCTGGTGGTTCTTCCTGTTCCGGTTCCTGACCGGGTTCGGCATCGGCGGCGAGTACGCCGCCATCAACTCGGCCATCGACGAGCTCATCCCGAGCCGGCACCGGGGCAGGATCGACATCATCATCAACGGCAGCTACTGGCTCGGCGCCGCGGGCGGCGCGCTGCTGACGGTGCCGCTGCTCAACAACCTGCCGCTGAACATCGGCTGGCGTGTCGCGTTCGGCATGGGCGTGGTGCTCGGCCTGGCCATCCTGCTGGTACGCAGGCACGTGCCGGAAAGTCCCCGCTGGCTGTTCATCCACGGCCGTGACGAGGAGGCCGAGGGGCTGGTCGACGGGGTGGAGAAGCAGATCGAGCGCGAGAAGGGCGTCAAGCTCGACGAGCCCGAGCGGTCGATGACCATCCACCAGCGCAAGTCCATCGGGTTCGGCCGGATCGCGCACACCATGGTCGCCCGCTACCCCAAGCGCACCGTCCTCGGCCTGTCGCTCTTCATCGGCCAGGCGTTCCTCTACAACGCCATCACCTTCGGGTACGCGCAGATCCTGTCGACCTTCTTCGGCATCGAGACCGAGACCGGCTACTACTTCGCCGTCATCGCGGTCGGCAACTTCCTCGGCCCGCTCCTGCTCGGGCGGTTCTTCGACACGATCGGCCGCATCCCCATGATCTCCGGTACCTACATCCTGTCCGGGGTGCTCCTTTTCGGCACGGCGTGGTTGTTCAACCAGGAGGTGCTGACCGCGGCCACGCTCACCGCCTGCTGGTGCGTCGTGCTCTTCTTCGCCTCCGCCGGGGCGAGCTCGGCCTACCTGACCGTCAGCGAGATCTTCCCGATGGAGACCCGGGCCATGGCCATCGCGTTCTTCTACGCGATCGGCACCTTCGTCGGCGGCGTGTCCGGGCCGCTGATCTTCGCCGGCCTCGTCGAGAGCGGCAGGCCCGGTGACACCGCGCTGGCCTTCTGCATCGGCGCGAGTCTCATGGTCGCCGCCGGGCTGGTGGAGCTCTTCCTCGGGGTCAAGGCCGAGGGCAAGGGCCTGGAGGACATCGCCGAGCCACTGAGCACCGCCTCCGGCTGAGCGCCCTCTCCGGGTGGACGCCCCGTCTGGGCGGAGCGCTGTCCCGGCCTGAAAGACGCCTCGGTCCGAGGGACGTCCCGGTCTGGGGGCGCTTCGGTCCGAGGGACGCTTCGGTCTGCGGCGTCCCGGTCCGGGGACGCGGCTCCGCCGGGAGTTTGGCGGCCCTCTGTCGCGGCAGTGGAGCACATAAGATCACTTTTCGTAATCGACCGGATTGACCGTGATCGACCTCGCCGGGCTGAACACCGTCACCCGCACCATGATTCTGCTGGAGGTATGAATGCGTGGCACAGCTCGTGCGTTCGCCATGACCACCGCCGCCCTCGCCCTCGGGCTGACCGCCTGCAGCGCGGGTGGGCCGGTCGACGGCCGGCCGGTCGCGCAGTCCGTCCCCAAGGCCGGTGAGAAGACCAAGAAGCCCGAGAAGCCGGCCGGACCCGTCACCCTGAAGTACTGGACCTTCTCCCCGCCCGAGGCCGCGCTGAAGAAGGCGATCACCGCGTTCGAGCAGGCGAACCCCGGCATCGAGGTCGAGCTGCGCACCTTTGCCGAGGCCGACTACCGCAAGCGGCTGCCCAAGGCGCTCGACGGTGACGAGGCACTCGACGTCGTCGGCGTCCAGGTCCCGACGATGACCCGCGCGGTCGCCGACCGGCTTCGCCCGGTCGACGACTGGAAGGACAAGGTCTCCGGCGGCTGGGTCGAAGAGCTCGACGAGAGCGCGGTGGAGCAGACGAAGAAGGCCGCCAAGAACGGCAAGCTCTACTCCGTCCCGATGGGGTCCAGCGGCGGCGCGGTCATGTACTACAACGCCAATCTCCTGTCCGAGCTCGGGGAGTCCTTCCCCGAGACGGCCGCCGACCTGGAGTCCGTCGTCATGCGGGTCAAGAAGGAGATCCCCGGCCTCCGGCCTGTCGTCTTCTCCGGGGAGCCGCGCCGGCAGGAGGAATTGCTGTTCACCGTCGCGAGCCAGACCCAGCCGGCCCTCTCCGACGACCTGCTGGCCGGTGACAAGCCGTGGAACGGCCCCGAGATGGTCTCGGCCCTGAGGGCCTACGGGTCGTTGTTCGACCGGGGTGTGCTGGCGAGGTCGGCGCTCACCCTCAAGGGCGACCGCCCGGCCGAGCTCTTCCGCGACGGCAAGGCCCTGTTCCTGGTGGACGGCTCCGGCCGGAGCCCCATGCTGTCCGCGTCCTACCGCGACACCACGAAGACCTCCGTCAAGAAGGTCGGCGTGGGCCCCTTCCCGACCGTCCTGTCGGGTGCCGAGCATGCCGTCCGCAGCGCGGTCGAAGTGGGCCTGGCCGTCCCCAGGAGTTCCAAGCACGTGGCCGAGGCGGCCACGCTGATCGAGTTCCTGACCGCGGGCGGGGGAGTCTCCGGCTGGGCCGGAGACCTGACGATGGTCCCCTCGCGCGAGGACTTCCGGGTGGACTCGTCCGTCTTCGCCACCCCGGAGGGCAAGGACGGCTACGCCGCGATCCAGGGACTCATCAGGGACGGCGGTTCCGTGAACGTCCCCGACGAGGTCTTCCTGGAGCGCGCCGAGGGTGACACCATCCTCGACGTCGCCCATGGCCGGACCACCGCGAAGAAGGCGGCCGACCACCTGCAGAAGGAGTGGTCCCGCGGCCAGTGACGGTTTCCCGGCACGACCGGTGACGGCCTCTCCTCCGTGAAGGCCCCTCCGCGAAGGCTCTTGCGTGGCGGCTCTTCGGTGACTGCTCTTCAGTGACGGCTTTTCCGTGACGGCTCATTCGCGGCGGCTCTTCCGCGGCGGCCGGGCACCCTTCGTGGCACCCGGCCGGATCAGGCGTCCACGAGCCGGAAGGTGCGGCGGTAGGCCATCGGGGAGACACCGATGGCCACCTGCAGGTGCTGGCGGAGCGAGGCGGCGGTGCCGAACCCCGACCGCAGGGCGACGCCGTCCACCGGCAGGTCGCTGGTCTCCAGGAGCCGCCGGGCCAGTTCGATCCGCTGCAGGATGAGCCACTGCCCCGGGCTGAGGCCCATCTCGTCGCGGAAGCGCCGGGTGAAGGTACGGCGGCTCATCCGGGCATGGGCGGCCAGCTCGCTGAGCGGGAGCGGCTCGTGCAGCCGCTCCAGCGCCCACGCCCTGGTCGCCGCGGTCGTCGCGGCGGTCGGGACGGGAAGCGGGTGCTCGATGAACTGGGCCTGGCCGCCGTCGCGCCAAGGAGGGACGACGCATTGCCTGGCCACGCGGTTGGCCACCTCGGTGCCGTGATCGCGCCGGACGATGTGCAGACAGAGATCGATCCCCGCGGCCACCCCGGCCGAGGTGAGCACGTCCCCGTCGTCCACGAACAGCACGCTCGGGTTGACCTTGACCTGGGGGAACAGCTTCTGGAAGTGGTCGGCGCTGCTCCAGTGGGTGGTCGCGGGACGGCCGTCGAGCAACCCGGCCGCCGCGAGCACATAGCCGCCGATGCAGATCGAGACCAGGCGGGTGCCCGGCCGGACGCGTGCGATCGCGGCGGCCAGGGGCTCGGGGAGCCGCCCCTCGTCGTAGGTCGTGCCGAGGGCGTGGGTGGCAGGGATCACCACGGTGTCCGCGTACTCCAAGGCCTCGGGCCCATGCTCCACCGCGATCGAGAAGTCGGCGTCGGTGCGTACGGGGGCGCCGTCGACGGTGCAGGTGAGCACCTCGTAGAGCGGTCTGCCGTCCGGGCCCCTGGCGCCGCCGAAGACGCGCGGCGGGATGCCCAGCTCGAAGGGGATCACACCGTCCAGGGCGAGCGTGACGATCCTGTGCATGACCCGATTCTCACACAGGGAAGGTACGGGCCATTCTCGCAGGGGCCGCCTTCGCGGTTTCCCGCGACGCCCGCCCTCGCCACGAGGTGAGCTCAGGACGAGGTGAGCTCAGGACGAGGTGAGCTCAGGAGGGGGCCGCGCTCGACAGCGGCAGGCGGAGGACGAGCCGGGCGCCGCGACCGGTGGTGCTGTCGGCGGCGTAGAGCCGCCCGTAGTGCGCCACGGCGATGTCCCTGGCGATGGGCAGGCCCAGGCCGGTTCCCCCGGCGTCGCGGCTGCGCGCCGAGTCCAGGCGGGTGAACCGCTGGAAGACCCGCTCCCGCTCCTCCGCCGGGATGCCGAGCCCGTCGTCGGTGACCTCCAGAACGGCCTCGCCCCGCTCGCTCCGGACCCGGACCCGCACCTCGCTCACCGCGTGCCGGTCGGCGTTGGCCAGCAGGTTGGTCAGCAACCGGCCCAGCTGGAGTCTGCTGCCCCGCACCACGACGCCGGGGTCGCGCTCCAGCAGCAGCTCGTGCCGGGACGAATGGCGCTTCATCTCGTAGGTGACCAGCTCGGCGAGGTCGACCGGCTCCGGCGGGCCTGATGCGCCGGCGTTGAGGCGGGCGAGCAGCAGCAGGTCCTCGATGATGCGATCGCTACGAGGGTCACCCGACCCCGGATCGAACGCGGACGTCGCAACGCGTATACCCCCTGAAAAGCGGCTTTCCTTCCCTAAAGACGCTTTTAATCATTTATAGGTGACCGGTATTAATCCCAGGCAAAGCGTGGCCAAGTTCTCAGCGCGTTCGGCGGCGAGGGCCATGGTTTCCACGAGCCCGGGCCGCGAAGGACGGTCGCGGTCTCCGACCCCTCCACGGCGGGCCGCCCGTTCCCCTGCGGATCGCCGCGAAGTCTCCCGGCAGGACGATCAGGCTCCGGCGCACGAGTCGTGGGTCGCGTCGAATCCCTTCAGGCTCTCGTCGTCGCCGCGGGGAAGCGGCTTCAGCCCCTT
This sequence comes from Streptosporangium sp. NPDC023825, assembly GCF_040639575.1. NCBI lineage: Bacteria > Bacillati > Actinomycetota > Actinomycetes > Streptosporangiales > Streptosporangiaceae > Streptosporangium > Streptosporangium sp. NPDC023825. The sequence goes on along the minus strand of NZ_JBFAAE010000010.1, from coordinate 21,796 downwards.
CCAGTCGTCGCCGATCGTCAGGACGAGCCTGCCCGTGGTCGCCCGGCGGACGGGCAGCGGCCTGGCGGCGAGCAGGTCGCGGTTGAGGGTGGGCGCCTTGGCGGCGCCGTTCGGCGAGTAGGCGATCGTGGTCGTCGGGTACGGCTTGCGCGACGCGTCGCCGATCCTGGCGACGTGGTAGCCGCGCTCCTCCAGCTGGACGGCGACCAGGGTGGCCAGGCCGGACCGCATGGTCCCGTTGCGCACCTCGACCTGGATCTTCGAGCGGGGCACCCTGGTCTGGCCGCCCTTGACCCCGGAGCCGCTGATCGCCCGGTCCGTCGCGACGATCTTGAACAGCCTGCCGCTCTGCGGCTGGACCCACTCCACCCGGCCGGGGTGGACCAGCGAGTAACGCCACGGGGTGGTGATGAAGTGGATCTGCCCCGCGGCGAGTCCCTGCGCGCTGGTCGCCAGGTCCCGCATGACGCCCGGAGTGAGGCCGGGGTCGGTGGTGACCGACTTCGTCGCCGCGTCGAGGAAACCGAAGAGCCGGGTGGGGTCGGTGAGCGTCTCGCCGCTCATGACCTTCTTGACCATGGAGGCGATGAACATCTGCTGGCGCTGGATGCGCCCGATGTCCGACCCGTCGCCCAGGCTGTAGCGGGCACGGACGTAGCCCAGGGCCTGCTCACCCCCGAGGTTCTGGCGCCCGGCGGCCAGGTGGAGCAGGGCCTTCTTGTCGTTGATCGCCTCGGGTACGCAGACCTCCACGCCGCCGACCGCGTCGACCATGCCCTTGAAGCCGGTGAAGTCGACCTTCACGAAGTGGTCGATGTGGATGCCGGTGAGCGACTCGACGGTCTTCCAGGTGCAGGCGATGCCACCGGAGTTGAACGATTCGTTGATCATGCCCACGTGCGGCCGCTGTCCTGGCAGCCCCTGCCTGGCCCGGCAGGCGGGGAGCTGGACCATCGAGTCGCGCGGGAAGCTGACGACCATCGCGTTGTCCCGCTTCGGCGAGATGTGCGCGAGCATGATCGTGTCGGTCCGCTCGCCCGCCACCCGGCCGTACCGCGCGTTCTTGCCGCCCCGCTGGTCCGAGCCGACGACCAGGACGTTCATCGCCTTGCCCGCGGCCTTGACCGGGCGCCGCCCGAGATCCTCCGCCGAGACCTCGACGTGCTTGACGTTGCCGCTCAGCTTGACGTACGCGCCGGCCACCGTCCCCGCCGCCACGAGCACCACGGCGGTGACGGCGGCCACCAGCCACCACAACCACCTGCGGCCCGGCCGCCACGAGCGCCGCCCGGGCGGCACCGGCGGCTCGGAGGGCGGTTCGGGGAATGCGTCGATCAACCCGCTGCTCACGTGACTCCCGGGGGGAAAGCGGCCATGGCGTGCGCCCGTGACCGAGGAGCCGTATTCCGGCCGTCGCAGAGTTTACTAACCTCCCGGTACGGCTGGTCCGGTGCGGGTCTGCCCTGCGTGAGGTACATACACCTGTCCTGTGCAGGGGTGCATCTCCCTGTTACGATCCGCCGGTGATTATCCGTCAGGGGTATCTCGGGGACGTACCGGCCGTCCTGGCGATGTTCGACGGCGCGGTGGCGTGGCTGTCCTCCCTGGGCCGCACCGGCCAGTGGGGCAGCGAACCGTTCTCCCTCAACGCGGCCCGTGTCGAGAACATCACCTCGTGGGCGATGTCCGGCGGGATGCGCATCGCGGAACTCGACGGCCGGCCCGCGGGCTGCCTGGTGGTGGGGACCGCGATGCCCTACGTCCCTCCCGCCTCAGAGCCGGAGCTGTACGTCCAGGGGCTGGTCGTCGACCGGAGACACCACGGCCGGGGGGTCGGGGCCGTCCTGCTGGAGCGCGCCCGCGCGGAGGCCGCCTGGCTGGGGGTCGCGCTGGTACGGGTCGACTGCTACGCCGGAGACGACGGCCGGCTGGTGGCGTACTACGAGAGCCGGGGCTTCACCAGGACCGAGAGTTTCAAGGTCGGAGACTGGCCGGGCCAGATCCTGGAGGCGAGGCTTCCCGTCGCCACGGGCTGAACGATCCGCTCCGGGCGGCCCGTACCGGCGACCGGCCCACGCCGGATGGCCCGTACCGCGAGACGCGAGGAGGGTGCGGGGCCCGTTCCCACGGATCCCGCACCCTCCTGTCCTGCCGGGTGGATTCAGCCCGCGGTGCCCGTCGAGGCCGGGTAGATGCGGAGCCAGTCGACCTCCATCCACGCCTCTCCCGAGCTGCCCTGGCCGGGGAACCAGTCCAGCTGCAGGCAGACCGACATCGAGCTGCGGGTGGCGTTGCCGGAGCGGAACCACTCCTGCCCGTCGATGTAGCCGACGACGCTGTCGGGGGTGACCTCCACGGCGTAGGTGTGCCAGGTGGTCATGTCGATGTTGGCGTGGGCCTGCTCCTGCCCCTGAGGGGTGTGCAGGAAGAAGTTCGGCCGCTGCCTCTCCGGATCGTCGATGACCTCGAGGAAGTCGATCTCCTCACCCGTGGAGCTCCGCACGTTGCCGCCGCCCTCCTTGGGCCACAGCAGGGCGACGGGGTGGTACGACCCGGCGCCCCGGTACAGGCGGATACGGGTCTCCCAGCGCCCGTAGGCCTGGTCGTGGCGGGCGGCCAGACCGGCCGTGGTCCCGTCCTCGCGGCCGTACAGGTAGAGCGCCCCGTTGCCGAGGTAGAGCTGCTGCGGGGAGCGGCGGCCGTTGCCGGCGTGCCCGGCCGAGTCGTAGAACACCCACTCGGACTCGTCGAGGTAGTCGTCGAACTCCGCGCACCAGGACGGCGCGCCCCAGTTGAGGGCTTGCGCGGCGCTGGCCTCGCCGGTGGCGGCGGGGGCGCAGGGCGCCGCCGAGACCACCTCTCCCTGGGCCGCGCTGAGGGTGCTCACCGTCAGCGCGGCCACCATGCTGAGTACGGCCACCCGCACGTGGGATCTGGTGATCATGGTTACTCCTCCCAGGATCTGGCGCAGAGTGTGGAGGGACTGAAGCTCCAGCAGCCGGTGCTCGTCGGGCTGGGGATCGACGACGCGGTCGGGCTCGGCAGCGGCTGGGCGGGGGAGGCGGGCGGCCCGAACACCCAGCGCGGTGCTCTCGCCGGCTCCTGGTTCGCGATCAGCAGGACGGGGGACTGCGAGGTACGGCCCCGCCAGGGCGCGAGGCTCCAGCACGAGGCGATGTCCTCCGGCTTACAGAAGTCGGAGGTGGAGCGCCTGAGCGGGGGCAGGGGCAGGACGGTGGGGATCGAGGGCGCCGGGGACGGGGCGGCCATCGGGGATCGGGTGCTCTGGACGGGTTCGGTCAGGAGGGAGGGCTCGTAGACGCCGGTCCGCGTGGGCGCGGGCCGTGGCGCGTTGGTCGCCCGGCTCGGCGGACCGGTGCGCGGCGGGGCGGTGAGAGTGGAGGCCGGGCTCGCCGAGGGCTTCTGGGTCCCCTTCGGAGGGGCGGTGGGCCGCTGGGACGTCGACCTGGTGGGTTTGGGCGCGGGGGTGGCGGTCGGCGCCGGCTTGGTCGCCGTCGCCGTCGCCATCGCGCCGGAGCCCGAGGGCTTGGGGCCTGGGGGCGTGGGGAGCGGGTCCGGCGCGGGCTTGGTGGCCTTGTCGGAAGGTTCGGGGTCGGGGGGTTCGGGCGTCGCCTTCGGCGGTTGCGGTTTCCCGGTCGCCGTGGGCCTGGCGCTCGGCGTGGACGAGGAGGTGGCGCTGGCCGACGGCGCCGGAGTGGTCGGGGCGGAGGTCGCCGTGGACGTCGCCGACGGCTTCGTGCCGCCGGGCGGCGCCGGGGCGGACGCCGTGTTCTTGGGCGGTTCCTGGGTGGCCCTCCTGCTCTCCGGAGGCGCGTTCGTGGGCGCCGTGTTCTTCTGGGGCGCCTGGGTGGCCCTCCTGGTCTCGTTCGTCTGGGGCGCCTGGGTGGCTCTCCTGGTCTCCGGAGACGCGTCGGCGGTGGGCTCGGCGTTCTTCGGGGCCGCCGGTGGAGCCTCGGTGCGGTGTGCCCTCCTCGACGGCGGGTTCGTCGGTACCGCGTTCCTGGACTGCGCGTTCTCCCGGGAGGGCGGGGAGGACTGCTCGGCGGGAACGTTCTCCTCCGTGCGGGGGGCGGTGTTCCGCTGGCCGGGGCGGCTACGGGACGTGGGAGGGGAGCTGCGGGTCTCGGGAGGTGACGCGTTCTCCGAGGGCGGGTTCCTGTCCGGCGTCGAGCCGGAGTCGCGGTTTCGGTCCGGTGTCGAGTCGGAGTCGCGGTTCCTGTCTTGCGTCGAGCCGGAGTCGCGGTTTCGGTCCGGTGTCGAGCCGGAGTCGCGGTTCGAGGGCGGGTTCCGGTCGGGGCCGGAGGGGGAGTCGTCCTCCGCGGGCGGGTTCCTGTCCGGTGTCGAGCCGGAGTCGCGGTTCGAGGGAGGCCTCTCGTCCGGCCCCGAGGTGTTCCCGGTCTCGGGGACGGTGGTCTCCGGAGGGGACTCCTCTCGTGCGGGGGGCGGGGCGGGGGGAGCGGGAGGGACGGCGAACTCCTGCGACGGTGAGTCCGAACTCACGCCGGGATCCGCCAGGGCGGCCCACGGCTGGGCGATGACCGCGCTTGTCGTCGCGGATACCGCGGCCAGCAGAAGGCCGGAGAGTAAGGTGACACGCCGGGACGAGCTGCGTGGGGGCATTGATCGCTCTTCCTGGATCTATGGGGTGGGCTCTGGGCCGGAGATGGGTTTCCAGCCCGCGGCGGTGAATTCCGGGGTGCCCGGGAGGGCGACCTGCGGCACGGAGGTGGCGAGGGGGTCGGGGACGTTGACCCAGTCCCCCTGGTTCGCACCGCGCATGCCGGGCTGCCAGACCATGAGCAGGCTCATGGCGTACGGGCTCGCATAGGTGGGATCGGTGTCGCCGACGCCCTTGGTCGCGGTCACCTGGACCAGGACCGAGACCAGCACCTGATCCTGGGCGCGGGCTTTCCACTGGACGCCGATCGTCCGCGTCCGCATGGCGGCGCCGTCGGGGAGCGCCCCGTCCTTGGGAAGGCCGAGGATCTCCCGCCATCCCGCGACGGCCTCGCGGGCGCCGGCCCGTGCCGCGTCGTGCTGCTCGGGCCGCGCGTACAGCACCGCGGCCTGCTCGGCCTGCTCGGCGTCCAGGGTCCACGCCGCCTCCAGCGCCGCGGCGGCGGCCGAGGCCGCGCCCAGCTCGGTGCGGGGGAACCCGACGGGGTAACCGGCCGCGCCCTCGTAGCCGGAGGGCGGGGCGAGGAGGACGGTGTCCCCGACGGCCTTCGGCGCGGAGGCGTTCACGGGGGTGGAGTCGGTTCGAAGGAGCTGCCATGCCCCGGCCGCCAGCAGGATCGTCCCCACGATCGAGACGACCACGATGAGCATCCGCCGCCGGGCGCTTGGTGGCGGGCCCAGATCCCAGTCCAACGTGGGATCGTCGGCGACCGGCCGCACTAGTGGCTCCGGTCGGGGCGCTGCCCGAAGGTCTGCCCGGCCGCCGCGGCCAGGCGGAGGTACGCGCCTCGCGTCGTGGGCCGAAGGCGGACCAGGTCCACCTCGGCGCCCTCCTTGAGGTGCGGGTCGTAGGGGATGCGGATCACCGCGCGGCAGCGGGAGGTGAAGTGACGCTCCAGCAGTTCCAGGTCCACGTCGGACTTGGGCTCCACGGCGTTCAGCACGACGATGGCGTTCTTGACGAGGTCGGCGTGGCCGTGGGCGGTCAGCCAGTCCAGCGTCGCGGCGGCCGAACTCGCCCCGTCCACCGCGACCAGGCTGACCAGCACGATCTGGTCGGCCAGTTCGAGCGTCGCGCCCATGGCCCCGTGGAGCAGGCCGGTCCCGCAGTCGGTGATGCAGATGGAGTAGTAGCGCTCGATGAGCCCGGCGACCGTGCGGTAGTCCTCGGCGTTGAACGCCTCGCTCACGGCCGGGTCGGTGTCGGAGGCGAGGACCTCCAGCCGGGCCGGCGACTGGGAGGTGAAGGCACGGGCGTCGGCGTAGCGCAGGATGTGGGGGGCCTCGGCCAGCATGGTGCGGATGGTCGCGGCCGTCTCGGACTTCACCTTGATGCCGAGGGTCCCGCGGTCGGGGTTGGCGTCGATCGCGATCACCCGGTCGCCGCGCAGGGAGGCCAGCGTGTTGCCGAGGGCGACGGTCGTCGTGGTCTTGCCGACCCCGCCCTTGAGGCTCATGACCGCGATCCGGTGGTGACCGCTCGCGACGGGGGTCTGGGCCTGCGCCATCAGCGTGCGCCGTTCCAGTTCCGCCGCCGACTCCGCGGGGATGATGCGCTTGCCGGAGAGCTGCCAGACCAGACGGCGCCATCCTCCTGCGGGCTCGGGGCGGCGGTTGGTGAGCAGGTGTTCCGCGGTGAGCGGGACCGTTTCGTGGAACTGCTCGGGCGGGGTGGACGGCGATGTCTGGATGTGGGGAGAGGTATCCGTCATTGCCCTGGTCCTTTCTCGAAAAGCGATCTTGGGGGGATGGAAGGTCAGCAGGTCCGCCAGCGCACAGTCGTGCTGATCGAGTCGTCGAGGCCGTGAACGGTCATCGGGGCGGTGACCGAGGCGGGGGCGCCGCACCAGTTGCGGACCCGGTGGGCGCGCAGGTTGATCACCTGCGTGACCCCTTCCCGCAGCGTGCCGCCGGAGGGGGTCACCGCCAGGCCGGGAGCCGATATCCGCCATTTCAGCGGCTCTCCCGAGATGGTGAGGACCATGCTTCCCAGGCCGAACTCGTCCAGCGTCACCACGGGCGGGACCCGCAGGCGCGAGGCGAGCCCGTCCTGCCGCGCCGGCGCGCCGGCCGTGGGAGGCGGAGACCGGGTGGCCTGGCTGGTGGACGCCTGCAGCGAGCTCGCGGGCTCCTCGGACTCGATCGCGGGGCCGAGCAGGTTCATCCCGGTCAGGGTGCCCGCCGCGCCCGCCACGACGATGATGACGAGCTTGATCGTGGTGTTCCTGATCCGGGCGCCCGCCCAGCTGAGCGCCTCCAGCACGCGGATCCCCATCTCGATCCGCTCCTCGTCGGGGCGGTCGTCGGGTTCGGTGTGGAAGCGCAGCGCGGGAACCTGGGCGTCGTCGCGCACCCCGGTCTCGCGCTTGCGCACCCCCATCTCGCGTGTCACGGCGTCTCGTACGCCGGTCTCGCGTGTCGCGGTGTCGCGCATCTCGACGGAGGCCTGCCCGGCGATGACGACGGGCTCGGGCTTGACGACGGGTTCGGGAGCGGGCGGCGCCTGCCTGGGGATGGTGCCGGTGAGCTCCTCGCTCTGGGCGAGGACCTCGCGCGCCCACGCCTGGGTGAGCAGGGCGTCGTAGAGCGGGGTGTCGTGCCCGGGCACGGGTGGCGCGGACGGCGGGCGGGCCGGCCGGGTCCTGCGAGGCGGCAGGGCGGGCAGCGGGGGCAGTCCGGAGGGGCTGGCGGGATCGGAGGGACCCGTCGCGGGCCCGCCTCCCGGTGCCGTGACCGGTGATGCCGCACCCGGCGCCGTACTCGACGGCGTCACGGCCGGCGGCTTCGCGGCGGGCTTCGACGCCACCGGCGGGTAGGGAGGCATGCGGACCCTGGGCGTGGGCGTGGGCGTGGGTGCGGGTGCGGGTGCGGGTGCGGGCGACGCCGCGGCCGACGGTGCCGGGACGCCGCCCCCGGCCGGGGCGGCGGGCGAGGCGGGAGACCGGTGCCCGGGTGGGGCGATGGACCGGCGCCCGGGCGAGGTGGGGGTCCGGCCCCCTGGCGGGGGCGCGGGGAGGACCGGGGACCGCCCCCCGCCCGGAGGAGCGGACAGGAGGGGAGACCCGTCACGGGCCGGACGCGCGGGCGGGACCCCCTCGGGGGTCGCCTCGGCGGCGACCTCGGCAGGCAGCGCGTCCGTGAGCCGCCGCCGCTCCTCCGCGGAGAGCGGCGCGACCGGGGGATGGGAGATCATCTGCGGCACCGTGTAGCGGATGTTGATCGGCCGCGTGCACACGGAACACCTGATCATGTGGGAGAGCAGGAGCGCCTGGGCGCCCTCCGGATCGTCGGGAGGGGACGCCGCCCGCCCGCCGGCCGGGCCCTCGGGGAGGACACCGGGAAAGACGGTCTCCACAAGCGGGGCGAGCTCCGGGCAGGTACGCCGCCCGTGGGCGAGCGCGTCCAGCCCGCTCACCAGGGTCTCGATCAGGTCCTGGGTGCGGGTGGCGAGCCTGCCGACCTCGTCGACGGGCATCGCCAGCACATGGGAGAGATCCTCCATGCCGAGCGCGTGGCGGTACGTCAGCCTGAGCGTCTCCGTGCCCAGGGGGTCGACGATCGTCCACACCCGCTCGATCAGCGAGACGTCGGGCATGCCGGGCCCCGAACCCGGCACGTACCGCTCCCGGTACCCCGGAGAGGTGCGGCAGTCACGTCGCAGTGCGGCCAGCAGCCGCCCCCGGACCGTGACGTCCCCGGGAGCGGCCTCCACCCGGCCGGCCGCCAGCGCGGAGACGACCGCCGCGCGCGCCCGGCCGGATTCGAAGTGGGAGGCGGCGTAGTCCATCAGGTGCGCGCCGTGCTCGCGCACCCAGGCCGCCCCCTGGCCGGGGCCGGGCGTGAGACGCCCGGTTCCGGTGGGTGTGCTCATCGGCCGTCGTACTCGACCGGGTCCGGCTCGACCTGGCCTTGGTCGGGCCGGCCCTGGTCGGACTGGAAGGGAGCGGTGTTCTCACCCTGCCATCGCTCGGGGACGTCCTCTCCGCCGTCTCCGGAATCTCTGGGGGCCACGGCGTCCTCGGGTCCCGGCTGGGCGGGGACCAGCCCGCCCGTGTCCGGCTGCCAGGGCTCCTCCTCGCCGGGGACGCCCTGCCGCTGGTCGGGCTGTCCCTGGTCGGGCTGTCCCTGGTCAGGCTGCGGCACGACGCTCTCGCTGGGGATCGGGCTGGGAAGCGGGACGGGAGGGGGATCGGTCACCACGAGCTCCAGGTTCCGCTGGGGCAGCCCGGTGAACTTGGTCCAGTTGCTGATCTGGCCGGGCTCGGGCTCCGCGTAGAGCCAGCGGATGAAGGCGGGCCACAGGCACGAGTCGCGGGGGATCATCGCCTGGGCGCCCGAGGACGGGCTCGGACCCTGGGACGCGCTGAGCGCCTGGATCTCCTCGGTGGTGTAGTTGCGGCACGGTGGGGTGCCCGGCGGGGCGATGTTGAGGTCCCACACGCCGTTCTCGTCCGTGTAGCGCATGCCCCTGTCCAGCCCGAGGGCCTCGTAGGCGCGCCGCAGCAGCTCGGGGTTCTCGAAGACCGGCAGCGAGACGCCGCCGTCCGGGCCGCCGCCGGGAAGCCGCGGGTCGGCCGGCATGAGCACGGTCCCGTCGGGGCCCTGCGACGCGTTCTCACCGGGGCCGGGGGACGGCTGCGGCTGTGCGGGCCGGGACGGCCCGGCCGAGGGAAGTCCCCGCGACGGGCTGGGCGCCTGCGAGCGCTTCTGGCCACCGGGCGGCTGGGCCGGACCCTGGCCGCCGCGCGCGGTCGGTGCCACCGAGACCGGCGGCGCCGAGGGCGCGTCGCCGGTCGGCCTGGTCTCGGGAGGCGCCGTGGGGAGGGTGACCTCGCCCGAGGGCACGAGCGGCCGGCCGGAGCCCGACTGGACCGCCGGCTTCAGGGTGCCCGTCGGCCGGGGGTTCCTGGCGTCGTCCCCGGGCTGCGGGGGCCTGACGTCGCCGCTGGGCTGGGGCTGCTGCCTGTTCCCGCCGGTGGGCTGGGGCTGCGAGGGCTTGAGACCGCCGGTGGGCTGGGGCCGCCGGCTGTTTTCTCCGGTCGGCCGGGGCTGCTGCTGCCTGTCGCCGTTGGTCGCCGGGGGTTGCGAGCGCCCGTTCCCCCCGTCGGGCTGCGACGGCCGCGAGGGGCCCGAGGACCTCGTCCCGCCGGACTCGGGAGCCGGCTTGGGCGGCGAGACGATCTCGACCTTCTTCTCCGCGGGGCGCTGGATGACGCTGCCGCTCTCGTTCTCGCTCTCCGAGATGTTGCCGCTGATCTTCTTCGTCGGGGTCGGAGGCGGTGGAGCGGGCGGCTGGACGGGCTGGTTGTTCGCCGGAGGCGGTTGAGCGGGGGGTTGCGCCGGCCCGGGGTCGGGGGCGGGCTGCACCGGTGCCGGATCAGGTTTGGGAGGCGGGTCGGCCTTCTTGGGCGTCGCGGGTTTCGTCGGCGCGGTCGTCTTGGGAGCCGAAGGCGGGGTCGGCGTGCTCTTGGGGTTTCCCGGCCGCTGAAGGGGCGCCGCCGCGGCGGCGGCCACACCCAGGACGGGGAGGGCGACACAGCCCTCCGCGGTGCCTCCGAGCGCGTGCCCGTCGGTGGTGGCGGTCAGGCAGACCCGCTGGTCCCCGGCGGCGGCGGCCGGTTTGGCGCCGTCCGCGATCGTGCTGCCCGCGTCGGCGCCGGAGAGCGGGAGCGGCTGGTCGCCGCCGGGCGCCGCGCTCGACGTCCAGGCTCCCGCCTGGTCGTCGAGGAGGTACGTGCCCGCGGCCAGCCGCATCACCTGCCCTTCGCCCGGATCGGGGCGCATGGCGATGACGGTTCCCAGCCCGGCGCCGGCGCCGAAGACACCGATCGCGACACTCGCAGTGATCACCGTCGCGCGCGATGGCTTACGTGAGGGTGTCATTAGAATGTTCCTTTTCTTCCGGTGAAAACGTCAGTCGCCGTGGCTCTCCAGGACGTCGCTCCACTCGCCCAGCACGCGAGCGGGCTCGTTCGAGCCGGCGGGGGGGACATGTGTCACATACATGCGGCCGTATGTGGCGCTCACCGAGTGGGCGAAGGCCTTGTTGCGGGTGCGGACGGCGGCCGAGCCCTTCAGCTTGACCTTCGCCCCTTCCCGCACCGCCTCGCGGAGCTCGGTGGATCGGGCTCCGTACCAGACCAGAGCGCCCCCGTCACTGGTCCTGAGCGCGCGTACCGGTCCCTCAAGCCGGTACGACAGCGTTATCTTCCAGTCGGCCTGCTCCAGCCGGCCGCGTTCCTGCTGCCAGAACAGCGCGGCCTCGCTGGTCCACGGCCCCTCGTCGAACCGCGGGTCGACCTCGGCGTTCTCCAGGCTCGCCAGATGCGCGCGGGCGATCTGCCTGGGGGTCGAGCTCAGCCCGGTGGCGTTCTCCGGGAGGCTCGTCGCGTACCCCTCGCCGTCGGTCGCTATCTTGGGGAACCGCGCCGGGGTGGCGCGCGTGTCGGCGGCCGAGGCGACGAGCCGCCAGCCGCCGGGCGCCGAGCTCATCACGTCGACGATCCGCGCGACGCCGGGCTCGTACGAGACCGCCACGAACCAGTCGGCGGTGCCCTCCACGTGACGCGGGATCCACACCTGGGGGTTGGGCCATATCCCCGTCGCGAGCGAGGTTCCCTGCATCTCGGCGGTCTTGAAACCCGCCCTCGTCATCTCCAGCGCGAGCCCGTGCTCCAGCTTCGCTATGGCCGCCCGGTCCTTCCTGGCCTGGGCCACCGACAACCCCCGCTGGTAGCGGCCGTGGATGCCGTACGCCTCCTTGGCGGTGAGCTGGGGCGAGCTGGATCCGGCCGGCGGGTCGGCGGGCGGCGGGGTGGTCCTGGTCTCGGTCCGCGGCCGCTTCGTGGGGGCGGCCTCGGGGCGGGGGGACTTGACCGTGCCGCTTCCGGTGGGTTTCGGGGTCGATCTGGGAGTGGAGCGGGCGGGGGACGGCGTCGGCGAGGGCGAGGAAGGAGCCTTCTCCCAGCCGGTATCCGAAGGGTCGGGGGTGGGGTTCGCCGCCAGGGACGAACCGGAGGGCGCTCTGGTCGCGAGCCAGAACACGGCCACGGCGATGATCGCTAATACAGCCGTGAACAGAATGACCTTCCGCCAATCGAATGACAGGAGGCGTTCGGGATGCCAGTCGGATGCGTGTTCGGAATCGTGCCTAGAGGAACCACTGCCACGGCCAGAGGACCCAGCCTGTCCATCTGGGAAATCTGATGCACGCCATGACATAGGTCCAAATATTAGACTGACCGTGATCTATTTGGAAGGTAAAGGGCTCAGTAATTGCCACTTATGGTTATTGGATTATAAATAACACCTAAGTAGATATATGGCCCGTCCGAAACTGGTAATTCGCCTACCTGCTGCCATCCTGCGAGTGGACCGTGCCACCGGTTCTCTAGAGAGGTACGGCCGTCCCGAGGTTTCGGATGATCCTTCACGTTTCTTGTTGAACTGCCATTTCCCTGATGCGGCCCGGTCGTTCGCCTCCTGTTCGGTTTTCCGGCGGTCGCCCGCGCTCTCGTCGCGCACAGGAAGATCGCGATACCGTTTCCCACTCCGGATTGGCGCAAGCCGTCATAGCAACTTGATATGTATGCGTTTCCTCTGTTTGGCCGTTCGGCTCCCGGCCCGCGTTCGGGTAATTGGAACCCCCGCTTTTCCGGGGGCGCGCGGGCACGCGATCGCCCGGGACGAGGACGAACGGATAGGCCGCCGTCCAAGGGGCGTCCGACGTGATCCCCGCCCGGCCCTGCCCGGCCCCGTCCGGTCGGCGCCTCAGGGAAGTCGGCGGGGCGTGGTCCCGCCGCCCGCGCCGAAGCCCGTCTCGTGGTTCCACAGGTGGGCGCATCCCGGGCACTGCAGATGCAGCAGGCTCCCGGTGGTGCCCAGGAGATAGCGCCAGTGCTCCCGGCAGTTGCGCCCGCCGAGGCAGTCGCCGCAGTCGCGGTGATCCCGGCAGGCGGGACAGGGCACCCACGCCCTGCGTCCGAGGTCGGCGTGTGGATCAAGTGGCAGCACGGCCGGGCCTCCTCCGGGGGAGCACGCCGGCGGCCACGAGCATGTCGTAGGTCTCCCGCTGCCGCTCGTCGAGACCGGAGTAGAGGAGGTCGTACGCCTCCTCCTCGTCCCGCATCACCGCCACCGGGTCCCAGTCCGGCCCCAGCGCCGCTATGACCGCGGCGCGGCGGCGAGTCTCCTCAAGGGTGAGGTCGATCTCGAAGTCGGTGTGCGGGCTGGGGCCGTCCTGGTTCATCGAATGACTTTCCGGTCGGCCGGCGGGCGCGCCGGAGGGGGGAACGGGGAGGGCGGGGCCTCCGGGCGGCGCCGGAGAGGGGTTCGCCTCCGCCGGGGACGAGCCGCTCTTCGCGACCGGCCGTACGCGCCTTGGGGGAAGCCCGTCACCTTGGGGGAAGCCCGTCATAAGGAAGATTTGTCCGCTACACACCCTATGCGGCTTTCGTCATATTTTCGTGTGATGCGTGTTACAGGCAGCCGCCGGCCGGTACGGCCTCACCGCGCCCTTCCCCGCATCGCCGGGCCGCTCCCCGTGAACGCTCCCCGTGAACGCTCCCCGTGAACAAGACCGGGCCGCGCACCGGATGACCCGCTCAGTCGTCATCTCCAGTTCGTCAGGCGGCGCAGACCGTACTCCACGGGACCGTAACGGTGGCCGCGCAGCCACCACGCGCTCAGTGCGAGCAGCACCGCGTAGACCACGACGGCGACGCCCATTACCCCGAGGGGCGGGATCCGGCCCATCAGGCCCAGGCCGTAACCGGTGAACACCAGGCAGAGCAGCACGGACTGGCCGACGTAGTTGGACGCCGCCATCCGGCCGGCGGGAGCGAGCACGCCCGCCACCGAGGGAGATCGCCTGATCAGGCGGAGCAGGGTGGCCACGTAGGCGGCGCTGAGAAACACCGAGGTCGCGAGGGTGAGCGCCACCGCCACCAGCTCCGTCGCGTCGCCCTGACCGGAGGTCGCCGCGTAGAACACTCCCGCGGGCAGGCCGAGGCCGAAGCCGATCCACTGAACCCTTCCAAGCAGGTGGGCCCACCGGTCCGGCTCGTCGAACAGCCGCGCCTTGCCGGCCGCCAGGCCGAGCAGGAACAGGGCCATCGCCGTCGGCCCCTGCAGCAGCCAGATCATGATCGCTATCCGCGGGTACTGCGTCAGGTGCAGGCCCAGATAGTCGAGAGGGCCGCCGGTGGTGGCGGCGAGGATCCGCGCGGCCTCCGCGGCACTCCCGGTGTCCGTGCCCGTGGTGGACGCCTCGGGGACGAGGGCGATCAGACCGGCCAGGAGCAGGGTGAGGGCGGACATCAACGAGATGAGCACGGTCGCGCCGATCGTGGCCGCCCGCGCGCCGATGTTCCGTGCCGCCAGCAGCACCAGCCCCAGCGCGGCGTACAGGGTGAGGATGTCGCCAACCCACAGCAGCAGCCCGTGCAGCACGCCGATCACGAACAGGCCGAGGCATCTCCTGAGGGTCCTGGCCCGGACACTCGCCCCGGCGCGTTCCGCCGAGCGCATCTGCAGGGTGAAGGAGTAACCGAAGAGGAAGGAGAAGACGACGTAGAACTTGAACTCGAACAGGGCCTGCACGACGAACTGCACCGGCCCGTGGTCCCCGCCCCCGATCCCGCCGCTCATCGCCCCCAGCAGCCCGGGATCGCCGAAGAACTCGATGTTCACGACCAGGATGCCCGCGAGGGCGAATCCGCGCACCGCGTCGATCTCATGAATGCGTCGCCCGTCCGGCACGCCGCCCTGAGCCATGTACCCGAGATTAGGAAGACGTTGCCGCCGGCACAATGACTTTTGGCGCAGGCGGTGCCGGCGCCGGATTCCGGGGGAGGAGGTCGGCGCCCCCCGGCGAGGACGGACGGGAGCCCGCGCGGCTCCCCGCTCCCGGGTGAACGGACCCTTTTGATAATTCCGGCGGCCGGGCCGGGTGGGGCCGGGCATCGGCGAGCGCCTGCGGGTATCGCCAGGTCAGGGGAGTGCGGCCGTCCCCGGGGGTATGGACCTCTCCGAGGACGACCACGGCCCGGAGGCTGCCATGACCGCGTACACCCTGTCGATCGTCGAAGGCGACATCGTCGGCGTCTCGTCCGGTGACGACATCTTCTCGCCCGCCTCTCCGGTCGACTTCAGCCAACTCGACCCGTACACCCTGCTGTGGCTGACCGACCACGGTTACGAGGACGCGGGAAGGCGGGTCGTGGTCACCCCGGCGGGTCACGAACCCGAGGGGGTCCGCGTGGTCGCCTCCCGCGACGTGGATCTCTGATCCCCGGCGACGGCCCCCGCGTGACCGGCCCCTGACCGTCACAGCGGGCCGGCCACGCGGGGGCCGTACGGCGTGGTATCCGCAGTGAGGGGGATTTCCGCCTGACAATCTAGGCGTGAACCGACATTCCCGGAGATCGTTTCTTCAGCTCGGTGGTGTCGCCGCGGCCGGGGCGTTGATCCCGGCGTATGCCGCGCACCCGGGGACCGCGCATCAGGAGACCGCGAACACCGGGACCACGCACCCGGTCACCACGCCGCGCGCATCGGCCGACCCCCTCGCCCCGCTGCGCCACCGGTGGCGGGACGTGACGGCGGGGTCGGGGTTCGACGCGACGGCCGAGCCGTACCGGACCCGGCTGGCGATGCTGGGGAGGAGGGCGGCGAAGTACCGGGACGCCATGGCGCCGGCCGGCGCGTCGCTCTGGCCCGACCTGGCGTTCCCCTCGCTCGGCGCCACCCCGGCCCGGCTGCGGACCATGGCCCGCGCGTACGCCCTGCCGGGGACCGGCCTGACCGGCGACGCGAACCTGGCCGCGGCCGTCGCGGGCGGCATCGACCACTACCGGCGGCGGGTGTACGCCGCGGGCGCCGACCAGGCCGGCAACTGGTGGCACTGGCAGATCGGCACCCCCAGGAACCTCCTCGACGCGGCCCTGCTGATCGGCCCGCACCTGACGGGCCCGCAGAGCGGGGCACTGCGGGAGGCGGTGGACCACTTCGTCCCCGAATGCCGCCTGGACGACTACAGCGGGACCAGCACCGGGGCCAACCGGGTGGACCTGTGCGTGGTGACGCTGCTGCGGGCCGTCCTCGGCTCCGACCCGGCGAAGGCCGCGCTGGCCGTCTCCGCGCTCTCCCCGGTCTTCCCCTATGTCTCCGAGGGCGACGGGTTCTACCGGGACGGCTCCTTCGTCCAGCACACGACCGTCCCCTACCAGGGCACGTACGGAGCGTCGCTGCTGTCCGGCCTCGCGACGCTGTTCGCGGTGTTGCGCGGCTCGCCGTGGGAGGTCGTCGACCCGAACAGGCAGGTCGTCCTCGACAGCGTCGAGAGGACGTTCACACCGGTCGTCCACGACGGCTTCTGCATGGACCTGGTCAGCGGCCGGGCGATCGGCAGGCGGCCGTACGGCGACCACGACAGGGGGCGCGCGATCGCCTCCGCGATCCTGCTGCTGGGGGAGACGGCCTCCGCCGCCGAGCGGTCCCGCTGGCAGGGCATGGTCAAGGGGTGGGCGCTGCGGGACACCCACCGGCCCATGCTCGACGCGGCCGAGGACGACGACCTGGGATTCCACGCGCGCCTCGCCGCGATCCTGGACGACGACGCCGTCCCCGCGGCCGAGGAACCCACCGGGCACCGGCTGCTGGCGATGAGCGCCCGCGCCGTGCACCGCGCCCCGCGCACCGGCCCGGCTCGCGGTGCACAGGGCGGCCCTGGCTGGTGCGCGGGCCTCAGCATGGCCTCCCACCGCGTCGGCCACTACGAGCACGGCAACGGCGAGAACCTCCGCGGCTGGCACACCGGCTCGGGGATGCTCTACTGGTGGGCCGACGGCCACGGCGACCAGTACTCCGACTCCTTCTGGGCCACCGTCGACCCCTGCCGCCTGCCGGGCACGACCGTCTCCACCCGCCGGCCGGCCGACGGCGCCGGCGAGGCGTGGGGCGGCACCTGCCCGCCGGGCCGCTGGGTGGGGGGCGCCACCGACGGCGTGTACGCGACGGTCGGCCAGCACCTGAACGGCTTCGAGAGCACCCTGGACGCCTTCAAATCGTGGTTCTTCCTCGACGACGCGATCGTCTGCCTCGGTGCCGGGATCACCGCCGAGGACGGCGTACCCGTCGAGACCATCGTGGACAACCGCAGGACCGACGCGCCTCTCACCGTGGACGACGGGAAGGGGTGGGCGCACCTGGAGGGACACGGCGGCTACGTCCTGCCCTGCGGCACCCGCCTGCGCACGCTGCGCGAGGAACGCGCCGGCGGACGGGACCGGGTGACCCGGAGTTACGCGACCCTCTGGCTCGACCACGGTGTCGACCCCGTATCGGCGGGCTACGTGTATCTCCTCCTGCCGGGCGCGAGCCTGGCGGAGACCCGGGCCCGCGCCGCCGACCCCGACTGGGCGCGCGTGCTCGCCAACACCGCCCGCCGGCAGGGTGTCCGGGTCCCGTCACTCGGGATCACCGCCGTCAACTTCTGGAACGACGGGGCCGCCGGGGACCTCGCCGCCTCCGCCCCGTGCGCGGTCCTCGTCAGGGAGGGCGGCGACGGTACGGCCACGCTGACCGTGTCGGACCCCCGGCGCGACCTGGACGAGCTGACCGTGACCTGGAACCGGCCGGTGACCGAGGTGCTCCGCGGGCATCCCCTCCTGGCGGGCGCCACGACCGGCGCGGGTCTCACGCTCACCTTCGGGCGCCTGGCGGGCCGGGGTGGCGGCTCGAACACGGTCACCGTACGCCTCGCCGGCGTTCCGGCGGAGATTCCCGGCACGCCGCACGGGACAGGGGCCGGTTCCCGGCGGGCGCCGGAGTGAGCCGCCCACCGGGAATCGGTCCAGGGGTGTTCCGGGGCAAGGATCGCACCGAGCCGCGGACCATCGCCAGGCCGCACGCCTGGCCGGTCGAGTCCAGCAGCGCGACCAGGACGTCCCGGACGTCCGGCAAGACGTCCCCGCGGACGGCCAAGACGTCCTGGACGTCCTGGACGTCCGGCAAGACGTCCCCGCGGACGGCCAAGACGTCCTGGACGTCCTGGACGTCCGCGGGGACGTCCCGGGTGGAGAAGACGTCCCGGTCGGGCGGGAGCGGAGCGAGACCGACGCGGGCGGTGACCGGCTGGAACCGTGACATCTGGAGCCGCTCGATCCACGGCGAGTCGACCTGGTACGCGTCCCTGACCAGGGGATCAGTTTTCGGGCTTCCCCTCATTCCCGAAGCGGCCCCTGACCTGCGAATCAGGGGCCGAGCTCTCCCCGCACAAGCCGGCCACCGGCCCGTGGGGTCACAGGGCGCGCAGGAAGCCTTCGAGGATCTCGTTGAAGACGTCCGGGCGCTCCATGTTGGGGTAGTGGGCGGTCCCGTCGACCCGGACCGCCCGGCCGTTGGCGACGGTGCGGGCGAGGCGTTCGGCCATGCCGATGTGGTCGGGCGAGTCGACGGAGCCGTTGATCGCCAGGAGGGGGACATCGATCTTGGCGACGCGCTCCCAGGTGTTGCGTACCTGGACGAGCGGGTTGGGTTCGCCGGCGGTGTGTTTGGACATGGTGTTCCTGGTCATCCGGCGCAGGTGGGCGACGACCCCCGGGGCGAGATCGTCGAGGGTGCGGTACGGGCCTGCGGCGAAGAGCGTGAACGCCTCCACCGAGGCGTCCAGGTCGCCGACGGCCATCGCCGCGTGCCACGCGGTCATGGTCTGGACGGTCCAGGGGTCGGTGAAGTACGGCTCGCTGGTCCCGGCCCCGCTGACGACCACGGCGCTGACCAGTTCCGGGTGCTCAAGGGCTGTGTCGACCGCGACACTCGCTCCCATGGAGACCCCCACCAGGATCGCGGGGCCGACGCCGAGGTGACGCAGCAGGGCGGCGAGGTCGTCGGTGGGCCGGAACGGCTCGGTGGCGTTGGCGGACCGGCCGTGACCACGGGCGTCGGGAGCGATGACGCGGTACCGGGAGGAGAGGAACGGAATCTGCTCGTCCCACATGCCGTGGTCCAGGAAGCCGCCGTGCAGCAGGACGAGGGGCCGGCCAGTGCCGGTGTCGAGCCAGAACGGGTCATTCATGACAACCAGGGTGTCATTATCGACCAAAGATGACAACTCAGGTGTCATCATGGTGGGGTGAACGAAAAAGCTCGCAACCCGGCGCCCAACGAACCCGCCGACCGGCTCGCCGAGGTGTTCGACCTGGTGGGGCCGTTGTACCGGCGCGCCCAGCGCAAGGTGGAGCAGGACGCGCCCATCGCGGGGTTGTCCGTCGGAGTACGGGCTGTGCTCAACATGCTCTGTGAGCACGGGCCCATGACCGTCCCCCAGATGGGCCGGGCCCAGGCACTGAGCCGCCAGTTCGTGCAGCGCATGATCAACGACGCCGCCGCGCGGAACCTGGTTGAGTTCGCCCCCAACCCGGCGCACAAGAGATCCTCGCTCATCCGGCTGACCGAGGAGGGCCGGGCCGCCATCGCCGCCGTGATCGACCGCGAGCGCGCGGTGCTACGCCAGGCCGGTGGCGAGCTGAGCGACACCGAGATCGCCGCCTGCATCCGGGTGCTCTCGCACCTCCTGCGGTTCCTCGACCACGTCGACGTGGACTAGTACTCCGGTGACGCTTCGCGATCTTGCTGGTGGAAGTCGCATGGCGACGGTCACCACGTGATCATTCGGAGTTCGTGAAGACACCTGAAGATCGCGTGATGGCCATGGCCGACGCTGTCGACCCTGACAGCTGGATGGTCACCTTCAATCAGCAGATGGCCGGATCGCCGGCCGAGCGTCCGCGCCGGGTGGCGACCACCCCCGCACGTCCGTGTCGGGTGGCGGTCACCCCCGCGCGTCCGCGCGCCGGTGCCTGAGCAGCACGACCCGGGAATCGAACGTCCGCGACTCGACGAGTTCGAGACCGACCCGGTGGTCCTGCTCCTGGAAGAGCGGCTTGCCGCCGCCCAGGATCACGGGGTGGACGAAGACCCGGTACTCGTCGATCACGCCGTGCTCGGTGAGGTGGGAGGCCAGCACGGATCCGCCGAACAGCAGCAGCGTGACACCGGACTCCTTGAGCGCGGTCAGCTCCTCGACGACGTTCTCGGAGATCACCCGGGTCTTCCAGCCGGCCTTCTCCACCGTGCGGGAGCCTCGGGGCGCGCTGTCGCCCGGGAGTCGGAGCCGTCGCCGGGTTCTCGACATGCCGCGCGGCTCCCCCGCCCTTCCCGCCCGGGCTCCCCCGCCCTTCCCGCCCGGCGGCGGCCTTCTCGCACCCGGCGACGCCCTTTTCCCACCTGGCGCCGGCCTTCCCTCGTCCGGTGACGACCTTCTCCGAGGGCGGCGGGGCCGAGGCGGCCCTCCGGGAGCGGGCGTACGGGCCGCCCGCCGGGCACCGCCGGCCCGCGCGTACCATTCAGCGGTGGAGGTTCTGGAACCGGAGGAGTGGCGGGCGCGGGCGGAGGCCCACCGGCGCCGGGTCGAGGTGTGGGCGGAGCCGCACCTGGCGCGCAGGGCGCGGGGCGAGGCCCATCCCATCGAGGACTTCCTGTTCACCTACTACGGGCACCGGCCGGCGCGGCTGCGGAAGTGGCATCCGGGCGCCGGGGTGACCTTGAAGGGGGCGCGCGACTTCGGCCGCGACTACCTCGACACTCCGGAGGGGGCGACTCTCGACACCGCGGCGCTGGTGGACAGGCGCGGGTCCTCCATCGAGTGGATCATGCGGTTGCTGGCCGCCACCGCGGCACGGCCGGGATATTTCGGCTGCTTCGGCCTGCACGAGTGGGCGATGGTCTACCGGACCACGGAGGTGCGGCACGGCTCCTGGCCGCTGCGGCTCAGCGGGGAGGAGATCGCGGAGGTGGTGGAGCAGAGGGGTGTGCGGTGCGGCCATTTCGACGCGTTCCGCTTCTTCACCCCCGAGGCGCGCCCGCTCAACGTGCTGCAACCGACTCGGGAGCGGCAGCCGGAACTGGAGCAGCCGGGTTGCCTGCACGCCAACATGGACCTGTACAAGTGGGCGTACAAGCTGTCACCGCTGGTGAGCGGTGAGCTGGTCGCCGACTGCTTCACGCTGGCCCGAGACATCCGCGCGGTGGACATGCGAGCCAGCCCGTACGACCTGAGCTCGCTCGGTCAACGGGCGATCCGAATTGAGACGCCCGAGGGGCGGGCCGAGTACGCCGCCGAGCAGCGGGGGTTCGCCGAGCGGGCGAGGCCGCTGCGGCAGCGCCTGCTCGACTCCTGCGAACGGCTGCTCGCCGGCACCCGCCCCTCCTGACCCGTCCCTCCGACCCGCCCCTCCTCAACCTGCTGCTCCTGAGGCGCCACTCGTCCTGACCCGTCGCGAGGCCGCAGGTGCCGTCCGGGCCCCTGTGCCCGGGACGCCGGGGTGCGTTCGGCCGAGCACGGCCCGGCCGGTGCCATCGGGGCCCCGCCTCTGACCGGCGAGGGCCATGGTGCTGAAAGTTACATCGGTCCTGGCCGGCCCCTGCACGATGATCCCGCAAGGTTTCAGGAGGCAGGGACAAAGGTTGTGACATGTGCTGGTTCTGTACCCCCGAGCCGGACAACCGAAAGTTTCTGGGCGACCTTGACGTATTTCGGGAAGGTTTCCACACTGAGTCCCCAAGGCGTCCCCCCACGGCCGGGTCGGTGGTGCGCAGCAGGGCTGTCGCCTGCGACGCCCCGACGGTGTGCCTCCCCCGAAATGGGCGCGGCGTCGAGTTCGCGGGGGTGTCCCCCACGTTCCCGCTTTCCCGTGACGCAGTTATGGAGTCTCAGACATGGGCACAAACGCCATACCCCCGCCCGGCACCCGGCGACCCCTCGGCGGCCTTCGCCGGGCCCTGGTCGCCGGCGCCCTCGGCACCCTCGTGCTCGGCACGCTCACGGCGGTGACCGGTCAGGTCTCCGCCGGCGCCGCCTCCACCAGTGCGGCCGCGTCCACGCTGGGCGCGGCGGCCCAGCAGAGCGGGCGATACTTCGGCGCCGCGATCTCGACGAGCAGGCTCGGTGACTCGCAGTACACCACGATCGCGAACCGCGAGTTCGACATGATCACCGCCGAGAACGAAATGAAGATCGACGCCACCGAGCCCAACC
>NZ_JBFAAE010000009.1:161960-211744 GCF_040639575.1 Streptosporangium sp. NPDC023825 | reverse complement strand
AACGCGACCTGGACTCCCTGCAGGCGGTGAGATCGGAGCTGCTGGACGACGACATCGCCTACGTGCGGATGACCGGGTTCGCGCCCGACTCCGCCAACCGGGTCCTCAAGGCCGTCACCCGGCTGCGAAAGGGCCGGACACTGTCCGGCGTCGTACTCGACCTGCGCGGCAACGGCGGCGGCAGCCCCACCGAGGCGATCCGGCTGCTGAGCGCGTTCACCCACGGCAAGAACACCGCCTACCAGTGCACCGTCAACGGCACCTGCCAGGCCATGCCGACCGACGACACCGTCGAATTGCTGCACCTGCCCCTGGTGGTGCTCACCGACCGCGGCTGCGCCTCGGCCTGCGAGCACTTCAGCTCCGCGGTCAAGGACCTGCGCATCGGACAGCTGGCCGGCACCAGGACCGCCGGGGTCATCTCCGGCCCGGCCGGGTCCTACCTGCTCGGCGACAACACCCTCCTGAGCTTCCCCGAGAAGCACCACCTGGGGCCCGATCGCGAGGTGATCGACAAGATCGGCGTGCCGCCCGACCACCACCTGCCCCTGACCCCCAAGGACGCGGCCGCCGGGCGCGACCCCGCACTGGCCAAGGCCCTGGCCTTGCTACACAAGTGAATGGACCCCCCATGAGAAGACTCCTGATCCTCGCCGTGGGAATGACCGTCCTCGCCACGTCCGCCTGCTCCGCGCCCGCGCCCCCCAGAGCCGACGCCCCGCAGGCCAAAACGCCCGGCCCCGTCACCCTGCCCGCCCCCGCCGGCCCCCACCCGGTCGGCACCACCGCCCTGCATCTGACCGACACCTCCCGCCCCGATCCCTGGGACCTCGACGCCGACGCCAGGGAGCTCAAGGTCACCCTGTGGTACCCGGCCGAGCGGCGCGACGGGCAGCGCGCACCCTACATGACGGCCAAGGAGGCGGAACTCCTCCTGAGAGGCTCCGGGACCTCGACCGCGCCGTACGACACGCTGAGCAAGACGCGCACCAACGCCGTCAAGGACGCCGATCCCACGGGGCGCGGATTCCCGCTGGTGGTGCTCTCCCCCGGCTTCACCAAACCGATGAGCACCCTCACGTCCCTGGCCGAGGACCTGGCCGGCCGCGGATATGTCGTGGCCGGAATCGACCACACCCACGAGAGCCACGCCACCACCCTGTCCGACGGGCGGATCGCCGAATGCCTCGCCTGCGACAGCAACACCGACCCCGGCTTCGGCGCCAGGCTCGTCCAGGGCCGGGCGGCCGACGTCTCCTTCGTCCTCGACCGGCTGACCTCCGAATGGAAGCATTCCTCACTGATCGACCGTTCCCGGATCGCGATGGTGGGCCAGTCGATCGGCGGGGCAGCCGCCGTGGCGGCCATGGTCAAAGACCAGCGCATACGCGCCGGGATCGACATGGACGGCACCGGCTATGCCCGTATCCCCAAGAGCGGCCTCTCCCGGCCGTTCATGTTCCTGGGTTCGCGAGAGCATGTCCCGGGCGGCCGCGACACCTCCTGGGACCGTGACTGGAAGCTGCTGACCGGGTGGAAGCGCTGGCTCGTGCTGTCGGGCGCCGAGCACCAGTCCTTCACCGACATCCCCCTGGTGGCGGACGTCCTCGGCCTCGAACCTCTCCCCGGCATGCTGCCCGCGGCCCGAGGCGCGGAGCTCACCCGCACGTACGTGGCCGCCTTCCTCGACCGGCACCTGAAATCACAGCGGCAGCCCCTGCTGGAGGGGCCGTCGTCACGCTACCCCGAGGTCAGGTTCTGCCCCGCGACCTGCGGCCGATCCTGAGTAGGTGTTTGAAAGGTGATCGTTGGTCCGTTGTGCCAGGTGGGTATGAGTGGAGCACGACACGAGACCGGTTTTTACCCCTCTGACCTGACCGATGAGCAGTGGGCGCTGATCGAGCCGCTGCTTCCCGTCCCGCACTGGGATGGCGGCCCGGACAAGCATCCACGGCGCGAGGTCGTGGACACGATCATGTACGTGGTGCGTACCGGCTGCTCCTGGCGGCAACTGCCGGCCGGCTTCCCGCCCTGGCAGACCGTCTACTGACACTTCGTACGCTGGGAAGACCAAGGGGTGACCCAGAGAATCGTGGACGTGCTGCGCCGGCGGGCCCGCAAGGAGGCCGGTCATAAGGCCGAGCCGTCGGCCGCGGTCATGGACTCCCAAAGCGTCAAGGGCGCCGATACCGTCGGAGCCGACAGCCGCGGCTACGACGCGAACAAGAAGATCAACGGCCGCAAACGGTTCGTGGTCACCGACACGCTCGGGCTGTTGCTGGCGGTGATGGTGCGCCCGGCCGGCGTGCAAGATCGTGCCGGCGCCACCACCATGCGGCTGGGGCTGTACCTGACCGGTGGCTGCCGGGTGGTGTTCGCCGATCAGGGCTTCGCCGGACGGTTGGTGATCTGGGCGCGGCAGATGCTGAACATCGTGGTGCACATCGTTCGCCAAGCCCGCCGGTCAGCGCGGCTTTCGGGTGCATCCTCGGCGGTGGGTGGAGCGGGCGCTGGCTTGGCTGATGGCCTATCGGCGGCTGGCCCGTGATTATGAGCGCCGGCCATCGATCAGCGAGGCGATGATCCGCTGGGCCGTGATCAACATGCTGGCACGGCGCATCACCCGAGGCCACCTTGCCCATCGGCCCGGACCACGCCCCCTCACACGAGTCCGCCGAACGAAATGATCACTACTCAAACACGCAGTCAGCGATCGTACGCGCGCTCAGCGCTGTCGCGGCGGCCTGTGCGGCCTGGGGCCGGTCCCTGCCGGGACCGCACTCGGGCCGCCCGCCGCACCCACACCACACCTGTCAACGCACCACACATGGGTCGCACCGCCGTCCGGACGCAGCCCTTCCGATTGCCTGATGACGGCTGAGCTCTTGTGCGGTCAAGGGCGATCGGTGGGCCGTGACTTCGCTTCTCAGCCCCGGCCCACCGAATTGCCATAATGGTCAAGGGGCATATTCGGGTGCGACCCTGCAGGGGTTATGAGGACATGAGGAGGAGACCATGGATTCGCCGAATCCGGCCTGGTAGAAGCTCCAGAGTGAACTCGTCCGTACAAATCTCCCCGCAAAATCGTCAACCTCGACGGTCCGAGACGGATGCTCTCCGCGGCTTCATTAAGAATCAACGATTCAGCGAGATGACTGCTCGACGGTGAATTCACACCACGGCGACCATTCCGACACCGCGTCTCCCTCCTCAGCCCGCACGCGGAAATGATACGTGCCCGCCGTAGCAAACGCACCTGGCGGAGTGGAAACCGCGTAAATTTTTCCTACTACCACCAACGGTTCTTCGCCGGGACGGCCGATTTCGAATCTACCGATCAGGTTGGGGTTGTGAGGGTAGCTAAACGGGGTCGCGGTCGCTCCGAATGTCGGTTTGTTCACGGTGGAGATCACTGGGTTGCCGCAGAACTGGGAACCGGAGTACAGCGAGGCGGAGATTCGTAGTTCTGCGGGCACGCCGGGCTTCGGCACATTCACCGTGGCGACCGTGAAGGTGCACCAAGGCATCCAGGTTGACACCCCGTCGTCGTCCACGGTCCGCGCACGGAACCGGTACTCGCCCTCGGTGAGGATGTTCTCGGGCACCTGGTAGGTGGCGAGCGATCCGTAGAAGGGGACGGTGACGCGGACCAGTGGCGACCTCCCGACCGGGGCCACCTCGAATGTCGCCTGCAGGTCGGGGCGGTCAGAGTTGTAGGCGGGGATGCCCTTGTTGGTCCTGAGGAACGGCGTCAGGCTTCTGGACAGAGGTTTACCGTCGGAACAGAATTGCGGCGAAGTGAGAGAGGAGGAGCTCAGAGATGAGCCTATCGGCGGATGCGGCGGAGGCAGAACGGTCGCGGCCGATGTGGATGGCGCGATGGCCGCGCCCAGCGCGAAGACCGCCGTGAGAAGGACCGCTGTCCGGCGCCCCCATTTGCGCACCTTGGTATTGACTGAATTCACGAGTGTCGAACTCCTCTCACCGGAAGGGCAGATGAATTTATTTCACACCGTCATCGACCATCCGGTCACTATCAAATCGGTATACGTAAGAGATCTGTCATATTTCCCGCGCCTTGTCGTTATTGGTCGTCGAGCCAGGACTCGGTGTGAGTGGTTGTGGTTTCGGCCCGGCGCTCCCGAAGCTGCCCCCGCCGCAAGGTAGAGGGTTATCGCAGGTGGCCGCCGCGCACGGCCACTCGATCCGTCACCACAATTCGGCCTGGCTGGCTGTACTGCTACTGAGGTTGAAGGGCTGGGGTTACGGCGGTTCGAGGTCGAAGCCGGTCTGGGCGATGAAGCCGTCCAGCAGGCGGGATCGATACCGCATTCGCTTGAGTCTGGTGGCGACCAGTGCGGCGAGTTCATCGATGTCGTGAGGGGCGAGGTTGGCCAGAGCGCGCTTGAGCGCCGACCATACGCCCTCGGCTGGATTGAAGTTCATCGCCTGGCTGGGCATGTGGGCCGCCCGCAGCCGCGTCCTCGAAGAGCCGGCCCGTCACAAGACCCTGCTCAGGTGGACCGCCGTCCTCGGACTCGGCGTCGCCGTCGCCGGAGGTCTCCCGGCCGCCCTGGTCAGTGCCGGATGGCTGCACGTGAACGAGTCGGCCGCTGGTCTGATGCTGATGCTCCACGGCGCCAGCGGCATGTTCGCCGGCCCGGGTTACGTGGCCGTCTTCGGGCTGATCACCATGCGGGTCACCCGGTCCGGCCCCGTCGTCGGCGCGCTCTCGCCCCTGGGCCAGCGTTCCCTGTCCGGATACCTGTTCCAGTCGGTGGCCTGGCTGGTCCTCCTGGCACCCTTCACACTCGCCCTGGGCGGCCGTTTCGGCAGCCCCACAGTGACCGGCCTGATCATCGCGGTGGCCGTCTGGCTCGTGACCGTGCTGATCGCTCGCCTGCTCGACAAGCGCGAGCAGGCCGGTCCCGCCGAGATCGTCCTGCGCCGCCTGACCTACGGGCCTGGAGGAGGGGCCATCGGCGCACCTGAGAAACGGCGGATTGTCGGGTGCCATGTCGTGAAGGCACGTCCTCGCCATCATCGGTGGCACGGGATGGCACCCCCGGAACGCAGAAGGACCCGCGTTTCCGCGGGTCCCAGCGCATCTCACGATGCTGATCGAGTGTGCCCCCTGCAAGATTCGAACTTGCGCTCCCGGCTCCGGAGGCCGGTGCTCTATCCCCTGAGCTAAGGGGGCCAACGCGTGATTACATTACCAGCATCCTGAGGGAAACCGACACTCGGTTAGGGAAGCAAGTGATCTCCGAGGCAGGTCGAGGGCGACGGGAAAGCCGAGAGTGAGAGGTCATCGGGGCAGCCGGGCGCCGGCGGGGCGGCACGGGCCCGAGCCGCGCGGGGCGGGGCGCCGCCGGACGGGGGCGAGACGGCGACAGGTGGGGCGGACCGGCGGGACAGGGCGAGTCAGCGCGGGGTGGGGCGAACGGCGCCTCGATAACGGGAGAGATAGTAGGGCGAGGCGGCGAAGTCGGCCGTCCTGACGATGTCGCCGGTCTTGGGGGCGTGGACCATGACACCGTCTTTGACGTAGACGCCCACGTGGGTGGGGTCTCCGCTGCCTCCGCCGAAGAAGACGAGATCTCCCGGACGCAGCCGGGAGAAGGGCACCCGGCTGCCCTGCCTGAACTGGGTGCCGGTGTAGTGGGTGAGCCTGGCCCCCGCCTTGGCCCAGGCGTGCAGGGCGAGCCCCGAGCAGTCGAAGCCCCCGCCGGTCGGGCCCGCGCTCGAACCACCGCCCCATACGTATGGCCTGCCGACCTGGCGGAGTGCCGCGGCGGCCGCGATCCGGCCCCGCAGGGCCAAGGCGCCTTCGCGCGAGGACACCGCCTTCCCTCGCGAAGGCGCCGCCCGCCCGTCGGGGAAGGCCTTCCCTGGAGAGGACGCCACCCCTCGGCTGGAGGGCGCTTTCCGCTCCTCAGAGGGGCGCTGCGGCCATTTGATACCCGCCCGCGAGGATTCCGGTCCGGAGGAGGCCGGGAGATCTCTCTGTTCCGCTGAGGAGGATGCGCCGGTCCACACATCCGGGGTGTCCGAGGGCTCCACCGGCCCTCCCGGTTCCGGATCGGAAGGGCCGGGCGCCCACCCGGCACCCGCTCCCGAGAGCCCCGGCGGCCGTTCACCGAACGGAGCCGGGGCCGGGGCCGGAGCCGAGGTCGGGGCCGGGGCTGGGGCTGGGGCTGGGTCCGGTGCTGGGAAGGAGCCTCGCGAGGACATCGATCGACCGCCGCCCGCGTCCGGAGAGAACGGGGGCCGTGACTCGCAGGCGGCGGCCAGCGCGGCGCGGATCTCTTCCGGCAGCCAGTGAGGAGTGCCGTCCGGCGGGGCTGCCGGGAAGAGGGAGAGGAGGCGGTCCCAGGCGTCGCAGGCTTCCGGGGAGAGGCGGGGCGCGGGAAACGGGGAGCTTCCCGCGAGGGCCGCCGAGAGGATGGTGACGGTGACGAGTGCCGTGATCACGCACGCCCTCCTTGGGCTCGATGAAGGATCGAGGCCCCAGGATCGGCGGGAGGAGGTGATCGCCAACGAGCCGAACACGACTCTGTGGATAACGCGTGGACCATCCAGCCCGAGAAGTGATCGACTCCACCCATGGCGGAGGGGACGCGGGAGACGGGAACGGCAGTTTGCGGGTACCCACAACCATGGGGTCGCATCCAAGAGCCCGACGACCGTCTCCCAGGAGCCCCGCACCCTCGCCCTCCCCCCAGTCCGCCCTTGACCCGCGTCCCTCCGCCCTGCCGACCGGCACCACTCAGCCGGCCCCCGCCACACCCTCCCCCGCGTCGTGACCGTTCATCGGCCCCGTGAGGAGACCGGCATTCCAGACGGCTGCGGAACGTCATGGCCTCGCGTCTTGATCAAGGCTGCCGGGAGGCTCTGATCTGGTCTTTCTCGTTACTTGGAGCTGGTGGTACCGGCCCGGGCGGAGGGACTTGACCCAGAGGTTCGGCATCTTGGGCGAGAAGGACCTCGGGCTTACGCGCGCCGAACCCGGCAGGATCACATGAAGGTTCCCTACGCCCTCTTCCGTCTTACGGTGAACGGGTGCCTCGCATCGGTTTTGTCCGCCGTCCACCCAGGTGATCCAGGGCTCGCGGCAGGAGGGTATGGAGTTGGTGGGATTGATGGAGCCGCCAGGGGAGCGGATCGTGGGTCGGGCCACGGACATCGCGGTGATCGAGGAGCTCATTGAGGCTTCGGCCGACGGCCGTGGTGCGGCCGTGATGATCGTCGGCGAGGCGGGCATCGGCAAATCGCGGTTGCTGGCGGAGGCGTCGGCCCGGGCGTCGGCGGCGGGCATGGAGGTGCTGGCGGGCCGGGCGGTGCTGGCGGGAGGCACGTACCGGGCGCTGGCCACCGCGTTGGTCGGGCGGTTGCGGGATGCCGTGCTCGCGGGGGACGCCGAGCTGCGGCCGTATCGGGCGGCGCTGGGGCGGATCATTCCCGATTTCGGGCCGGCCGGCGATGCCGAGAAGGCCGACACGATGGTGGATCCCGCCGTGGTGGTGGGGGAGGGCGTGCTGCGGCTGCTGCGCGTGGTCGGCGCAGGACGCGGCTGCCTGCTGGTTCTGGATGACCTGCACTGGGCAGACCTCGACACGCTCGCGGTCCTGGAATACCTGGTCGACCAGGTGGTCGACCAGCGGATCATGATCTGTGGGGCGGCACGTGAGGAGCCGCGTGCCGCCGATCAGATCGAGCGGATCGGCCGGCGACCGGGCGTGCGGGTGCTGCGCCCGGCTCGGTTGGACGCGGCCCAGGTGGCCGAGCTGGCCGGCGATCGGGCCGGTGTGCCGCTCGCGGCGGCGACCGCCTCGTTCGTGGTGGAGCGCTGCGACGGGCTGCCGCTGCTGGTGGAGGAGCTGACGGCGGGGCTGCGCGAGACGGGCGTGGATCTGGCCGCCCCGCGGGAGGCGTTGAACGACATCGGGGTACCGCCGACGTTGCGGGCGCTCGTCGGTGAGCGGATGGCGGCCCTGGCCGGTGAGCACCGCCGGTTGCTGCACGTGGCCGCGGTGGTGGGGGTCGACCTGGGCTGGGACGTGGTGGCCTCAGTGGCGCAAGTGGACGAGGCTGTGTTGCTGGCGGGTCTGCGCGCCGCCACCCACGCGCATCTGCTGCGGGCCGAGGCCGATGAGCTGACCTGGCGGCACGCGCTCACCCGGGAGGCGGTGCTGGCGGGATTGCTGCCGCCGGAGCGGGCCGCGATAGCACGGCGCGCCGCGGATCTGCTTGACGGCGGTGGCGTTGGTGAGGCTGACGTACGGACCGCAGAACTGCTGGCTGCGGTGGGAGAGCGTGAGCGGGCCGGCCGGATCCTGCTCCGTCTGGCCCGCCACGATCTCGCCCGAGGGGCGTTGCGCAGCGCGCGGGCGCTGCTGGCCCGGGTGGAGGCCACCGGTGCGATCCGCACCGCGTGGGCCATCGAGCAGGTCCGGCTGCTGACTCTGGCCGGCGAGGTGGAAGCGGCGTTGCGTACTGGGGAACAGGCCATCGGCACCGCGACCGGGGACGAGTACGTCGAGCTGTGCCTGCAGCTGGCCCGTGGCTCCGTGGTGGGCGGACGCCGGGCGGCGGCGATCGAGTACGCCGAGCGAGCCGGCCGGCCGCACGATCCGCGTTTCGCCATCGTGCGGGCCGACGCCGCCTACGGGGAGGGGGATCCGCACCGCGCCGGCTCCCTCGCCGCCGACGCGGTCCGTGAGGCCGAGCGCGCAGGTGATGGCGAGTCTCTGGCGGGGGCGCTGCTGGTGCAGGGGCGCTGCCTGGCCCATCGTGATGCGGCTGCGGCGCGGGTGGCGTTCGGGCGGGCGGTGCAGGTGGCCGCCGAGCGCGGCCTGACCCCGCTGCGCGTGTCCGCCCTTTTCCACCTGGCCGCCGTTCAGCGTGGCCAGCCGGACCCGCCCGCGCTGGCCGAGGCCCGCGAGATCGCCGAGTCCGCCGGGCTGCTGGGGCAGCTGGCGTCGATCGACCTGCTGGTGGCCGATCTGGCGCTGGTGGCGCACGGTCCCCGCGTGGGTGAGCCGGTGGCCCGCAGCTGTGCCGAGCTGTCGGCACGGCTGCGGCTGACGAGCGTCCAGGCGGTCGCCGAGCTGTTCGTCGCCGCCGCCCGCGCAGGCGCCGGAGACCGCGACGGCGCGGAGCGATGGCTGCGCCGGGCCGGAGCCCGGCCCAACGCGCCGCGGGAGGTGCGAGCAGGCCTTGACCTGGTACGCGCGATCTGCTCAGTGGTGACCGGAGACCTGCCGGGCGCGGCCACGCAGGCGGATGACGGCGCCGCGATCCTGGCCGGTCACGCCTCGGCGGCCCCCACCCACTGGTGGGGGCTGTGGTTGCTGCTGCGCGAAGTGACCGGTCACGAGCCGCAGGACGCCCGCGCGGTGTTCCATCGCGCCCGGGCGGGCCGCCGGCGGGTCAACCGGGGCGCGCTGCTCTATGCCGACGCCGTCGCCGCGGGGCGTGAGGGCGGGGCGGAGGAGTCGATGCAGGTGCTGGCCCGCGGGGACGCGGCGCTCGAGGAGCATCCGTGGTGGCATCGACTGCTGCGGCTGCCGGTGTGGACTGCGGCGGTGAGCGAGGGATGGGGCGATCCCGTACCCGGGCTGCGCGCCGACCTGGCCTGGCACGAGCTCAACGGTGACGAGGCGCCGGCACGGCAGTGCCGGGACCTGCTGAGGCAGGCAGGTGCGCCGTCCCGCCGCAGCAGGGGCACGACCGTGCCGCCCCGGCTACGCGCCGCCGGGGTCACCGGCAGGGAGGCCGAGGTGCTCGCCCTGGTGGCCGAGGGGCTGGGCAACGCGCAGATCGCAGCACGGCTGCACCTGTCCGTACGCACGGTCGAAACCCACGTCAGCAGGCTTCTGGCCAAGACCGGCGCGGCCGACCGGACCCAGTTGCGTACGTACGCGCCCGGCCAACATCAGTAGTCGGCACGGACGCGTAGCCGGCCCTGACCCGGCGACCCTGGGGGACATGACCACAACACCCGACGACACCGCACAACCAGTCAAGGAAGGCAAGGGCGCCCGCGTGCGCAACATTGCCACTGCCACCGCACTCCTCATCTCGGCCATCACCGGCTTCGCCGGTGTGGCCTCGCCGGCCTCAGCCGGAACCACCGCCGACCAGATCGTGAAGATCAGGCCACTGCACACCACCGACAAGTGTCTGGACGTCCAAGACGGCAGCCACGCCAACAGCGCCAACCTGATCCAGTACGACTGCACCGGCGCCACGAACCAGAGATTCCGCCTGATCCGCGTGAGCGGCAATGATTTCGAGATCCGGCCGACCCACGTCACCGGGAAGTGCCTGGACATCCAAGGCGGCAGCCCGGCCCTGGGAGCGCGAGTGATCCAGTTCGACTGCACCGGCGCGTCGAACCAGCGCTTCACGCTCGACAACGGCGGGTCATCGCTGAACAGCATCAGGCCGCGGCACGTCTTCAACCTGTGCTTCGACGTTCCGAGCGCCGGCACCGCGAACAGCGTGAACATCATCCAGTTCACCTGCAAGGGCGGGGCCCGCAACCAGCTGTTCGAGTTCCTGCCGACGCTGTGACAACGATCGCGGGCGAGCCCGCGTCCGCCCCCAGGCCTATCTCGGGCGGCAGGGAGCGGGCGGTGTGGGCACGGCGCGACCATCCCTCCCGGCCATGAGGAGAACAACACCCATGCCACAAGACCCCTTGGCGAGCCCGCTGTTCCCGCGAACCTCGCGGTACCACCCCGACTGGATCCGCTCCAGCGTCAGCGGCGGAGCCAACTCACTCTGGCTGACCGAATGGCTCACCCATGCGATGACGCTGGAGCCCGGGATGCGGGTGCTGGATCTGGGCTGCGGCCGCGGCGCGTCATCGATCTTCCTGCACCGCGAGTTCGACGTCCAGGTCTGGGCAACGGACCTGTGGTTCGGTGCGGACGAGCGACTGCGCCGCATCCGCGACGCCGGCGCCGGCCACGCGGTGTTCCCGATCCACGCCGACGCCCGAGCCCTGCCGTTCGCGGCGGGCTTCTTCGACGCCGTCATCAGCATCGACTCCTTCGTCTACTACGGCACCGACGACCTGTACCTCAACTACCTGGCCCGGTTCGTCCGGCCGGGCGGCCAGATCGGCATCGCGGGCGCGGGACTGACCCAGGAGATCGACGGGCCGGTTCCCGAGCATCTGCGGGGCTGGTGGGAGCCGAGCATGGCCTGCCTGCACTCGGCCCACTGGTGGCACCGCCACTGGGAACGCAGCGGCATCGCCTCCGTGGACCTCACCGACACCATGACGGACGGCTGGAAGCACTGGCTGGAATGGCAACGGGCGATCGCACCTGACAACGAGCCGGAAATCAACGCCGTCACCGTCGACCGCGGTCGCCACCTCGGGTACGTACGCGCGGTCGCCCGGCGTCGAGCGGACACCGCACTCGACGAACCCATCTCCTCCATCCCTGTGACCTATGCGAAGCAGCCCCTGTATCGCGCCTGAACGGAGAGGACGGAGGAGAGCTGAAGACGTACCGCCGGTACCGGCGTACTTCGAGCGGGTCGGCCCACCGCCGGACCGTAACACCACCTATTCACTCGCATCACACGCTCACGCACGTACAAACCTCAACGATCAGACGGGATATCACCATGTCGCTCATTCACCGCTCCCTCACCGCTCTGGCGCTGGCGGGGACCAGCTTGATCACTGTCGCCGCCTCCGCCTCGCCCGTGCAGGCCGCGGCCGTCACCGCCGTCCATGTCAGCAGCCGCACAGTGTTCATCACGGGCACGTCCGGTGTTGACACCATCAAGATCGACATTCTTGAGGGCAAGGTCACCGTGGACAGCACATCAGGGGTGAGCGCCGGCGCCGGATGCATCAAGTCAGGTACCAACGTGGTGCAGTGCGCCGGGACCGGCAGCACGATCCAGTTCATCGACGCGGCCACCCTCGGCGGCAAGGACAGCGTGACCAACAACACCTCGCTGCAGTCGTCGATCTTGGGCGGGAGTGACAATGACACCCTGACCGGCGGTTCAGGCCGCGACGGGCTCAACGGCGGCGGTGGAGACGACACACTGAACGGCAACGGCGGCATCGATGTCGCCAACGGCGTCAGCGGCTTCGACACCTGCACCGCCGAAACCGAGAGCTCCTGCGAGGCCTGATCCGGACACACTCTCGCCGTGACATGGATCAACGACCCGGACAGCCGCGAGAGCGAGGTCCCCTCGCAGGCACAGAACAGCTGAAGCAGCCGTGTCTCACCGAGCTTGACAAGTTCCGATCGAGATTGCCGCCGAGATGTGCGTCAACTATGGTTGACGCATGGACGGCAGGCGGCCAACAGACTCGTACGGTGACGAAAAACTCGCGGCGCGGCTCCGCGAGCTCGTGGGCGACAGGCATCCTGTGATCGCGGTCGCGACGGTCTCGCCCAAGGGGACGACGGTGGCGAGTGCGGGCGCGCCCCTGAGCGCGGATTTCGAGATCGGCTCGGTCTCGAAGGGGGTGACGGGCCTGCTCTACGCCGACGCGCTCGCACGGGGAGAGATCCGCGCGACGTCGACCCTCGGCGAGTTCCTGCGGCTCGACGGGACGGCGGTGGCGGGGGTGACACTGGCGTCGGTCAGCACGCACCGTTCGGGACTGCCGGGGCTGCCCAGGTCGGCGGAACCGTGGCGGCGAACCCTCGCGCTGTGGCGGCACGGGACGAATCCCTACGGCGAGGACCTCGAACAGCTCCTCACCCAGGCCCAAGGAGTGAGAGTCGGGAAACCACGGGCCCGATATTCCAACTTCGGGTTCGAATTGCTCGGTCACGCGATCGCGCACGCGGCCGGGACGAGCTACCGCGATCTCGTCCGCACGCGGGTCGCCGAGCCCTTGGGGCTCGGCGTGTTCTACACGCCTTCGAGCCCGGAAGAGCTGCGGCCCGGCGCGGTCATCGGCAGGAGCAGGTCGGGACGGGTACGGCAGCCGTGGACGGGTGAGGCGATTGGACCGGCGGGTGGCATCCGGGCGTCGGTCGAGGACATGGCGCGCCTGACGTCCGCCCTGCTCGACGGCACGGCCCCCGGTGTCGCGGCTCTCGACCCCGTGGCGAACCTCTCCGGGCCCGCGGTGCGCGTCGGCGCCGCGTGGATCACCGTCGAGGTGAAGAAGCGTCCCGTCACCTGGCACAACGGCGGCACCGGCGGGTTCCGTACGTGGCTCGGAGTCGACCGCGCGGCGGGCACCGGTGTGGTCGTCATGTCCGCGACCTCGGTCTCGGTGGACCGCCACGGGTTCGCCCTGCTGGCACGGCTCACCGGGGAAGGCCGATGATCGCCGGGCACCGCCCGCCCTGGCCGCCGCGCCCGGAGTTCTCGGGGAAAAACGGGAAACACCTGCCGCCCGTGGATAACCGTACGTACACATCTTCGGAAACCCGCGCGGGCACGGGAGAGAGGAGTTAGCCTCACGCCGTGGGAGAGGTTCTGGGCAGGGTCTTGGTAGTGGATGACGACGACGTCATCCGGCAGCTCATCGCGGTCAACCTGACCCTGGAGGGGTTCCAGGTGGATACGGCCTCCGACGGGCAGGATTGCCTGGACCGGGTGCTGGACGTGATGCCCGACGTCATCACGCTGGACGTCATGATGCCCAGGCTGGACGGCTGGATGACCGCCACCAGGCTGCGCAACGACGAGGGGACCCGCCATATCAAGGTGGTCCTGATCACCGCGCGGGCGCAGGAGGACGACAAGCGGCGGGGCCTCGGAATCGGGGTCGACGCCTACCTCACGAAACCCTTCGACCCGGCGGAGCTGATCCAGGTCGTGCGCGAGCTGGCCCTGACCGCGCGCAGCGGCCAGGGCAAGACGTGACCGCGCGGAGCGATCAGGGCAAGGCCTGACGCGGAGCGATCAGGACCGGCCTCACGGGTCAGAGCAGGCCGTCCCGGTGGGCCACGGCGGCCGCCTGGGTGCGGGAGGAGACGCCCAGCTTGCTCAGGATGTTGGAGACGTGCACGCTCACCGTCTTCTGCGCGATGAACAGCCGTTCGCCGATCTCGCGGTTGGGCAGGCCCTCGGCCACCAGGGCGAGCACCTCCTGCTCACGGGCGGTGAGCACGGTCGGCGGCGCGGAGGTGAAGCGCGCCCTGCGTCCCAGCTCCGCCAGGGCCGCGCCGAGCGGCTGGGCGCCCAGTGACTCGGCGGCCTCGACGGCGAGCTTCCATTCCTTCAGGGCGTCGGCGCGGTCGCCCTCGACGAGCAGCGCCTCGGCCAGCCGCCACCGCGAGCGCGCGACCTCGTAGACGAATCCGAAGGAGTCGAAGGCCTCGACCACCGCGCGCCACGCCGCGACGTCGGGACGGCCGTGCGCGCGGTGCCGTTCGGCCTCGGCCCTGGCCAGCCAGGCCAGTCCCTCGGGGCCGAGCGGGCCGCGCCGCACGGAGCCGGGGCCGACGGCGGCGGGCACCCTGGCCCGCTCCAGGAAGGCGTCGGCCTCGTCGGCGCGTCCCAGGTCCGTCAGCGCCCACAGGGCGGTGCTGCTGAGCCGGATCACGGCGGGATCGTTGGGAAGCATGGCGTCGAGCCCCGCGCGGGCGTGGTCGAGCGCGCTCTCGGGGTCGCCGCGCCACAGGGCGTGCTCGGCGGCCAGGCCGCGGCTTATGGCGATGATCGTGACGTCGTCGGCCCAGAAGGTCTTCAGCCAGGACAGGCGGTCCTCGACGACGGGCAGGCCCCTGGCCACCTCGACGAAGAGTGCGAAGGACGACAGGAGCGCCTCCTGCGGGGTGCCGACGCGGACGGCGAACCCGGAGGCGACCTTCTCCGCCAGGTCCCACTCCCCCGCGACGTAGTGGATCATGAGGCGCAGGAAGCGCAGGTCGGTGCCGTAGGTGCTCCAGTTGAGGCCGCTCTCGCGTGCGAGCCGCAGCCCCCGGTCGGTGGTGATCGCCGCCTCGGCGAGGTCGCCGCTCTCGTACTGGACCCGGGCGTAGGTGTATATGGCCCGCAGGTCGATGGCGAGGTTGCCCGAGCTCTCGGCGCTCGCGCAGGCGAGCAGCTCCTTGGCCCGGGAGATGTCGTCGGCGAGCGTGGCGAGGGCGGCGAGGGTGATCAGCGCGCTGGTCTCCGCGTCGGCGGCGCCGCTCGCGCGGGCCGCCTCCAGGGCGCGGCCGGCCAGGGACTCGACCTCGTCGTGCCGCTCGGTCCAGTAGAGCGAGCGGGCGTAGGTCGCGAGCGCGCGGGCGAGCACCGGCCCCTCCGGCGCCGCCTCGACGGCCGCGTACGCGGCGGCGATCGAGCCCTCGACGTCCTCGGTGTCGATGAGGTAGTACGACAGCCGCTCGTTGATCTCGGCGGAGGGCGGGAGGCGCCGGAGCTGGGAGATCGCCCGGTGGTTGTCGCCGCTGTCGGCCGCGGCGGCGGCGCTGCGCGCGGCGAGGGCGACGTGGTCGATCCCGGCCAGCCGCTCGGCGTCGGGAACCCGGTCCCAGAGCCCGAGCGCCCGGTCGAAGTGGCGGTGCGCCTCGGCGGGAGCCCCCAGCCGCTCGGCCCTCCGCCCGGCCTCCACGGACGCGGTCAGCGCCCCTGGCAGGTCGTGACCGGCCAGGTAGTGGTGGGCGAGCTCGGCCGCCGACCCCCCTCGGGCGGTCAGCAGGCGGGCGAACTCGGCGTGCATCCTGGTCCGCTCACCGGGCAGCAGGTCGTTGTAGACCACCTCCTGGAGAAGAGCGTGCCGGAAGGCGTAGCCGTACTCCCCGTCGGGGCGGAGCAGGCCGCGCGAGACGATCTCCCGCATGCCCTCCTCGAAGGCCAGGTCGTCGAGGCCGGAGGCCTGCTGGAGCAGGTCGTGGTCGGCCCGGCGGCCCGCGACGGCCGCGCCGCCGAGCACCCGCTGCGCGGGGTCGGAGAGCAGCTCCGCCCGGGAGAGCAGCAGGCCAGCCAGGCCGTCGGGCATCGAGGAGCCCTTGGAGGCGGCCTCCAGCAGCTCCTGGGCGTAGAAGGGATTGCCCTCGGCCCGGTCGACGACCTTCCGCATCACCCCGGCGTCGGTGCCACCGAGCGCGGCCAGGTAGTCGGTCATCTCGTGGCGGTCGAGAGGCTCCAGCTCCACCGGCGTCACCGAGGGGAGGCGCTTGAGCTCGGCGAGGACCCGGCGCAGCGGGTGGCGGCGGTGGAGGTCGTCGGTGCGGTAGGTGCCGACGAGGCAGACGTGCTCGGTCTGCAGCATCCGGCTGAGGAAGACCAGCAGGTCGCGGGTGGACTGGTCGGCCCAGTGCAGGTCCTCCAGGACGAGCAGCACGGGCCGCGTGGACAGGAAGCCGAGCACCGAGCCGAAAAGCTGCTGCTGCGTCAGACCTGACGTGCTCTCCCTGCCCGGGTCGGTGCCGCCGGGCAACAGCCTGCCGAGGACCGGCCGCGCGTCGAGCGCCGCGCGCAGCTCCCCGCGTGCCGAACGCAGGGCGTCGGCGAGCGGGAGGTAGGGAAGGGCGTCGCCGAGTTCGGCGCACTGGCCGATGAGCACGGCGAATCCGGCGGCCTCGGCACGCTCGGCCAGCTCGGTGATCAGACGGGTCTTGCCGATGCCCGCGTCACCTCCCACGAGGGCCACCCCCGCCTGCCCCGTGGCCGCCGTGTCGAGCACGGCGGTGAGGCGATCGAGCTCAACCGACCGCCCGATCAGAACACCCCGCGTGCTTTGCCACCCCACGTCGGCGAGTATCGCACGCGGTACCGACGGAATCGACATTCCGGCTGCGGGGACCCATTGGCCCCCGAGAGGGGACGAACACGGACCGATTGGTACACCAAAGGGTCCGGGCATTGGCCCTGACGGCGAGGACCGGGACGACCTTAGGGTCGGGGCATGATCTCGCCGTCCACATTGCTGATCTTCTCGCTCGCCTCGCTGGCCCTGGTCCTGGTACCGGGCCCGAACCACATCTACATCATCACCCGCGCCGTCTCGCAGGGCCGGGCCGCCGGTGTGGCGAGCGCGTTCGGCGTCGAGGTGGGCACGCTGGTGCACATCGCCGCGGCGGCGGCCGGTCTCTCGTACGTGATCGCGCGGTCGGCGACCCTGTTCAACGTGATCAAGTGGGCGGGCGTGGCCTACCTGGTCTATCTGGGCATCCGGGCGCTGACGAGCAGGCAGGAGTTCGCGAGCCGGGAGGCCGCGCCGCAGCGGCTTCGGGCGATCTTCCTCGAGGGCGTGGTCGTCAACGTGCTCAACCCCAAGGTGATCCTCTTCTTCCTCGCGTTCCTGCCCCAGTTCGTGGAGCCCGAGGCGGGCGCGGTGCCGTTGCAGATCGCCGTCCTGGGGGGAACCCTGCTGCTCCTGGGCCTGCTCTCCGACATGATCTACGCCATGGCGGCGGGCGCCATCGGCGGGCGGCTGAGGAGCAGGGCGCCCCTGATCGGCCGGTTCAGCGGCGTCGTCTACCTGGGTCTCGGCGTCGCGACCGCGCTCTCCGGCCGCTCCGCCTGAACGCGCGAGGCCGTCCGAACACGCGAGGCCGCCTGAACACGCGAGGCCGCCTGAACGTACGAGCGGTGGTCCACCTGGACGCACAGGCTCCTCCTCCGCACCGGCCGAAGGCCTGCGCCGGCTCGGCGAGATCCCCGGCCTGCCCGACGGCGGGGACACGGTGGAGGGAGAGGGCGTGTAGACCTCTGGCTTTGCGCCGGCGGCTGTCAGGATTCTCCCGTGCGGGATTCACCGTGACGGCGGCGTCCTCGGTTCCCCTCGTGGTCGAGGGCGGCGACCTCGCGTACGGCCTCGGCGATGGCGCGATAGTCCTTACGCAGGATCGAACCGTGGTTGCTGGCGACTTTCGCGCTGATTTGGATGTTCGGATTGCGGGCAGTCACCGCGGGGAGGCTGGCGCGTATCCGTTCGTGCCCGCCCTGGCTTCCGAAGGACTCCCCAGAAGCGACCACGTAGCGCGCCGGGACGGTGATGCTGTCCAGCACGGGGCCCAGGTCACGCTCGCGGGCGATCTTGCCGACCTCGATGTTGCTGTCTGCCAGCTGGTCGCCGGTCATCCGTGGAGCCATACCGAACGGGCGCAGCAGCTGCATGGGCCACCAGATCCGCTTCCATATCTTGCGCATCCCCGGTTCCATGGACTCGTCGAACCAGTCGTAGGGCTGCGCGCCCTCCACCAAGACCGCGCCCACGGTACGGGCCGGATTCCGGCCGGCCCAGTGCGCCGCGACAAACGCTCCGTAGGACCAGCCCACCATCACCGCCCGGGCCACACCCCGGGCTGCGAGGACAGCATCGACGTCTCGGATGTTCGTCTCGAACGAATAATCCGCCGAACGCTTCGACTTACCCCGTCCCCGCATGTCGTAGGTGATATGCCGCCACTCCGTCCCCAACTCGGCAAGGACCCGCCGCCATTGCCGCTGAACGGCGGCGTGGCCGTTGAGGTAGATCACGGGGACACCGTCGCCGTCGGTGTCGGTGACGGCCAAGGCCGTATCGTCTACCGGGACCATGCCGGTCCAGGGGAATCGCTTGATGGTCATGATCTTCCTTTCTCAGAAGTGGATCGGGAACGGCGGCTGGTGCCGGTGGCCAGGTCCCGGACGGGGCGCTCTTCGTAGGTGATGTGCCGGTAGTCGCTGCCGAGGTCAGCGATGACGCGCCGCCAGTGCGGCTGGCCGGCACGGGCGCCTCCATTTCCACGATCGTCTCGTCGAGGTGCTCCACGAGCGCCTCGTCGAGGTGCTCCATGAGCGCCTCGTCGAGGTGCTCCACGAGCGCCTCGAACTGTGCGGGCCTGAGCTGGGTCAGGTCGATCGGAACGCCCGCTTTGACCAACTCGGCGTTGGCCCGGTCCAGCGCCCGCGGCGGGATCAGGGCGACGAGCTTTACACCGGCTCGCAGCAGGTGCACCGGACGGTGGCCGGCTGCCATCCTGCTGTCTCGGGGCGACGCCGGCCTTGTACCGCGCTCCACCAGCCTGGTCCTGCACCCCGTCGCCCGCCGACATGAGTGGTGGACGTCCAGGTGTGAAACGACGCCCGCAGGTTAGTCGGGGGGCTCCGCCAGCCGCTCC
This sequence comes from Streptosporangium sp. NPDC023825, assembly GCF_040639575.1. Classification (NCBI taxonomy): domain Bacteria; kingdom Bacillati; phylum Actinomycetota; class Actinomycetes; order Streptosporangiales; family Streptosporangiaceae; genus Streptosporangium; species Streptosporangium sp. NPDC023825. Next base: position 192,683 of record NZ_JBFAAE010000009.1, on the reverse strand, counting down.
ATCCGGTGCCAACCGGCCCAGCCGCGCTCGCGCATCAGGTCCAGCAGCCGCTCCACCCGCGGGTCGGACTCGACGGCAAGTGCGTCCAGAAGGTCAACCGGTAGGTCGTCGTGCGCGACCTCGTCGGGGTTGATCTCGCCGGAGGTGTATGCCTGCTCGGCCAGGCCGGCCATGATGTCGGCGGCTTCCGCCAGACGCGGATCGTCGTCGCCCGCGTCGTCGTCTTCGATGATCTCCGACAGGATCCGGTAGAGCCGGACGAGTTGCGGGTCATCGAGCTGCGAGAATTTTGCGGCCATAACCGCGGAGAGGTCTTCGGGCCAGGAGGCAGCAACAACCAGGATCCACCCGTCCCGCTCCGCCTCCACCATCCGCTCTCCTACCCCGATCTCCCGAAGCAGATCGAGGTAGGAGATCACCTCCGGCGGAAGCGTCAGACTGTCCCCGGCGGCGAGCTGCGCGATCTGCTTGCGGCTGGTCTCAAGCCGTTCGATCTCGTCGTGCAGGTGACTGTCGATCCGTTGGACCGCTTCGGCAAAGGTCGATGCGCCGGCTTGGAGCATCTGACCGATCTGAGACAGCGGCACGCCGGCGTTGGCGAGGGTTCGGATCTTGATGAGCGACACGACTGCCTTTGCGCCGTAGCGCCGGTAGCCCGAGGCATCCCGGTCCGCTTCGGGCAGGAGGCCGATCTGGTGATAGTGCCGCACCGCCCGCACCGTGACGCCGGCATACGACGCCAATTGACTGATGGTCAGCATGCTCTCAACTTCGCCTGGACCCGGTCGGCGCCGGCTCAGGAGGTCCTGCGACGGTAGGAGGGGTCGGCGAACAGGCAGGCAATGATGACCCACCACATCGGCAGGCGTACGGCCCCGCCACACGGCGGGACCGTACATCTGCCGTCAAGAGATCATGTCTGGCCACGTAGCTCCGGAGATTCCCGGCCATTTTTCGCCGGAACCTACATGCGGTCTCCTGGACGTGATCGGTTGTTGGCGGGATGCTCATGACAGCCAGCATGCAGGGTTGACGCAGCGTCAGGGTCAAGTCCGCCGGCGGATTCGTGTGTCTGGCGGCGACAGCAGGCGGACACGAGCCGGCGCGGACATCGTGCTGGTCTCCGAATCGCTCGGGCACGCCTCGCTGAACTCGATCCGGATCCACACCCTGTCCACCGCTGCCGACCGGGTCCGCGCCCTGAGCACCGTCCTGGACGGCGCCCGCGCGTCGTGAACCCGCCCGGCGAGCCCGGGCGAACCGGATCGGGACGGCGTCAGGCGGAGAGCGCGCCCGGAATGCGGTCCAGGATCGGGTAGGGCATGAGCCCGTACGCGTAGAAGTCGACCGCGTCGGCCCCCGAGGCCCGCACGGCGCGGACCTTGGCCGCGAGGCGGTCGGCCGAGTCGGTGTCGGGCAGGCCCGGCCGCAGGACGACCCGCAGCTCCTTGTCCTTGCCCGTCGAGCGGCGATAGGCGACCACGTCGTCGGCCACCCTGGCCGCGTCGCGGGCGTAGGCGAGCACACCGAGCGAGGGCACCAGGTCGCCGAGGGCGACCAGGTCGACGCCGAGCTGCCAGGAGTCGTGCGCGGCGAGCCCCGGTGAGGGCAGGCCGTCGCTGTAGCCCTTGACCGCGCCGGTGGCGTCGAGGAAGACGAGGCGCGAGCCCTCGTCGGTGACGGCGGTGGAGACCTCGGAGACCAGCGAGGTCACCACCTCGGAGCGGGCCCGCGCGTAGGCGACCACCTCGGGCCCCGCGTACGCGGTCAGCGCGGCGCGGGTCACCTCGCCCTGGGCGGGAGGGTCGCCGTCGAGCACGGCGCCCACGATCCTGGAACACTCCTCGCGCGCCACCTCCGCGTTGACGCCCAGGTCGGCGGCGCGGCGCATGCAGAAGCCGCAGAAGCACAGGCCGAGCAGGAACGCGTCCATCGGCCCGAGCGGGACGAAACTGCGCTCGTGGTGGTAGCCGTGGCCGAAGGTGCCGAAGTGCAGTGCCTCGGCCACCACGCTGTCGACACCCTGCCTGGCCACCGCCCGGCCCAGCGCGACCGCGTACAGGCGCACGTCGGGGTGGGAGGGGCACAGGTCGGCGGGCGAGCCGCGGTCGCCGAAGCAGTTGCGTACGGTCACGTCCGGGTCGGCCAGGCCGAGCGTGGTGTTCTGCAGGAAGACGGTCCAGCCGTGCAGCGCCAGCCCGCGCTCGGCGGTGGCCCGGCGCAGGGCGGCCAGCGGCTCGTCCCCGGCGCCGTCCTGGACGGGCGGGACCAGCCGCAGCCCGCCGAACAGGTCGGCGGGCGGCGTGAAGTGCGCGCCGTCCCTGCGGAGCGTCACCCGGGAGCGGCCGTGCGGGGTGACGTCACGGGCACGGTGGTAGGCCGCGGCCACGGTCACGCCCGTCACGCCGTATCCGGCGATCCGGTCGAGGACCGTGTCGAGGCCCTCCCCGCGCACGTCCTCGACGTAGACGTATAGCGAGCTGTCCAAGCCGCCGCCCTCCCACGAAGTCGGTCAGACTCTAACGCGGCTTGTAGGCCACGAAGTCGATCTCGACGAGGATGTCCATCAGGTCCGACCCGACGGTCGTGCGGACCGGGTACGGGCGGGTGAAATACGACTTGTACACCTCGTTGTAGGCGGCGAAGTCACGCTTGAGGTGCTCCAGGTGCACGGTCGACTTCACCACGTCGTCGAAGCCGAGCCCGTGCGCCGCGAGGATCGCGCCGAGATTGCGCATCACCTGGTGGGTCTGCTCGGCCACGTCGGTCCCGACGACCTCGCCGGTCTCGGGGCTGAGCGGCCCCATGCCCGAGGTGTAGACGAAGTCGCCGACCACGAGCCCCTGCGAGTACGCCCCGACGGGCGCGGCGCCCTCGTCGGTCCTCAGCTCCTGCTTGTCGCTCATCTCACCAATCCTCAACAACGAAGAACAAGAAATCAGAAAAAGGTGTTTATCAGATCAACAACGACATAGTCCTCGTCGACCACCGGCATGGTCCGCCACTTGTCGAAGGCGGTGCACGGGTGGGAAATGCCGAACGACACCAGGTCCCCCGGCTTCACCGGCGAGCCCGGCGCCAGCCTCAGGACGGTGTGCTGGTCCTGGACCTTGAGCACCGTCGCGTCCGCGACGGCTCCGCGCGGGATCGGCAGCCCCTCGTCGAAGGGGGCGTCGCGCTTGCCGAACCCGACCACGGCCAGCCCGGGCTCGGGGACGCTCAGCACGTGCGCCCAGATCTCCAGCGCCGCGCGCAGCTCCCCGTCGATCCGGGTGTACGGGGTGCGCTCGCGGTAGTAGCCGTCGTCGTGGGAGACGTAGGCGCCGCTGCGCAGCATGACCCTGGCCTGGCAGGCGGCGAGCTCGCGGCCGATCACGTCGAACCACTGGCTGCCGCCCACCGACAGGATCGGGTCGCGCACCCGCAGGTGCTCCAGCGCCTCCAGCAACCGGTGCAGGTAGGCCCGCACCTCCCCCGCCGACCCCAGCGATCCCTCGTACCCGGCGACGCCCGCGAGCTCCACGCCCTCGGCGGCCTGCGCCGCGGAGGCGACCTCCAGCAGCTGGGCGAGGGTACGGCTGCCGCCCCGCCCGCCCTCGTGGCCGAGCTCGGCCAGCACGCGGAACGGCCGGGCCCCGGCGTGCCGGGAGAGCGCCTCGACCCCGGCCGTCGAGTCGACGAAGCAGAGGAACTCGAACGCGGGATCTGTGGCCAGCTGGGCGGCGAGGGCCGACAGCCCGGCCGGGTCGAAGACCTGGTTGGCGAGGACGATCCGGGACACGCCGAACTCGCGCAGGGTGAGCGCCTGGCTGGGGGTGGCGACCGTGAGCCCCCACGCGCCCGCGTCGAGCTGCGCCCTGACGAGTTCGGGCGACATGGTGGTCTTGGCGTGCGGGGCGAAGGTGAGCCCGTACTCCCGGGTGAAGGCCGCGAGGGTCGCGATGTTGTGCTCCAGCGCGGCGCGGTGGGCCACCATCACGGGGAAGGTGAACGCCCCGCCGAACAGCGAGGCCCCCAGCGCGGCCCCGGGATCCACGATCCCCTTCACGTCCCGTCCCCCTCTGGTCGCCTCGGCGGATCCGCCGGCTCGCCGGCCGCCGGATCCGGGCGTGGGAGATCGCGTCCCCGTTGGCCGCCCTGAGGACCCTATCCTCACGGCGGCCTCTCCAGGGCGCGCCCTCGTGGCTTCATGAGAGCTCAGGGGCGCACGGCTCAAAGGCGCAGCAAGGCTCAGGAGCGCGCACGGCTCAGAGGCGCGCACGGCTCAGAGGCGCAGCAGAGCCTCAGGGGCGCAGCAGAGCCTCAGGGGCGCAGCGCCCTGCCGGGGGTGGCGCCGGTGAGCTCTCTTCCGGCGAGGACCGGGACCCCCGAGACGAGGACGTCGCCGATCCCGGTGGCCGGGGTGCGCGGGACGGCGTACGTGGCCAGGTCGGCGACCGCGGTGGCGTCGAGGACGACCAGGTCCGCGACCTGCCCGGGGCGGACGAGACCCCGCCCTCCGAGACCGAAGCGGCGGGCCGGGTGTGAGGCGAGGTGGACGACGGCCTGTTCCAGGGTCCAGTCGCCGGTCTCGCGGACGTGGTGGCCGAGCATCCTGGCGAACGCCCCGTAGCCCCGGGGGTGGGGGTGGCCGCCCACGTAGATGCCGTCGGAGCCGCCGGTGTGGGCCGGGTGGCGCAGGATCGCGCGGACCGACGCCTCGCCCTCGGGGCCCTCGTCGGGGCGGGCCGACACGCATCCGGCCTCCAGCCGGGTGTCGATCAGGATCCTGCGGCAGAACTCGCCCGGCTCCAGCCCGGCCTCGGCGGCGGCGTCGGGCAGCGTCATCCCCTCGGCCCACTCGGCGCCGGGCACGTGGGAGAAGGTGATCCTCGGCCAGAGCGTCTCGTCCCACTCGATCGGCTCGGACTCCAGGATCTCCAGCGCGCGGCCGGTGTCGGCGGCCGGGACCCACGCGGGCAGCGCGACCATCGCCAGGATCGTGCTGCCCCGCAGGTAGGGGTAGGTGTCGAAGGTGATGTCGATCCCCATGAGCCGGGCCTCGTCGACCAGCGGCAGGAGCGTGGCGGCCGGGCCGTGGTAGTGCGAGACGTGCACGGCGGCGCCCGAGCGCCGGGCGATGTCCGTCACCTCGGCCATCCCCGCGGGGGCCGCGGCGCCGTACCCGCGCATGTGCGTCACGTACGGCAGGTGGTCGAGAGGCGCGCAGAGCGCGGCGATCTCGGCGGCGTCGGCGTAGCGGCCCGGGGCGTACTCAAGGCCGGTGGAGAGGCCGCAGGCCCCCTCCGACAGGCCGCGCTCGACGCGGGCCAGCATCGCGGCCAGCTCGTCGGCGGTGGCGGCCCGCTCCGCGGCGCCCATCACGTCGTGGCGGATCGTGCCGTGCGGCAGCAGGTACGCGGTGTTCAGGGCGGTCGCCCGGTCGTAGCCCGAAAGCAGCTCCCCGACGCCGATCGGCCCGTCCGCCGAGGGGTGGACACCGTTGATCGCCGCGAAGTAGCGGGTGGCGTAGGCGAAGGTCTCCGGGGTGGTGGAGGGGGCGAAGGAGAGCCCGTCCTGGCCGAGGACGAACGTGGTCACGCCCTGCCGGAGCGCGGCGAGCTGCACCTCCTTGTCGAGGACGAGGGCGTCGCCGTGGGCGTGGCAGTCGACGAGGCCGGGCATGACGTGGCGCCCGGCGGCCTCGACGACGGTGGTGGCGTCCGCGCCGTCGAGCCGGCCCACGGCGGTGATCCGGTCACCGTTGACGCCGACGTCGGCGCGGCAGGCGGGGGCTCCGGTGCCGTCGAGCACCCAGCCATCCCTGATCAATACATCGAACGACATGCCGGGATTCAATCACCCGGAAGGTGTTCGCCACATCCAGCGCTCACCTTCGTTCTCCCTGCCCATGTCCTGGATTTCCCCTCGATCACGGAGTGGGGGAATTTGGGCCCCCCAACCCCTTGACCGTGACCTGTCAGGAATGGTGCCATCTTTCCCTAGTTAGGAATCTTTCCTAACTAGTTGACCGCAGACTAGTTGATCGCAGAGAGGGCACCCCCTGTGCATGCGAGACCGCGTCTCCAACGCCCCTCGACCGTCCTCGTCCTGGCACTGGCGTCGGCACTGATCGCATCGGTGTTCGTGCTGGCGGCCCCGCCCGGTTTCGCCGCCGACTCCCTGCTCTCCCAGGGCCGCCCGGCCACCTCGTCCTCCGACGAGGACGCAACGCTGTTGCCCGCCGCCGCCTTCGACGGCAACACCGCCACCCGCTGGGCCTCCGCCGAGGGCCACGACCCCGAGTGGATCCGCGTCGACCTCGGCGCCTCCGCCACGATCTCCCGGGTCAAGCTGACCTGGGAGGCGGCGTACGGGAAGTCGTACCGCGTCGAGGTCTCGCCCGACGGCTCCACCTGGACCCCCGCCTACTCGACCACCACCGGCGACGGCGGCGTCGACGACCTGGCCCTGTCGGGCACCGGCCGCTACGTGCGGATGTACGGGACCGCGCGAGGCACCTCCTACGGCTACTCGCTGTACGAGATGGAGGTCTACGGCAGCGCGGGGGGCACGACCCCGACGCCCACGCCGACGGTCACCCCGACCCCCGGCGGCCCAGGCGTGCCGTTCGGCTCTCACAAGATCCCCTACGCCTCCGGGATGCTGCGCCCGACCGGCGCCCAGGCCACGCTCGACCAGAAGGTGGTCGACTACTACCAGCGCTGGAAGGCCGCGTTCGTCAAGCAGAACTGCGGCAACGGCTGGTACCAGATCATCTCCCCCGACGCCGACCACCCGTACGTGGCCGAGGCGCAGGGCTACGGCATGGTCATCACCGCCACGATGGCCGGGGCCGACCCCGACGCGAAGAAGATCTTCGACGGCCTGGTGAAGTACGTCCTGGCCCACCCGTCGTCGATCACCCCCGGCCTGCTCGCCGCCGAGCAGAACACCTCCTGCCAGAGCGTCAACGGCGGCGACTCCGCCACCGACGGCGACCTGGACGTGGCCTACGGGCTGCTGCTCGCCGACCGGCAGTGGGGCAGCTCGGGCACCTACAACTACCGGCAGCTCGCGATCAACCACATCAACGCCATCAAGGCCGGTGAGGTCAACGCGACCACCAAGCTCATGAAGCTCGGCGACTGGAGCAGCGCGGGCGACCAGTACTACTGGATCAGCCGCTCCTCGGACTGGATGATCGACCACTTCAGGGCGTTCCGTAAGGCCACCGGCGACACGACCTGGGACACCGTCCGCACCAGCCACCAGAACCTGATCGCCTCCCAGCAGTCCGCCTACGCCCCGAACACGGGCCTGCTCGCCGACTTCGTCGTCGACACCAACACCACCCCGAAGCCCGCGCCGAACCAGGTGCTGGAGGACGCCAACGACGGCAAGTTCTGGTGGAACGCCTGCCGCGACCCGTGGCGGATCGGCAACGACGCGGTGACCAGCGGCGACACCAGGTCGCTCGCCGCCGCGCGCAAGCTCAACACCTGGATCAAGGGCAAGACCGGCGGCAACCCGAACAACATCGCGGTCGGCTACTCCCTCAACGGCACCCAGATCTCCGGCGGCAGCGAACCGGCCTACTTCGCCCCGTTCGCGGTGGCGGCGATGACCGACTCCGGCAGCCAGGCCTGGCTGGACGCCCTGTGGAACAAGATGCTCAACACCCCGTTCACGGCGAGCGACTACTACTCCACCAGCATCCAGCTCCAGGTCATGATCACCGTGACCGGCAACCACTGGGTCCCCTGACCCCCAGGTGAACCGACGCGGCCCCCGCACCCGGGGCGGGGGCCGCGTCCTTTCAGTCCTGGGACGGGATGTCCAGCCGGGAGGACTCCCGCGGGCATGAGGCGCCCCTGTCGACCGGACGCCGTTCCAGCAGTTCCCTCGCCTCGCGACGGGCCAGGTTCCAGCCGTTCCACGGGTCGGGCCCGGCGAGCTCGTTGGCCGCGACCACGTCTCGCAGGACGCAGCTGCGGGCCGGCTCCGGCAGCCTGTCCAGGGCGGGCACGGCCTCCGCGCCGAGGTCGCCGAGGTATTCGAGGTCGACCCGCTCCACGCCCCGTACGGCGATCTGGGTCTCCGCGACCCGCAGGTCGGGGTTCCAGACCGCGAACGCCAGCAGGGAGGCGCTCGTCATGATGACGACGGTCCTGGGCAGCCAGCGCGCGTGCCCGCGTCCGGTGAGCCGGGCCGCGCCCGCGACGAGGACCAGGGCGAAGATCCCGCCCAGCCACAGCACCGTCGCCGACACCGAGGCCCGCAGCCGGGACAGGCCGTAGGCGTCGGCGTACAGGTCCAGGCGGTGCAGCGCGGAGAACAGGATCACCAGGGTCAGCACGCAGAGCACGCCGAGCAGCCCGGCCATCAGCCAGCGGTCGGCTCCCTTGAGCTCCAGCGTCCCCGAGGCGACCGCCACGATGGCCAGCACGAACACGCTGACGACGACGAGCTGGAAGAACCCGGAGCGCGCGTACTCGGCGTAGGTCAGCCCGGTCGCGGACAGCACCCACCGGGTACCGCCGAACAGCACGGTCAGCTGCATCCCCACGAACGTGGCGAACAGCAGGTTGAGCGCCGTCAGCGGGGTCACCCAGAGACCGCGGCCGACCGCGACCTTCAGGTCGGGTGCCTTCGGCTCGGCCACGGGCCGCAGCCCCACCAGTACGGCGGAGGCGACCACGCCCGCGAAGACGACGAAGAGGAGGATCCGCAGCGGCATCGACTCCGCCCACTCCTGCGCGCTGAACACCCGCTCGACGGCCTCGGCGAAGACCGCGTCCGCCGAGGCGAACAGCGCCCCGAACACCACCAGCAGCACGACGGTGAGCCCGCCCCCCAGCAGCAGCGGCATCACCCGGCGGCGGGACGCGAGGCCCTTCAACCTCGCGCCGAGGAACCACGGCACCGGCAGCAGGCCCAGGACCACCGACGCGCCGCCCCTGATCACCCCGAGCCAGCCGCGCCCGGCCCCCGACAGAGCGAGCGCGGCCGTCAGGAACCCGGCCAGCAGAAGGATCCCGACCAGCCAGTCGGCGTCCCTGAACATCACCGTCGCGACCAGCCCGTAGGCGATCGCCCCCATCCCGGCCGACCAGGGGTTGATCCTCCTGCGCGCCGCGGGGATCGCCGCCAGCCCCATCGCCACGGCCACCAGCACGAGCCCCAGCCCCGCCCTGCTGTACGGCACCGCGACCGCGGCGAGCGCCCCGACGGCGGCCGAGACCGGCAGCGCCCAGCGGGGCGTGTCCGGCAGCTCGGGCCGGGGGAAGATCGGCGGTGCCTCGTATCCGCCCGGAGCCCCCGGGCCCCGCCCCCCGCCCTGCCGGGAGACCGCCGACGAGCCCGTCGATGAGCCCGGCGACCCTTCCCTGACGCCTACCGGCTGCGCCCCGCCTTCCCGCCGCGGAGCCTCCGGACCCGCCACGGTGACGCGCTGCGCGACGGGTCCCCGCGCCGGAGGCCGGGGCGGGGGCTGCTCGGCGGGAGCCAGGATGTCGTCGGTGGGCGTGGTGGCGCCGATGACCGTACCGATGAAAGCACCGATGGCGAAGATGGCGGCCCCGGCGAACGCCGCCAGCAGGGGGTCGACCTTCGCGAGGCCGATGCCCACGATCACGGCGCACACCAGCCCGCCGACGCCGCCGACGAACACCCCGATGAACGCTCCCGCCCAGTTCCGCATCACGACCGGCTTCTGACGCGCGCTCCCCTGCCGGGCGAGAACGGGCTGCGGGGGGTACGGCTGCGGGGCGGGCCGTACGGGAGGAGAGGGTGTGGCGACGTCGGGGCCGGTGGCTCCGGGGGCCGTTCCAGGGGTCGCCCCGGAGCCCGCAGCGGCGGGCACCGGCCCGGACGTCACGCCGTGCCCGGGTCCGCCCGCGGCCGGGCCGGAGGTACCCGAGGTCCCGGGCGCCTCGCCGGTCTCCCGGGGTCCGGCGGCCTGAACGGCTCCGACCGGTTCGCCGGTACCGGACCCCGGACCGGTCACCGGGCCGGTCGTCGGACCGGCCACCGAAGCGGTCACCGATCCGGGCGCGGAAGCGGTCGCCGCGACCTCTCGCGACCGGGACGCCCGCCCGGCCCCGACCGTCTCGCGGACCTCGGGCTCCCGGCCGGTTTCCAGCGGTTCACCCGGTTCGACGGATCCGGAGCCCTGATCGGCCCCGGACACCCGACCGGTTTGCACCGGTCCGCCGGATTCCGACCCCCCGGAGGCCCCGGAGGCCCCGGAGGCCCCGGCGGCCCCGGAGGCCCCGGCGGCTTCGGCGGCTTCGGCGGCCCCGGCGGCCTCGCCACGTCCGGGCGGCGCATCGGCCGCGGACGGGACGAAGGACGCGGGAGCCACCGCCCCCGTGGGGGCTTCACCGGGAGGGGCCTCGCCCGGGGCGACGGCGTCCGCCTCCGCGGGGAGGGAGCCCTTGGCGGGGAGAGACGGGGGGTTCATCTCGATCCTTTCCGGAAGGTCGGCCACGATGTGGCAGCCGACACCGTCGTCGACGTGGATGGAGCCGCCGTGGAGCTCGACGATCTCCTTGGTGATGGCCAGGCCCAGTCCGGCGCCGCCGTCGTCGGCGGCCCGGCCCGCGTCCAGGCGCGAGAAGCGCTCGAACGCCCGCGCCCGGTCCTCGGCCGCGATCCCCGGCCCCTGGTCGCTCACCCGCAGCCGGACGCCCTCTCCCCTGGCCGTGGCCGTCAGCACCACCAGCCCTCCGGCGGGGCTGTGCCGCACCGCGTTGTCCAGCAGGTTGGCGAGGACCTGCGCGAGCAGGTCGGGATCGGCGCGCACGCTCAGCCCCTCCGGAACCTCGCAGCGCGCCACCACCCCCTCCCTGGCCAGGACGGCCTCCCGCAGGGCCTGCTCGCACAGCTGGCGCAGCTCGACGTCCTCACGCTCGATCAGCCGGGCCCCGGACTCCAGGCGGGACAGGTCGAGCAGCTGCGCGACCAGCCGGCCCAGCCGCTCGGTCTGGGCGAGCGCGGTGCCGAGGGTGACGGGGTCGGGGTCGGAGACCCCGTCGACCACGTTCTCCAGCACCGCCCGGAGCGCGGTGATCGGCGTACGGAGCTCGTGGCTGACGTTGGCCACCAGTTCCCGGCGCTGCCGGTCCACCTCGCCCAGGTCGGCGGCCATCGCGTTGAAGGCGCGGGCGAGCTCGCCGACCTCGTCACGGGAGGACGCGGTGACCCGCAGGCCGTACCGGCCCTTGGCGATGGTCTGCGCGGCGGCGGCCATCTCGCGCAGCGGCTTGGTCATCCCCCGCGCGAGCAGCTGCACCATGATCAGTGCGAACACCGCGGCCACCGCGACGCGCACGTTGCGCGAGTATCCGGCGTTGATGCCGACCTCGTTGACGACGAACGCCGCCACCACGGCCAGCAGGATCACCATGCCGAGCTTTATCTTGATCCGGCCCAGGAAGTCGAGAGGTCTCAATGGTCGGCGCGTCCCGGTGTCGAAGTCGAAGGGCACATGAGTGTCTGAGTGACGGAGAGGGCGATCGGTTCTCGCCCGGCCGCGAGCGCCGTTTCCGGGGCGTGCCGGCACGCCTCCTCGCGGCCGTGCCCGGGCGCGTGTCCACCGGCCGCGCCGGGATGCCCGCTCACGGTTTGACGAGGGCGTAGCCGACGCCGTGGACGGTACGGACGACGCCGGGGCCGAGCTTGCGGCGCAGGGCCCGCACGTGGCTGTCGACCGTGCGGGTGGCCGCGGCCTCGGAGAAACCCCAGATGTCGGCGAGCAGCCGCTCGCGCTCGAAGACCTGGCCGGGGCGCTCGGCGAGGCGGCAGAGCAGGTCGAACTCGGTCCTGGTGAGCTGGGCCTCGGCGCCCCGCACGTAGACGCGGCGCTCCGCGGTGTCGATCTCGACGTCGGCGAGGCGGATGACCGTGTCGGCCACGGCCAGCTGGGAGGCCCGCTCGACCCTGCGCAGCAGGGCGTGCACCCGGGCGACCAGCTCGCGCATGCTGAACGGCTTGGCCATGTAGTCGTCGGCCCCGACCCCGAGTCCCACGAGCAGGTCGGTCTCCTCGCCCAGCGCGGTGAGCATGAGGACCGGCACCGGCCTGGCCGCCTGCATGCGCCGGCACACCTCCAGCCCGTCGAGGCCGGGCAGCAGCCGGTCGAGCACCACCACGTCGGGCCCCGTCCTCGCGTAGGCGGCCAGCGCCGCCTGCCCGTCCCCGACGACCTGCACGTCGAAACCCTCGGCGGCCAGCCTGTGGCGTACGGCCCGCGCAATCGTCTCGTCGTCCTCGACCACGAGGACACGTCGTTGTTGAGGGGTTGCCATATCCGGCAGCGTAGACCGGAGCCGTGCAGAAGAACTGTGGTGAATTGTGCAGATTCTGCGCACTCGGTGACGGGGGCCGGCCCGATGAGCAGGGCCCTCGCGCGGACGAGGGCCCCGCCCGGCGGGCCGGAGAGGCCGGATCACGGGCCGGAGAGGCCGGGACCAGACGGGGATCAGGTGAGGATCAGGCGGCGGCCGGTGATCCGGTAGCCGACCCGGGCGAACGAGGCCGCCATGGGCGCGTTGCCCACGTCGGTGTTGTCCTTCACCTCGGGTTCGCCCTCGGCGACGAAGACGTGCAGCGCCTCGGTGACCAGGTCGTCGGCGTAACCGCGGCCCCGGTGGGCCGGGTCGATCCCGAGGTAGCCGATCGTGGCGTTCCTGGAGTTGCGCGTCGCCATCACGATGCCGACGAGCTCCCCCGACGCGTCGTGGGCGAGCCGCCACCACCGGCGCCCGCCGGGCATGTCCGCGACCTCGGCCACGGTCTTCTCGGCCGTCGCCCTCGCGCCGTGAGCCGCGAGGTTGCGCCGGTCCCAGTCGTCGAGGCTGCCCTCGGCGACGCGGGCCAGCAGGTTCACCACCACCTCGTCGTCGTCGGCCGGGGCGAAGGTGAGCCGGGCCGACCTTGACGGCAGGCCGTACTCGGGGAGCCAGTGCAGGTTGAGCCGCTCGACGGACCGCCTCAGCCCGGCCTTCTCGGCGGCGGCGATCCGGTCGGAGGCGTCCGCGAACGCGTCGGGGCGCTCTCGCCAGTCGGCGGGCAGGAACAGGTGGTAGTCGGGCCGCGCCCCGGACGGTGTGGCGTACCCGGGCGTGACCAGGGTGGCGTACGCGGCTCGCAGCAGGGCGGCCCCCACCTCGATCCGGTCGGGGCCGAACCCGGGGTCGAGCCAGTCGAGGCTGAAGGGGTGCTCGGAGCCCGGCGGACCCCAGAAGGCGGCCCTGGCGACGACCTCGTCGCCGCGCAGCGCGACCCAGACCCATTCGGGCCGGTAGCCGAGCTCGTCGAAGGGCAGGTGGCGGGCACCGACGCCGGAGGCGGGGAGCGGGCCGTAGCGGTGGAACAGGTCCGACTCGCCCGCTTCGAGCGGACGGAACCGCAGATCGGACATGGACCGGTCGGAAAGGGACAGCTCGGACAAGCGAAACTCCAGAAAGCGGGTGCGCCTCCCGGGCTCAGGCGGCCTGTCGCCCGAGGCGGGAGCGCGTGACCAGGGTGGCGAACATCTGCTCCTCACCTCCTCACGCTCGAAGGGACGGTCAGGCTACCGGCATGTCCGGCGCCGCTTCAATCGGATAAACCGGCCACGGAGATGGACACGGACGCGGCACGGCCGCCGGTGCCGCGCGGCGGACCGCCCGTGCCCCGTTCAGGACGCCGCGTCCCCGCCCTCGTCCTCCGCGCTCCCGCCCTCGTCCTCCGCGCTCCCGCTCGCCGCGCGGGTGAACCGTTCGCCGGTCGCGCGCAGGTAGTCCCGGAACTCCACCGGCCGGACCACCTCGACGTCGGCGCCCAGCGCGGCGAGGACCAGGACCGGCCACTCCATCCCGTCGGCGTTCATCAGCAGCCGGCACGACCGGTCGTCGACGGCCTCGACCACCCCGCCCAGGGGTGACGCGACCCGCTCGACGTCGGCGGCCGCCGCCTGTACGACGACCACGATCTGATACTGCGCCGGCATCGACGTGATGCCGGCGCGGACGAACTCCCCGGCGTCGCCGCCGGGCAGTTCGCGCGGGCGGAACCGGGCACCGGTCGACTCCGCGGCGGCCAGCCGGTCGACGCGGAAGGTACGCCAGCCGTGGCGCTCGACGTCCCAGGCGACGAGATACCAGCGGCGCCCCAGCGACACGAGCCGGTGCGGCTCGACCAGCCGGGTCGTCCGGTCGCCGCCGCGCGCCGTGTACTCGAACCGCAGCCGCTCGTCGTCCCGGCACGCCTGGGCGATCACCGTCAGGGCGAGCGGGTCGACCGTGGGACCCCCGCCGACGACGGCGGGCACGGTGTAGGCCCGCAGCGCGTCGACCCTCCGCCGCAACCGGGGCGGCATCACCTGGATGACCTTGGTCAGCGCCCGTACCGACGTCTCCTCGATACCGGCCACGGCGCCGCCGGCCGCCGTCCGCAACCCGACGGCGATGGCCACCGCCTCCTCGTCGTCGAGCAGCAGGGGCGGCATGGTCGCACCGGTCTGGAGCTGGTAGCCGCCCGCGACACCCCGGTTGGCGTCGACCGGGTAACCCAGCTCGCGCAGCCTGTCGACGTCGCGCCGCAGCGTCCGCTCGCTCACGTCCAGCCGGTCGGCGAGCTCTCCGCCCGGCCAGTACCGATGAGTCTGCAGCAGGGACAGCAACCTCAGCATCCGCGCACTCGTGTTCGCCATGAATCCAGCTTCCCGTCAATTCCGGTCAGAAAGTGGCCTGAATGGATTTTAACGTGGTCCCCATGAACAGCACGATGATCCGCACGAGCGGACTGACCAGGCACTTCACCGTCAGGAAAGAGACGGTCGAGGCGGTACGCGGCCTCGACCTGCACGTCGCCTCCGGCGAGATGGTGGCACTGCTGGGACCGAACGGGGCGGGAAAGTCGACCACCCTGCGGATGCTCACCACGCTGCTCCCCCCGACCTCGGGCAGCGCGGAGGTCGCCGGGCACGACGTGACGACCGGGCAGCGCGGCGTGCGCGGCCGGATCGGCTACATCGGCCAGGGCAACGGGGCCGCGCACAGCCAGCGGGGCCGTGACGAGCTGATCAGCCAGGGCCGCGCGTACGGGCTCGGCGCCCGCGCGTCACGCGCCCGGGCGGCCGAGCTGATCGCCTCCCTGGACCTGGAGGGCGTCGCCGACCGGATCGTGTCGTCGCTGTCCGGCGGCCAGCGACGGCGGCTGGACATCGCGATGGGCCTGATCCACGCCCCCGACCTGCTGTTCCTGGACGAGCCCTCCACCGGGCTGGACCCGCAGAACCGGGCCAACCTCTCAGAGCACATCCGCGCGCTGCGCGCCGAGCACGGAACCACGATCGTCCTGACCACCCACTACCTCGACGAGGCCGACCAGCTGGCCGAACGGGTCATCGTGATCGACCACGGGCGGGTCATCGCCGACGACACCCCGGCGCGGCTCAAGGCCGACCACGCGGGCGACCGCGTCATCCTGACGTTCGGCAACGAGCGGGACGCCCGGCGGGCCGTCGCCGAGTCGCTGGGCGTCGTGGCGGGCGCGCGGGTCGAGCGGACCGGCGCGCGGGTCGTGATCGAGGTGGCCGGTGGCGCCCAGCTCGCGCCGAAGCTGCTGCGCGGCCTGGACGACGCGCTCCTCGAGGTGACCGGTGTCGAGGTCACCCGACCCACCCTCGACGACGTCTTCCTCAACCTGACCGGCCGCAGCCTCCGCGAGGACGGCACCGCCGGGGCCGCGGAACCCGGGACCACGGAGACCGGGACCACGGAGACCGGGGCCGCGGAACCCGGCACCGCGGAGACCGCGACCACGAAGCACACCGCCGAGTCCGGCGTCACCACCACCGAGGAGAGCGCGGCATGAGCGGCACCACCATGATCACCGACACCGTCACCGTCTTCGGCCGCGAGCTGCGCCCCGTGCTGCGCAACCCGTTCTCCGTGATCTTCACGATGGTGCAGCCGCTGTTCTTCCTGGCGCTGTTCGCGCCCCTGCTCCCCGCCGTGGAGGGCGGGTCCGCGCTGCAGTGGTTCGTCCCCGGCATCGTGGTGATGTCCTGCCTGTTCGGCGCCTCCTCCACCGGGGCGAACCTATTGTTCGAGATCCAGACCGGATCGCACGAGCGGATGCTCGTCTCCCCGCTGCGCAGGCCCGCCCTCATCGTCGGGCGGGCCCTGAAGGAGATCGTGCCGATGCTCGCCCAGACGGTGGTCGTCGTCGCCGCCACCATCCCGTTCGGGTTCCGCCCGCACCTCGCGGGAGCCCTCCTCGGCCTGCTGATCCTCGCCGTCTTCTGCGTGGGCCTCGGCGCGCTGTCCTACACGCTGGCGCTGGCGTCCAAGGACAGCGAGTGGATGTTCTGGGGGGTCCAGCAGACCCTGCTCTTCCCGCTGATGCTGCTCGCCGGGATGCTGCTGCCCGTCAGCGGCGGCCCGGGCTGGTTGCTGGCGCTCTCGCGGCTCAACCCGCTGACGTACGTCGTGGAGGCCGAGCGCGCCCTGTTCAACGGCGAGATCGTCTCGGCGGCCACCGGCGGCGGCGCGGTCGCGGCCGTGATCGTGGCCGCGCTGGGCCTGCTCGTCGGCACCCGGGCCATGCGCCGCGCCTGACCGGGCCCGACCGGGCCCGGCCTCGCCCGGCCTCGCCCGGCCTCGCCCGACGCGCCGCGCCGCGGTATACCGCCGGGCCGCGCCCGCCTCGGCGTTACCGTGACGGAGTGATCGATGTCCCCGCCTACCTGCGCAGGATCGGTGTGAAGGTCGACGGACCTCCGAGCGCGGAGTCGCTGCATGTGCTGCACCGGGCACACGTGGAACGTGTGCCCTACGAATGCCTGGAGATCTGGCTGGGCCGCCCGACGACCGTCGACCCGGTGGAGTCGGCCGCGCGGATAGTGCGGGGCCGGGGCGGCTACTGCTACCACCTGAACGGGGCCTTCTCCCTGCTGCTGAAGGCGCTCGGCTACCGGGTGACCCGGCACCTCGGCGGGGTGCAGGGCCGCGCCGGGGGGCCGCCGAACGTGGACGGCGGTCACCTCGTGCTCACGGTCTCGGGACTTCCCGCTCCGGGCAATCCCGGCGGGGAGTGGCTGGTCGACCAGGGCCTGGGCGACGCGATCCACGACCCGCTCCCGCTCGTCGAGGGCACGTACCGGCAGGGACCCTTCACCTACGGCCTGCGTCCCTCCGAGGTGGCACCCGGAGGGTGGCGGTTCGACCACGACCCGCGCGGCGACTTCCTCGGCATGGACTTCCGCGCCGGACCCGCCGGGATGCCGGAGTTCGCCGCGATGCACCGGTTCCTCTCCACCTCGCCCGAGTCGGGCTTCGTCCGCGTGGCCACGGTCCAGCGGCGCGACGCGAACGGTGTCGACATCATGCGGGGTCTGGTCCTGACCCGTCTCGGCGACCGCGAGCACACCCTGACCGCGCGGACCGAACGCGAGTACTTCGAGATGCTGGCCGACGTCTTCGGCCTGTCCCTGCCCGACGTCACCCCTGCCGAACGCGCCAAGCTGTGGCAGCGCCTGTGGACCGCCCACGAGGAGTGGTCCGACTCGTACTGACTCCTCGGGCAGGGCACGGCCCCGCCTCCGGACGGCCCGCGCGGGCCGGTCCTCCCGGCGGCCCGGTCGCGGAGGGCCACGGCCGCCGGGGTGGGGGTCGCGGGGCTCAGCCGTCCGCCGCCAGCGACTCCTTCAGCTCCCGCTTGAGGATCTTGCCCAGCGGGTTGCGGGGCAGCGCCTCGACGATCTCCAGGCGTTCGGGGAGCTTGTACGAGGCGATGCCCTTGCCCCGCAGGTGCTCCACGACCGAGGCGAGATCCACGGTCTGGCCGGGCTTGGGGACGAGCACGACGCAGACCCGTTCGCCGAGGACCTCGTCGGCGTAGCCGACCACCGCCACCTCGGCCACCGCCGGGTGCCCGGAGACCAGCGCCTCCAGCTCGGCCGGGGCGATGTTCATGCCGCCCCGGATGACCAGGTCCCTGGCCCGGTCGACGTAGCGCAGGTACTGCCCCTGCTCTCCGGCGATCTCGAACACGTCGCCGGTCCTCAGGTAGCCGTCCTCGTCGAACGGGTCGGCGGCGGCCGTGCCCGGCAGGTAGCCGGAGAAGACGGTCGGCCCCGACAGGCGGAGCTCGCCGGGGATCCCGGCCTCGACGATCTCCTCGCCGAGGGGGTCGACCAGCTTGGTCCTGGTCGCGCCGAGGGTGCCGGGCCACGTGGTGCCCGGGGCGTCGGGCCGGGGGAAGAAGCGGGCCCTGTCCTCGGGGTCGGGCATGCGCACCGGGTCCGAGAGAAGCGCGACGCCCTCGTTGGAACCGAAGAAATTGATGATCGCGATGCCGTACCTGTCCTGCCAGCCCTTCACCATCGGCGGCGGCAGCGGCGCCGAACCCGAACCGATCCGGGTCAGCGTGGTGAGATCGGTCCTGGCGAGGACCGCCTCCTGCTGGAGCAGCATCGTCAGCAGCGCGGGCGGGGCCAGGGTGTAGGTGACGCCCTCGGCCGCGATCTGCCCGAGGTAGGTCGGCAGGTCGAACGGGTGGTGCTGGACGAGCACCGCACCGGTCTTCAGCCAGGGCAGGAAGACGCCGCCGATCCCCGCCATGTTGACCATGGGGAAGGGGTTGAGGATGACGTCGTCCTCGGTGAGCCCGGGAGCCTCGGCACAGGTGGACGCGACCGCGAGCCAGTCGTAGTGGCACCTCGGCACACCTTTGGGAGTGGCCTCGGTACCGGAGGTCCAGCAGATCGTGACGGGGTCGGCGGGGTGGGCCTCGTACGGGACGCCCTGCCCCTCGTGTGAGAGCGATCCCGGCTGCGGCTCGCGCGAGGAGGGGTCGGGCCCGCCGGAAGGGGCGTCCGGAGTGGGGACGGTGTCGAGGGGGGTGGCGGTGTCGAGGCCGGCGCCCCAGGTGAGGGACGGGATGATCGTAGGCACGCGGGCGGCGGCGGCCGCCGAGGTGACGAAGATCGTGACCCCGGCGAGGGCGCAGAGCTGGTTCAGCTCGTACTCGCGGTACTGCACGGGAAACGGGGTGACCACCGCGCCCACCCTGATCACGGCCAGGAAGGTGACCGCGAGCTCCACGCTGTTGGGCAGCTGGACGGCGACCACGTCCCCGGGTCCGGCGCCCCGGCCGCGCAGCACCCCCGCCACCCGGTCGACCTCGGCGTCCAGCTCGGCCCAGGTGAGCCTCTTGACCCCGCCTGGTAGCAGGTCGGCCTTGTTGGGCGGGTCGGCGATCGCGAGAGCGCCTGGGCGGGCGCTCACCTGGGCACGGAGCAGCCGGTCGATCGTGTCTCCGGTCCACCAGCCGCCGGCGGTGTAGTGGTCGATCCGCTCTTGCGTGTGCAGGCGCTTCATCGCGGCTCCAGGGACGTCGTGGGGAGTGCTCGTGACACTACGAAAACAGAAGCCAGGGGTCAATGGATGGGGTGGAATCATCGTTCATTGGTTCATGTGCCGGTAAGTGACTATGTTGCTGTCCGCGATGGGATAAGCGAACGGGGTGAGCGGGATCGACACTCGAGTGCTGGCAGGCCGTTACCGGCTGCTCAACCCTCTCGCCGAGGGCGGGGCGGGCACGGTCTGGCTCGCCACCGACGAGACGCTCGGCCGCGACGTGGCCGTGAAAGAGGTACGGCTTCCGCCTGACCTCGACCCCGTCAGGCGGCAGGAGGTCTTCGCCTCGGCGATCCGCGAGGCCAACCTCGCCGCCCGGCTCAAACACCCCTCGATCGTGACCGTCCACGACGTGGTCATCGACCAGGACCGGCCCTGGCTCGTCATGGAGCTGCTGTCGGGCTCGTCCCTGGAGCAGACCGTCCTCGGCCGGAGTCCGCTTCCCGCGCACCAGACGGCCAGGATCGGCGTGGGCATCCTCAGCGCGCTCGGTGCCGCCCACGCCGCCGGGGTGGTCCACCGCGACGTCAAGCCGGGCAACGTCTTCCTCACCAGGACCGGCAAGGCCGTCCTCACCGACTTCGGCTTCGCGGTCGCCGACGGCGAGGCCACCTCCGGCCGGACCGGCCACCTGGTCGGCTCGCCCAACTACATCGCGCCAGAACGGCTGCGCGGCGAGCGCGGCGGCCCCGCCTCCGACCTGTGGTCCCTCGGCGCCACGCTCTACTTCGCCGTCGAGGGGGTGCCGCCGCACCCGGCGGAGACCCCCATCGCGGCGATCAGCCGGGTGCTCACCGAGCCGCCGAGGCCGCCGGAGCGCGCGGGCGAGCTGGGCCCGCTGCTGACGCGCATGCTCGACCCGGTCCCCGAGGCCCGGCCGTCCTTCGAGGCCGTCGCCCACGCCCTGGGAGAGCTGGCCGCCGGTCGTACGGTCACCGGGATCCCGGCTGCGTCCCCCGCGTCCCCCGCGTTCCCCGGGTCCTCCGTGCCCCCCGCGCCCTCGCCGTCCCCGGCCCTCGTCTCCGCCCGCTCCGCCGAGCCGCGCCGGAGCCGCACGGCGCTGTGGGCCGCCGCCGAGACGGCCGGGATCGCGGTGGTCATCGGGGTCACCTTCGGAGTGACGTTCCTGCTGACCTCGAACCCCACGGCCGCCGAGAAGCGGGTCAGGCTCAGCGAGAGTCCCGGCGCCTTCGCCACTCCGGTGGACGTGTGCAAGCTCATTCCCGGCGCCATGGCCAGGCAGCTGCTGCCCGCGCTGGCGGGCGAGGGCAAGCCGACCAACGACGGCGGCTGCCAGTGGCCGGCACGGGGCATGGGGCTGGAGGTGCGTCTCTCCGGCGCCGACCAGTGGGGCAAGAGCCCCCGGCAGGCCCACGAGCTGTTCGTGAACCGGCGCCAGAGCGCCATACCGAGCGGGGAGAACGCCTGGAGCTGGCCGGAGATCCAGGCCGGCATCCGCTCCTCCCGCTCCACGGCGCCGAGGACGGTGAAACCCGTCGGGGACGAGGCGTTCGGCTACGACGTCTACGAGAATCGCAAGACCGGCAGGCTGGAGCAGAGCTACGTGGTCGTACGCGTTGACAACCTCGTCCTCGACGTCGGTTACACCGTGGTGGACGGCAGCAAGGACGGCCCGGCGATCCAGGCGGGCGCCCACACCACCGCGACGTGGATCGCGAACGCGTTGAACAAGCAGAAAGCGAGCGGATGAACCATCCAGACGTCCCTCGATCGCAGGGCAGGCACGCGGGCGGGCACACCGCTCCCCCCGCGCCGGGACCCGGGATCGCCGGAGCCGAGGGGCCGCCGATGCTTGAGCAGAGCTCCCTGGAACAGGTGATCGCCCGGTTCGGGCCGATGTCCCCGCAGCAGGCCGCGGTGGTCGGGGTGGCCGTGCTGGACCAGCTCGTGGCGATGCACAGGCAGGGCATGCTGCACGGCGACGTGCGGCCGGGTTCGGTGCTGCTCGGCCCGTACGAGCAGATCGTCCTCGCCGCGCCGTCCCTGCCCTCCTCGCTCTTCACCTCTCCCGAGGGGGTGACCAGCCCGGCCGCCGACCTGTGGTCGCTCGGCGCGACCCTCTACACCGCCGTCGAGGGCCGTCCGCCGTCGCCCGGCGGCTCCCTGGACAACGCGGGCCCGATCGCGCCCGTCCTGTTCCACCTGCTCGCGGGCGACCCCGCCCAGCGGCCCGACCCGGGCGTCCTGCGCGGCGCCCTGATCGACGTCTCCCAGTACCGTCCCGAACCGCCGGCCGCTCCACCCCTCCCGGGCGCGTTCCCGCCGCCCCCGGGGGGCTCGCTTCCCCAGGTTCCGGGAACCCCCGATCCGGGAGTGTCCGCCCCCTCCGGCCCCTTTCCTCCCTTCGCCCCCGGAACCCCGGCCCCCGGAGGCCCGGCCGCCTTCGGGCAGGCGTCCTTCCAGGGTCCCGGAACACCCGGGGCACCCGGGACGCCGGGGCCGCACACCGCGACGGGACCCGGGACGACCGGGCCCACCGCGACCGGGCCGGACATGACAGGGCCGGACATGACAGGGCCGGGCGCGGCCGGACCCCAGGGGTTCGGCACGACCGCGCCGCCCGGGAGTCCCGTAGCCCCCGGGGCCTCCGGATCCCCCGGAGGGCAGGGGGAGGACGGCACCGCTCCGGTCAACGAGAGCGAGGTGACCGCGCCCTTCAGGAAGAACCTGACCGAGCAGATGTCCGCCATCACGGCGAAGCTCCCCCCTCAGGACGTCCCCGTCCCCTCGCAGGTCGCGCTCTCCTCCTCCCCGGGAACGCCGATCGTCTGGCAGGCCCCGCCCTCGATCCCGCCGCAGCAGGACGCCGTCCACCAGGGCCCGCCCCACCCCGGCTCCCCCCAGCAGGGGCCGCCTCATCGGGAATCACCTCCGCAGGGACCGCCCCGGCAGGTGACACCCCAGGGGGGACACCTCCCCTCCGGCGCGCCCGGCTCCACGCCACCGCGCCCGAACCCGCCGGACGCCCCCGCCTCACGCGAGCCGGCCCGTCACCCCTCCCCCGCGGCGGGGGACGCGCCCACCGAGCGGCCGACGCGGACGACGGGGGTGCTCGTACCCCGGCCGGTCGTGGCGCTGACCGGCGTGCTGCTCTTCGGCATGGCGGTCACCATCGGCGTCCTTCTCACCTCGGTGGTCGCGAACTCGGACGACGACCTCTCCGCCGCCGAGCCCTCCGGCGCCAAGGGCCGCTTCGCCACGGTCCCCCGAGCCTGCAGCCTGCTCGACGACAAGCAGGTGAACGAGGTCGTGCCGGGCTTCAAGAGCTCCGAGGTCGAGCGCTCCGTCTGCAACTGGCTCAACCAGCACGACTGGCGCAAGCCCAACGTCGAGAAGTACGACCTGCGGGTCCGGCTGATCGCCCAGAAGCAGGACGGGTCGGAGGTCGCGAGGGCCAGGGAGTATCTGGCGGGCAAGAAGAAGGACCTCGTCGACAAGGGCCAGTTCACCACTCCCAAGCCCCTGCCGCCCAAGGACCTGCGGGGCATCGGCGAGGAGGCGTTCACCTCCGGCGCGTACAACTCCATCAACCTGTACGGAGGCTCCTACAAGGCGACCGTGGTCTTCCGGATCAGCAACCTGATCGCCGAGGTCGACTACGAGCGGGGCGGCGTCAAGGAGGACCCCGACGGCAAGATCTCCGAAGGCGCGCTGAAGGTGGCCCGCTGGCTCACCGAGTCCCTGAAGACCGATGACTGATCGGATGACGGGCCCGCTGCCCGTGCTGGCGGGCCGCTACCGGGCGATCGCGAGGCTCGGCGCGGGAGGGATGGGCGTGGTGTGGCGGGCTCGCGACGAGCTGCTCCACCGCGAAGTGGCGATCAAGGAGGTCAAGCTCGACCCGAACCTGCCCGAGGCGCAGCGCGCCGAGGCGCGGGAGCGCACCCTGCGCGAGGCGCGCGCCGCGGCCAGGCTGGGGCACCCGTCCATCGTGGCCGTACACGACGTCGTGGCGCAGGACGGCCGCCCGTGGATCGTGATGGACCTGGTCGACGGCCGTTCGCTGGAACAGGCGGTCCAGGCCGAGGGACCGCTGCCGCCGCGGCGGGTGGCCATGATCGGCCTGGCCGTGCTGGACGCGCTGGCCCTCGCGCACAGCCGGGGCATCGTGCACCGCGACGTGAAGCCGGCCAACATCATGCTCGACAGGAGCGGCGGGGTGCTGCTGACCGACTTCGGCATCGCCACCGTGGAGGGGGACGTCCAGCTCACCTCCCCGGACGCCCTGGTCGGCTCCCCCGCGTACATGGCCCCCGAACGGCTGCGCGGCGGCGACGGCCCGGCCACCGACCTGTGGTCACTGGGGGCGACCCTGTACACGGCCGTCGAGGGCCGCAGCCCCTTCCGTCGCGACACCTCGGCCGCGACCATCGGCGCGATCCTCACCCAGGAGGCGCCCCCGCCCCGCCGGGCGGGGGACCTGGCTCCGGTGCTCGTCGCGGCGCTGGCCAAGGATCCCCGGCAGCGCCCGGGAGAGGCCGGGCTGCGCGCCGCCCTGCGGCAGGTCTCCCAGGGACTGCCCGCGCAGCCGCTCTCCCAGCTCGCGCCCGCCCTGCCCGGCTCGCCCCTCTCCACGCAGGAGACCGTGCCCGGCAGGCGGGTGGCCTCGCGCCGTCGTACCGGCCTGATCGCCGGGGCCGCGCTGGTCACGGTGGCGGTGCTGGCGACCGGGGCGGTACTGCTGACGACGACCGCGGGCGACCCCGAGGCGTCCGGGTCCCAGTCCCCGGCGCCGCCTGCGGCCGGCACCGGACGGTTCGCCACCGTGCCCGACGCCTGCTCGCTGCTGTCCGCCGCCCAGAGCCGGGCCGTGGCGCCCGGCTCCACTCCGGAACCCGCGGAAGGGCTGAAGGAAGGGGAGGCCCGCTGCGCCTGGGGCGGCCCGACGGAGGCGCGCTGGTTACGGCTCTCGCTGACCCGCAAGGAACCCGTGAGGGCGAAGGCCGCCCCGGAGGTGGCCCACGAGTTCTTCGCCTCCGAACGCACCAGGATCGTCGCCGATCGGGGGGAAGGCCTCCTCGGCGAGACCGGCGCCCTCAGAAACGTCGGCCGGCTGGGCGCGGAGGCCTTCGTCTACGACGTGATCGTGCTGGACCGGGTCAACTCCACGGTTCGTTTCCGGATCAGCAACCTGCTGGTCGAGGTCGACGTGTCGCGGGAGGGCGAGCGCCCGGACGCCGGGCTGCGCGGGCAGGCCCTCCGCGTCGCCCGCCAGGTCGCCGAGAGGCTGAACAGCCGTGACTGAGCGCCCCCGGCCCGCGCTCGGCGCCGCCACACCCGGACGACTCACACCACTCGGCACCGCCCCCGGACCACCCACACGGCTCGGCGCCGCACCCGGACGACAGGCACCGCTCGGCGCCGCACCCGAACGACAAGCACCGCTCGGCGCCGCACCCGAACGACAAGCACCGCTCGGCGCCGCACCCGGACGGCCCACACGGCTCGGCGCCGCACCCGGACGACAGGCACCGCTCGCCCCCACCTCCCCCGGACGACCGACATGACCGATCCGAACCTGCTGGCCGGTCGCTACCGGCTGCTGGAGCGCCGCGACCAGGCCGGGACCAGCTGGCGTTCCCGCGACGAGCTGCTCCAGCGCGACGTCACGATCACCGGGATATCGCTCCCGCCGCCCGGTCCGCACCGCGACCGGCTTCTCGGCCGCATCCGCGCCGCGGCCGACTTCAGGCATCCGAACGTCATCACCCTGCACGACGTCGTCTCCTTCCCCGACCGGGTGTGGCTGATCCTGGAGTCGGTCGAGGGCCGCTCGGTGCTGCGTACCGTCCGGGCCGAAGGACCGCTCACCGCCGAGCGGGCGGCCGAGGTCGGGCTGCACGTGCTGGACGCGCAGACCGCCGCCCACGGGCGGGGCGTCCATCTCCTGGCCGGCCCGGAGAGCGTGCTCCTCACTCCGGACGACAGGGTCGTGGTCACCGACTTCGCCATCTTCGACACCACCGACGAGTTGCGCGACCTGGGCACCGTCCTGTTCACCGCCGTCGAGGGACAGGCCCCGGGCACCGGGCCGCACACCGGGTCGCGCCCGGCGGGCGGCATCGCCCCCGCCTCCGGGGACGCCGGCGGAGCCGGACCCGCCGCGGGGGACACCGGCGCGACGGACTCCGGTGCGACGGGCTCCGGCCCGCTGGCCCCGCTGCTGGAGGGCCTGCTGGCGACCGGGCCCGCCCACCGCCCGGACGCCACCACGGCCCGCACGGTCCTGCAGGGACTCACCTCCCGCCCCGCGAGGTCCCGCCCCCGCCACCTGCTTCCCGTGGCCGCCGCGCTCGCCCTCCTGGCCGTCGGCGGTACGGCGTTCTGGCTCTGGCCCCGCCCCGCGACCCAGCCGCGGAGCGCGGCTCCGGCTCCGCTGCCCACCTTCTTCGCGAAGGCTCCGGACCCGTGCTCCCTGATCTCGGGGGAACACGCCGGACGTCTCTACCTCGCGCCTTCCCCGTCGAGGAAGAAAACGGCGTGCGCCTGGCACGCGGCGGACCCGACCGCGCCCGACAGCCTCCGGAACACGCTGGAGATCACCGTCGTCCGCGAGCCGAAAGCGGCGCTCGCCCATGCCACCTACCTCCGCCTCCGCTCAAGGGACGCGAAGGACACGCGGATCGTGAGCGCTCCGGCCGACGTGCCCGGTCTCGGCGACGAGGCCTACGTCTACCAGCTCAGCAACGGCCATTCGAGCGTCAACTCGGTGGTCGTCCTCCGGGCGGGAAACGTCGTGACGGCCCTGCAGTATCACCGGTTCACCGTTCCGGACGCCGGCGGCAGAGGATACGCCGGAGCGCTCCAGGCGGCCCGCTGGGCGGTCGACTCGCTGCGCGGCCGGAAATGAGCGCGGCCGGAGACGAGCCCCGGACCGCCGTCACCCCGGTAGGACGAAACGGACCTCGCGCCGCTGGAGCGGCCGGCCGCACGCCTGGCACAGCAGGACCGGCTGGAAGGTGGCGCCGCAGGGCGCGTGGGTGATCGACAGGGCCGAGCCCTCGGGGGCGGGGAGCTCGCGCTGGGCCCAGTCGACCAGGAAGGCGAAGACCTCGAAGAAGGCCAGCCCCTTGTCGGTGAGCCGGTACGAGCCGTCGGGCCGGGCGTCGAAGACGCGCAGCTCGACGAAGCGGCGCAGCCGGTCGGTGAGCACCGAGGGCGCGATGCCGAGACCGGACTGGAAGTCGACGAAGCGGCGGATGCCCAGGAACGCCCCGGCCAGGACACTCGTGCTCCACCGGTCGCCGAGGATCTCCATCGACGCCGGGCAGTAGCCGATCAGGTCGGCCGGGGCGTCGGAGCGGACCGTGCGGCGGTGCCGCCGAGGCGGGCCGATCCTGGAGAACGTGGCCAGCGGGCCGGGCTCGGTCCGAGTGTCACGTGCGCTCATCGGCTCCAGGCAGGAACCGCACCCGAGGTACGGTTTGGCGTCCTGGCCGCACCGCTCGTGCAGCAGCGGCGGGAGCCGTCCCGGATCGACCCAGTCGCGTTCCCACGCCTGGATGGCCACCAGCAGGGCCCACAGCCGCAGCCCGCGCTCCGTCAGCCGGTACTCGTAGCGGGTGCGGCCGTCGCGGTACGCCGACAGCTCGAAGACGCCGTGGTCGACCAGCTCCCTGAGCCTGGCGGCGAGAACCGACTCGGAGATGCCCAGCGCGTCGCGCCAGCCGGCGAAGGTCCTGATCCGCAGCAGGAACGCCCGCTGCAGGATCAGCAGCACCCACCGGTCCCCCAGGATCGCCAGCGCCTGCCCGATCGCACTGAGCTCGGCTCGCGGCTCCCCCTCGGTGCCGTCCACAGCCTGTCCTCCCGATGGTCGCGTGGTCGTGCTCGTCGCCGGCGGGCGGGGCCGTACCCGTTTCCGACGCACACGGTGATGTTCGTCGTCATCAAGCATGATCGTGCCCGTTTCCGGCGAGCACGGTCGTTCCCACTCCCGGCGAAACCGCCAAACTACCAACCCGGCGCCGCCCGGACGGCTCGGTGCCCCTCCCGGCCACGCGTGGGCGGAGAACGGTCATTGACGGGCTGACTTCTTTTATCATAGCGTCAGGGCATGGCGGAACCTGTGGTGGTCATGGACGAGTCGGGCGAGCCGAATCCGTACCTGCTGGGCGTCTACGCGCCGGTCCAGGACGAGATCACGGCCGAGAACCTCAAGGTCATCGGCGAGATCCCGAAGGACCTCAACGGCGTCTACCTGCGCAACGGGCCCAACGCGCGGTTCCCGATGAAGGGGCGCTACCACTGGTTCGACGGCGACGGCATGGTGCACGCGATGCACTTCGAGAACGGCAAAGCCCGTTACCGCAACCGCTACGTCAGGACCAGGGCGTTCGAGGCCGAGTCGGCGGCCGGGCGGTCCCTGTGGACCGGCGTGATGGAGAACCCGAAGGGCAATCCGTTCGGCAACACCCGCGGGCTCGGCCTGAAGGACTCCGCCAACACCGACGTGATCTTCCATCGCGGCCAGGTCCTCACCACGTGGTACCTGTGCGGCTCCCCGTACGGCATGGACCCCCTCAGCCTGGAGACGCTCGGCGTCGAGACCTTCCTCGACACGCTGACCGGCGACTTCATGGCCCACCCCAAGGTCGACGAGCGGACCGGGCAGCTGTTCTGGTTCGACTACGGGCCCCGCAGGCCCTACCTGCGCTACGGGGTGGTCGGCGCGGGCGGGCAGGTCGAGCACTGCGTGGAGCTGGAGCTGCCGGGAGCGCGGCTGCCGCACGACATGGCGATCACCGAGAACCACGCGATCCTCATGGACCTGCCGCTCTACCAGGACATGGACGCCGCCCGCCAGGGCCGCTACAAGCTGACGTTCGACCGGGAGCTGCCCTCGCGCTTCGGCGTCATCCCCCGGCGCGGGCAGGCGCACGAGATCCGCTGGTTCGACGCGAAACCCTGCTACATCTACCACGTCGTCAACTCCTGGGAGGAGGACGGGGAGATCGTCCTGGACGTCTGCCGGGTGAGCCGGCCCGCGCCCGCCGGGAGCGGCAGCCCGCTGGCCCGCATGATCTCCTACCTCAAGCTCGACGCGCGGATGTACCGCTACCGCTTCGACCTGCGCACCGGCCGCACCTCCGAGGGGTTCGTGGACCCGGACCACAACACCGAGTTCCCCTCGGTGGACGCCAGGCTGACGGGTCTGCGCTCGCGCTACGCCTACAACGTGTCGGTCAAGGACGCCGCGACCAATCTCTTCGACGGCCTGGTCCGCTACGACAACGTGAGCGGCGCCAAGGAGACGTACCACTACGGCGAGCACCGCTACGGCAGCGAGGCCCCGTTCGCGCCGCGCGACGGCGCGACGGACGAGGAGGACGGCTACCTCGTCAGCTTCGTCACCGACGAGCGCGAGGGCACCTCCGAGGTGCAGGTCCTGCACGCGGCGAACCTGGGCGCCGGGCCGATCGCCCGGATCGTCCTGCCCCAGCGGGTGCCGCTCGGCTTCCACGCCACCTGGGTACGCGCCGACCAGCTGAGGGGCTCGGCCACGTGAGGCCCGCGCACGACCTTCGACGGGAGCCGGAACAGGTGACGACATACATCTACGAGACCGTCAGAACCCCCCGGGGCAAGGCGAGGCCAGGCGGGGGGCTGGCGGACGTGACGCCGCTGACCATGCTGGAGAGGCTCCTGGACGCCCTGCGCGAACGGACCGGCGTGGAGCGGGCGGACGACATGATCGTCGGCTGCGCCTCGCAGAACGCCGAGCAGGGCGGCAACCTGGCCAGGACCGCGGCGCTGACCTCGGGTTTCGACGCGCCCGGCATGACCGTCAACCGCTACTGCACCTCGGGCATCGACGCGGTCCGCACGGCCTTCGCGCTCGTGCAGTCCGGGCAGAGCCGCACCGTGGTCGCCGGAGGGGTCGAGTCGGTCTCCCGGGTGCCGATGTTCTCCGACGGCGGGCCGCTGTGGACCGACCCCGCGGTGGTGGACCGGGTCGGGTCGATCCACATGGGCGTCGCGGCGGACCTGGTCGCGACGGTCGAGGGCTTCGAACGCGAGGAGCTCGACGCGTACGGCCTGCGCACCCAGACCCTGGCCGCCGAGGCGTGGGCCGCCGGGCGCCACGACCGCTCGCTGGTGCCGGTCAACGACCTGCGGCGCGACGAGCACGTGCGGCCGGGCGTGACCCTGGAGGCGCTCGCCGCGATGGAACCCGCCTTCGCCGGGCAGGACGACCAGGACGCCGTCGTCCGCAGGCACCGCCCCGAGGTCGGCGAGCTGCGCCACCTGCACACCCGGGGCACCTCGCCCAGCCTGTGCGACGCGGCCGGCCTGCTCCTGGTCGGTTCCGGGACGACCGGCGCGGAGCTCGGCCTGCGGCCCAGGGCCAGGATCGTGGGCACCGCGACCGCCTCCGTCGACCCGGTCACCATGCTCACCGCGGGCCAGCTCGCGGTCGAGCGGGTCGTCGCCAGGGCCGGGCTCACCCCCGACGACGTCGAGGTCTACGAGTTCGCCGAGGCGTTCGCCGCGCTGTGCCTGAAGTTCCAGCGGGACCTGAAGGTCGGCGAGGACCGCTTCAACGTCAACGGCGGCACCATCGCGATGGGCCACGCCTTCGGCGCCACCGGGGCCATCCTCGTCGCCGCCTGCGCGGACGAGCTCGAACGCCGCGGGGCCCGGTACGGCGTCGCCGCGGTCAGCGGGGCCGCGGGCAGCGGTTCCGCCGTGCTGCTGGAGCGTGTCGCGTGAGGCTGGGCGTCTCCCTGGGACTATGGCAGGACCGGCCGGCCGAGGAGGCCCTGCTGACCGCGAGGGCCGCCGACGAGCTGGGCTACGACGAGCTGTGGGTGGGCGAGATGGCCACCTACGACGCCTTCGCGCTGGCCACCGCGATCGGGCTGTCCACCGGCCGGATCGGGCTCACCGTCGGGCCGCTGGCGGTGGCCGTACGGGACCCCATGATGATCGCGATGGGGGTGGCGTCGGTGGCCGGCCTCGTCGGGAGGCCGGTGAACGTGGCGGTCGGCACGTCGAGCCCGCTCGTCGTCGAGGAGTGGCACGGCAGGTCACGGGCGCGGTCGGCCGCCGTACTGCGGGAGACGGTACGGGCGCTCAGGCCACTACTCGATGGCGACAAATCCGATTTTTCAGGTGAATGGGTGAAGAGTCGCGGCTACCGGCTCCGGCTCCCGGCGCCCCGCGCCGAACTGACCGTGGCCGCCTTCGGCGCCTCCGCCGTGCGGACCGCCGCGACGGCCGACCGGATGGTGCTCAACCTGATCACGCCCGCCTCCGCCGCCCGCCTGACCGCCGGCCTCCGCGCGGCCTTCGGGGCGGTACCGGTGCT
>NZ_JBFAAE010000009.1:0-161861 GCF_040639575.1 Streptosporangium sp. NPDC023825 | reverse complement strand
GGGAGCAGGGCGCGGCCTTCGGGGCGGTACCGGTGCGGGAGCAGGGCGCGGCCTTCGGGGCGGTACCGGTGCGGGAGCAGGGCGCGGCCTTCGGGGCGGTACCGGTGCGGGAGCAGGGCGCGGCCTTCGGGACAGCACCGGTGCCGAGGGTGGCGGCCTGGGTGACCGCCGCGGTCGACCCGGGGCGCGAGGCGGTCGACCGGATACGGCGCGCCGTCGTGGGATATCTCGCCGCGCCCGGGTACGGCGAGATGTTCGCCGAGGCCGGGTTCGAGGACGTGGTCGCGTTCGCCAGGACCCGCCCGCACCCCCGCGAGCTGCTGGCGGCCGTCCCCGACGGCCTGCTGGAGTCGGTCGCCCTGCTCGGCGGCGTGGACGCGGCCCGCGAGCGCCTGCGCGCGTACGCCGACGCGGGCGTGGACGAGGTGGCCCTGGTCCCGGTCGGCACGGACGCCGACCCCGGCGGCGTGGCGACACTCAAGGCGTTCAAGGCGCTCGAGACTCTCAAGGCGCCGGTCCGATAGCGGAACCGAAGGCAAAATCACGATATATCTCGGTTGGAACCACCTCGGCAGGTCCACACGTTGGACTGGCGACGCACAATGAACTACAGACGGGGCGTCCGCCCCGCGTTCGGAGGATGTTGAGGATGTCGCCCGTCCAGAAGTACGCGATCGGCGCCGGAGCAGTGGTGTTCCTGTCGTGGCTGTTCCTGCCAAATATCGTGACGCTGCTGATCCTCCTGGGCGTCGTCGCCGCCCCGGTCGTCGGCTACCTGATGCTCGACCCGTCCCAGCGCGCACGCCTCAAGCGCTCGCGTCGCCGGGGTCTCGGCCGCTGACCCGGCACCTGACCGCCCACCGCGCCACGGCACGGCCCGGCCACGCGAACCCGCGTCTCCGGGCCGGGCCGTCCGGGCCGGTCAGGCCGCGGCGGTGGCGAGCTCCGATTCCACCCGGCGGGTGACCTTGCGCTCGAACACGAACGAGAGCAGCGGCACGGTACCCGCGAGCATCACCCCGAGGATGTACGGCCACGTCCAGCGCGCCTTCATGCCCAGATTCATCGTGGCCACGAGATAGAGCATGTAGAGGAAGCCGTGGATCGGAGAGACGATCTTCGAGGGCTGCTCGATGCCGAAGCCGTACCTGAGCACGATGCAGGTGACCAGGACGAGCAGCATCACACCGACGATGTAGGCCAGGATGCGAAAGGGCTTGAGAGCGGATTCCACGGTCGGTTACCTCGGTCTTGGGGTTCGGTTCACGGGGCGGTGCGGGCTGGCAGGGCGGGGGCTTCAGGCTCGGTTCCCGGACCGGCCCCGGACTCGGCGCCGGTCCTGGAGTCGGTGCCGGTCCTGGAGTCGGTGCCGGTCCCGGGACCGGCGTCCCCGGAAGCGGCCCCGGGGCCGGGATCCGGGCCGGGGTCAGGCCCTGGACCGGAGGCGGGAGGAGCGTCGGAGTCGCGTTCCCGGGTGCGGCCGCGCAGCGCGTCGCGGACGAAGTGCCACCACATGAAGACCGCGAACAGCCCGAAGATCCACCACTGGGCGGCGTAGGCGAGGTTGCGCCAGGTGAGCCCGCCCCGCTCGGTCGGCGGGGGAACGCTCACCGGCCTGGCCGCGACCTCGGGGGCCGGTGACTGGGTGGCGGCGACCAGGAACCCGTCGCGCAGCCTCGTACCCCGCCAGACGTTGATCAGTTCGGCCGACGAGACGGTCAGCACCTGTCCCGGCGGCAGCTGCCGGACCCTGCGCTGGACGCTGTCGGTGGCCTCCGAGGGCTGCAGGCGCCCGGTGACGGTCACCCTGCCCCCGGAAGGTGCCGTGACGGCGGGGTCCCCGGCCGTGGCCACCCAGCCGCGTACGACCGGGATGGAGGTGCCGTCGCCGAGGTCGAGCGGCGCGAGCAGCCACAGGCCTCCGTCGCGCTCGGCCACCAGGAGCTGCTTCGAGGCGTCGAAGGTGCCCTCGGCGGTCACCCGGCGGCTGACCTTGTCGGCCGTCAGGTGCTCTCCGGGCGCGGTGAGCGTGGCGACCGCCACGGGGGCGGGGTCGAGCAGCGACTGGGGCCTGCCGGACTCCTCGAAGACACCGAGCTGCCACCTGCCCAGCAACCCGCACACGACGAGGGCTCCGACCGCGAGCAGGTGGAGCACCACCACGCGGGCGGAGAACAGGATGCGGAGCATGGCACCACGCTATCCGCCCCGGTCGGCGGTCCGGCCCCCAGCACCCGTCCTTGGCCGGGCGCCGGGACATCCTTCCCGTGAAAGTGGACAAATCTGTGCTGGGAGGTATCCCGTATCGCTAAAGTCATCCCCATGTCTGATCCTCAGCCGATTGACCCCGCGGGCAACACCCAGGCGTTCCGTGCGTTCGCCCAGCGCAAGGACCCGGAGGCCGCTCCCGAGAAGCGGTCGCTCGCCCTGCCGATCACGGCGGCGGTGGTGGTGGCGGTGCTGGTCGTCGTCGCCGTGGCCGCGTACCTGCTGCTCTGACGGCCGGGGGGTCCACAGCGCCGACGGCATCGCCCTCGGCGCTTTTCGCGTTACCGAACGGCCAGGCGCTCCCGGGACGGGAACATACCGAACCGGCCGGGCGCTGCCGTGGACAAGAACATACCGACCGGGCGGTTTGGAACGACCCGCCAGGCCGCGAGGGTGGACGACGTGCTCCCCGGCTCAATACATTGGACGAATAGTCCAATAGAAACGAGCACGGACCGCTCTCGCCGCACGGCCGGAACCGGCTCCTCGCCGGCGCCGCCCGAGGGCCGCCGCCGGCGAGGAGCCGGGAGAGCGAGGGGGAGCGAGGAGGCCCGATGAGCACGCGCCCCGGGATCACGATCATCGGCTCCGGTTTCGCCGGGCTGGGCATGGCGATCAAGCTCAAGGAAGCCGGATACCACGACTTCGTCATCCTGGAGAAGGCCGGCGACCTGGGCGGGACCTGGCGTGACAACACCTACCCCGGCTGCGCCTGCGACGTCCCCTCGCACCTGTACTCCTTCTCGTACGAGCCCGGCCCGGGCTGGTCGCGGATGTTCTCCCCCCAGGCCGAGATCCGTGACTACCTGCGGGCCTGCGTCGAGAAGTACGGTCTCGGCCCCCACCTGCGGTTCGGCGCGGAGGTCGCCGGGCTGGAGTACGACGACGCGGCGCGCCGCTGGCGGGTGGACGTCGCCGGGGGCGAGACCTTCACCACCAACGCGGTGATCTCGGGCACCGGCGCGCTGCACGTGCCGTCGCTGCCCGCGATCCCCGGCCGCGAGAGCTTCGCGGGCCCGTCCTTCCACTCGGCCGAATGGGACCACTCGGTGGACCTGACCGGGAAGCGGGTCGCGGTCATCGGCACCGGCGCGTCGGCGGTCCAGTTCATCCCGCGGATCGCCGGACAGGCCTCTCGCCTTCACGTCTTCCAGCGCACACCCCCCTGGATCCACCCCAAGCCCGACTTCCCCCTCTCCCCCCGGGCGAGGCGGCTCCTCGGCCTGCCGGGCGCCACCCGCGCGCTGCGCGCCGCGATCTACTGGGCACTGGAGAGCCGGGCGCTGGGCTTCGCCGTCGACCCGCGCCTGATGGGGGCCCACCGGAAGCTGGCCCTGCGCCACCTGGCCGACCAGGTCCCCGACCCGGCGCTGCGCGCCAAACTCACCCCCGGCTACACGATCGGCTGCAAGCGCGTCCTGATCTCCAGCGACTACTACCCGGCGCTGGGCAGGGACAACGTCGAGGTGATCACCGACGAGGTGCGGGAGATCAGGGAGGGCTCGATCGTCGACTCCACCGGCAGGGAGACCGAGGTCGACGTGCTCGTCTACGGCACCGGCTTCAGGGTCACCTCCGCGCTGGACGAGCGGCGGATCGTCGGCAGGAACGGCAGGAAGATCCAGGATGCCTGGCAGGACGGCGTGCAGGCCTACTACGGCATCACCGTCGCCGGGTTCCCGAACCTGTTCCTCCTGCTCGGCCCCAACACCGGCCTGGGCCACAACTCGGTCGTCTTCATGATCGAATCGCAGGTCCGGTACGTCCTGGGCTGCCTGCGCCTGCTGTCCAGGACGAAGGCCAAGGCCCTCGACGTCCGCCCCGAGGCGCAGCGCGCCCACAACGACCGCCTCCAGGACCGCCTCGGCCGCCGCGTCTGGAACACGGGCGGCTGCGGCAGCTGGTATCTCGACGAGCGCGGCGTCAACAGGACCCTCTGGCCGGGCTTCACCTTCGAGTACTGGGCACGCACCCGGACGCCGAGACGCGAGGCGTACGAGCTGATCCCCTGACCGCCTCCCCGGCGCCCCGCCGCGTTCCCGCGGCCCCCACCGGCCGCGGTCCCGCGGTCCCGCGGTCCCCGCCACCGGCGTTCGCCCCGGCCCGCCACCGGCGTTTCCACCGGCGGCGTTCGCGCCGGCCCGCCACCGGCCTTCCCACCGTCTCAGCCGGCCACGGCGGCGTGGCCGAGACCGCGCCGCCGTGGCCGGCGTCCGTTCGTACCGTCATCGCGCCCGCCACGACTCCTGCCGCGGCTCCCGT
The DNA here is from genome assembly GCF_040639575.1 of Streptosporangium sp. NPDC023825. Classification (NCBI taxonomy): domain Bacteria; kingdom Bacillati; phylum Actinomycetota; class Actinomycetes; order Streptosporangiales; family Streptosporangiaceae; genus Streptosporangium; species Streptosporangium sp. NPDC023825. Next base: position 157,331 of record NZ_JBFAAE010000009.1, on the reverse strand, counting down.
CGCGGTTCCTGCCGCGGGGCGGACGGGAACCCTACCTGCGCCCGCTCACCACCAGCGCGCTGCCGCCGCCGCGACGGGTCGGCTCCGCCACCGCCTGGAGCTTCCCGTGCCGCAGGAACTCGACCGCCGTGGCCGCGCCGATCTCGGGGTTCAGCACGAGGCTGTGGCCCCGGGCGGTGAGCTCGGCGCCGTAGCGGTCGATGAAGCCCTGCTCGGCCTGGGTCTGGGCGGTGTTGCGCTGGGTGGCCCGGGGCGCCGCGAGCGCCTCGGGGAGCGACATGCCGAGGTCCCAGCGGTTGACCAGGATCTGCAGCACGGTGGTGATGATCGTCGAACCGCCGGGGGAACCCAGCGCGAGCAGCGGCCTGCCGTCCTTCAGGACGATCGTCGGCGCCATGGAGGAACGGGGCCGCTTGCCCGGCGCGGGCAGGTTCGGGTCGCCCGGAGCCGGTCCGAAGGTGAAGTCGGTCAGCTCGTTGTTGAGCAGGAAGCCCCGGCCGGGCACGACGATGCCGTTGCCGCCGGTCGACTCGATGGTGATGTTGTAGGCGACCACGTTGCCCCACCGGTCCGTGACCACCAGGTGCGTGGTCTCCGGCCCCTCGGGGGCCGACGGGGTGGCCTCCGCGGAGGACGCGGGCGCGCACGGCCCGTACGTCCCGTCGGGGTTGCCCGGCGCGGCCGGGCTCGTCAGGGCCCGCTCGCCGATCAGGCAGGCGCGCTCCTTGGCGAACCCGTCGGACAGCAGCTCCCCGAGAGGGACGTTCGGGATGTCGCCGACGTACCTGCCCCGGTCGGCGAAGGAGAGCCTGGAGGCCTCCAGGTACTCGTGCTCGCCGACCTTCGGCAGGGCCTCGAGGATGTTGAGCGCCTCACCGACCGTCGAGCCCCCCGAGGACGGCGGCGCCATGCCGTACACGTCCATGCCCTTGTACGTCACCTTCGTGGGCGGCCGTTCGAGCGCCCGGTAGGCCTTCAGGTCGGGCAGTTCCATCAGCCCCGGCCGCACGTTGCGGGTGGAGCCCGGGGCGACCGGCGGCTTCTTGACGGTGGCCACGACCTCGGCGCCCAGGGAGCCGCCGTAGAGCCACTCGCCGCCCTGCCTGCCGAGCCTGCGGTAGGTGTCGGCCAGCTCGGGGTTGCGGAAGGTGGAGCCGACCGGCGGCGGGGCACCGCCCGGCAGGTAGAGCTTGGCGGTGGAGGTGAAGTCCTTGAAACGGGCCGCGTTGGCGGCGGTCTGGTCGTAGAAGGTCTGGTCGACCTTGAAACCCTTGGAGGCGACCTCGATCGCGGGCTTCAGGGCCTGGCGCAGCGAGAGCGTGCCGAACCTGCGCAGCGCCAGCTCCCACTGGGCGACGCTGCCGGGCACCCCCGCCGACAGCCCGCTGGTCACGGCCTCGTCGAACGGGATTCCCTCCAGAGAGGCCGGCCCCATCGCCTTCGGCGCGGTCTCCCGGCCGTCGATCGTGTGGATCTTCTTGCGGCGCGCGTCGTAGTAGACGATGAACCCGCCCCCGGCCAGCCCGGCCGAGTAGGGCTCGGTCACGCCCAGGGTGGCCGCCGCGGCGACCGCCGCGTCCACGGCGTTGCCGCCCTCGCGCAGCACGCCCAGCGCGACCTCGCTGGCGTCGAGGTCGACGGTCGAGACCGCGCCCCCGTACCCCTCCGCGACAGGCTTCTTCTCCGCCCGCGGCCACACGTGCGACACCTGCGGCCACACCTGCGACGCCTGCGGAGCGGCGGCGGCGGGTTGGACGAGCAGTAGGGAACTTCCCACCAGGATCCCCGCCAGGGGGGTGGCGAATCGACGATTGATCATGAGACCTCCCGCAGACAGCTTGACTCAGCCCGTGAGCCTTGTCAGCCCCTTCCCTACCGCAGGGGATGTAGTACCTCATGCCTCACGAGACGGACGCGAGCTTCCGGCGGGCGCACGTACAGTGCTGAACGTGCACGCCAAACCCCGCTGGGCCGAGTTCCTGCTCCCGCTGTTCGCGGGGGTCTTCCAGGGTGCGGCCACCCGCGGCGTGCAGTGGTGGCAGGTCCACGACCCCGGCATGCTCAGGGTCCCGCTCGACCCGCTGGGCTGGGCGCTCGTGCTGGCCGGCCCCCTGGCCCTGATCGTACGCCGCCGCCACCCGGTGGCCTGCCTGGCGGTCGCGGTGGGCTCGACCGCGATCTTCATCGGCCTCGGCCACCCCTACGGCCCGGTCTTCCTCAGCCCGATCGTCGCGCTGCACACCGCCGTGGCGCGCGGCCACCGGCGGGCGGCCTGGTCGATGTGGGGCCTGGCCTACGTGTTCCTCGTGGTCTACACGTCCTGGCTCGCCCCCGTCCGCCCGGCCGGCTGGTTCCACGACCTCACGGTGGGCGCGCTGATGGGCCTGGTCCTGGTGGTGGCGGAGTTCTCGCGGGCCAGGAGGGAGCGGCAGGCCGAGCGCGAGCGGGTGGAGGAGGAGGAGCTGCGGCGGCGGGCCAGCGAGGAGCGGCTGACCATGGCGCAGGAGCTGCACGACGTGCTCGCGCACAACATCTCCCTCATCCACGTCCAGGCGTCCACCGCGCTGCACCTCATCGAGGAGCATCCCGAGCAGGCGCGGACCGCGCTCACCACGATCAAGCAGGCGTCCAAGGACGTGCTGACCGAGATGCGGTCGGTGCTCAACGTCCTGCGCGACGGCGCGCCCCGCTCCCCCACCGCCGGGCTGGACCGGCTGGACGAGCTCATCGAGCGCAGCGGGCTGCCGGTCACCAAGGAGATCGTCGGCATCGTCGGCGAGGCCGGGCCGCTGCCTCCGGAGATCGACCGGGCCGGATACCGCATCGTGCAGGAGGCCCTCACCAACGTCACCCGGCACGCCCCCGGCGCGTCGGTCACGGTCGTGCTCCGCTACGACCCCCGCGCGCTGACCGTCCAGGTCACCGACTCGGGCGGCGACACCCCCGGGGAGAGCCTGGGCAGCGGGAACGGCGTCCCCGGCATGCGGGAGCGGGCCTCGGCCCTGGGGGGGACGCTGACCGCCACGCGCCACGGCCGGGGCTTCCGCGTCGAGGCCCGGCTGCCGATCCCGGAGGAACCCCGATGATCAGAATCGTGCTCGCCGACGACCAGGCCCTCGTCAGGGCGGGGTTTCGTGCCCTGCTGGACGCGCAGCCGGGGATGACCGTGGTGGCCGAGGCCGCCGACGGGGCGCAGGCCCTGCGGCTGGTCGCCGAGCACGAGCCGGACGTGGTCCTGATGGACATCCGCATGCCCGGCATGGACGGGCTGACCGCCACCCGCGAGATGCCCGCCGGGCCGCGGATCATCATCCTGACCACCTTCGAGCTGGACGAGTACGTCTTCGAGGCCCTCCGCGGCGGCGCCAGCGGCTTCCTGGTCAAGGACACCGAACCGGCCGAGCTCATCCAGGCCGTCCGGGTGGTGGCCGCGGGCGACGCCCTGCTCTCCCCCGGCGTGACCCGCCGCCTGATCGCCGAGTACGCGAGCCGCGCCAAGGAGCCGCGCCACACCCGCGACCTCGGCCTGCTCACCGACCGCGAGCGCGAGGTCCTCGCCCTGGTCGGCACCGGCATGACCAACGACGAGATCGCGGGTGAGCTCTTCATGAGTCCCGCCACCGCCAAGACCCACGTCAGCCGGACCATGATGAAACTCCACGCCCGCGACCGCGCCCAGCTGGTCGTCATCGCCTACGAGTCGGGCCTCGTCCGCCCCGGCTGGGTCTGACGTCCCGCATCCCGGTAAAGGCTCGCGCCTGCCCGCCCCACTTGCGATACTCAACGTGTTCACCAGAACACGAAGGGACATATCGTCATGGTCATGACATCGCGACGGAGCCACGCCAAGCTGCGCCCCTCCCCCGAGACCTCGTCCCAGCCCCTGCCAGGAACGGCGCGCGAGCTCTTCGACGCGCTCCCGCAGCTTCCAGGACTGCGGACCGAGATCATCGATGGGAGACTGGTAGTGAGCCCGATGGGCACCCCCGAGCACGCCAGAATCGCGATGCGCCTGTATCGCGCCCTCCTTCCCCTCATCGAGGAGAAGGAGTGGGACGGTTTCAGCGGCAACGTCGACGTCTGCATAGACGGACCGCGTGACCCGATCGTCCCCGACTTCGTCCTGGCGCCCGCCGACTGCCCGCGCCGGGGCGCCCGCGAGTTGCTCTCCTCCGGCCTCCTCATGGTCGCCGAGATCGTGTCCCCGGGAAGCGTCGTCGACGACCGCGACCGCAAGCCCGTCATCTACGCCTCCGGGGGCGTCCCCGTGATGCTCCTGATCGACCCCGTGGCCGCGCCCGCCACCATGACGGTCCTCAGCGACCCCAAGGAGGGCGAGTACCGGACCTCCACCCGGGTCGAGATGGGCTCGCGCCTCCACCTCCCCGAGCCGGTCGGCTTCACCCTCGACACCTCGATCTTCCTGGACACCCGGACCACGCCGTAAGAAGAAGACCGAACGGCGGGCAGATCCATGCGGCCCCGGCCGGTCGGGCGGGCACGCGAACACTCATGCCCGTCCCAAGCAGCGGATCGGGGCCGGTGCGCGTTCTTAGGGCATGAACGGTGAGACAGTCGCCCGCGCCCCCGCGCCGTCCGGCGCCGAGGCGGTACTGGCCGGCCTGTACCGCGAGCACTGGCTCGCCCTGGTGCGCCTGGCCGTGCTGCTCGTCGGCGACCGGGAGGCGGCGGAGGACGTCGTACAGGACGTCTTCTCCAGACTGCACGGCAAGGGTCCCGAGACACTCACCCTGACATACGTCCGCGTCTGCGTGCTGAACGCCTCGCGCTCGGTCCTGCGCAGGCGCGGCGTCGCCGCGAGGGCGGTGCTGGGACGGCCTGACGAGCCGGTGGACTCCGCGGAGACGGCCGCGCTGCTGGGCGAGTCGCGGCAGGAGATGCTGGCCGCGCTCAGCCGGCTGCCCAGGCGTCAGCGCGAGGTCCTCGTCCTGCGTTACTACCTCGACATGTCCAACGCCGACATCGCCCAGGCGACGCGCGTCAGGGAGAGCACCGTGCGGTCCACCGCCTTCAGGGCCCTGGAGCGGCTCGAACGCGAACTGGGAGGCAAGGCATGACCGAGATCGAGGACCGGCTCAGGGACGCGATGGCCGCCAGGGCCGAAAGCGTGCGGGACGACGGGCGGCCCCGGGCCCTGCCCGCGCCACGCGGGACGTCCGGCGCCAGGTGGTGGGCCCCGATCGCGGTGGCGGCCGCCATCGTGACCGTGGTGGCCGCCACCGTCGCGGGAACGCGTACGGTCACGCCGCCCACCCCGGCGGTCCCGCCGGTCCCGACGGTTCCGACGGCGCGGCCGACGCCTCGCACCGGCGTTCTCGCACCGCCGGTCAGGCAGGTGTGGCCGGGCGCGGTGCACGAGATCCCGGCGACGGGGCCCGGCGGCCGGGTGTTCACCCCGGACGTGTTCGTCACCGGCCGGGTCGTGGCGGGGCGGGGGCTCACCAGGAATCGGCTCGACGGGATCTGGTCGTACGACGTCGACAGGCGGAGGTTCACCCGGATCGCGCCGCTCAAGAACCCGAACGTGATGAACGCGCCGCTGGTCTTCGGCGACGGCTACCTGGCGTGGTCCACGCTCCGCGACCGCCTGACGGAGATATGGGCGGTGCCGGTCACCGGCGGCGTCCCGCGGCGGATCGCCTCGGTCGCGGCCGTGCTCGTCGACGACACCTACCGCGGGGTCGACCTGGCCATCGCCGGCGGCGCGGCCGTCTGGTCGCCGCTCGACGGCGGCGGCGTCTACCGGGCCCCGCTGACGGGCGGGAAGGCGTCCCTGGTCGACGGCACGAGAGGCTTCCACCTGGTCGACTGGCCGTGGGCCGGGCGGCCCGAGCAGGACATGATGTCGGACCGTCCCGCCGCTCGCCCGATGGAGTCCCTGAAGAACGTGCTCACCGGCGAGACCAGGGGCGCGGCCCCTCCGGCGGGGCTGACGTCCTGGAGCGACTGCGGGGTGACGTGGTGCCTCAACGGCGCCGAGGCGTGGCGACGCGACGGCACGAACCGGCACGGGCTGCCGGGGACGGCCCACGGGCTTCTCTACTCGGGCCGCTTCGTCCTGCTCCATCAGAGGAGCCGCGACGGCAGGGGGGCCAGCTCCCTGCACGACGTCGCCACGGGACGCACCGGCCTGCTGTTCCCGGTTCCGACGCGCCGGGGGGACAAGGCGCCTCCCACCCTGTACGTGCACGAGGGCATGTTCCGGTTCCGGTCGGGACCGGGCAGGCAGGTTCTCGTCGACCTGAACGCCGCCGGCCGGTGAGCCCCGCCGCCGGCGGGACCCACCGCGCGAAGTGGCTCCCCGGGGAACGTCCCCGGGGGGCGCCCGGCCGCCGGAAAGCCGGACGCCCGGCGAGGAGCCCGGAAACCGGAACCCCGGTGAGGAGCCCGGAAACCTGGACGCCCGGTAAGGACGGCGGGAGCGCTCGGTAAGGAAGTGTCACCGTCGGTCACCCTCCGGCGAGATTACGTTTGGTCCGTGGGGATCTGGATCGTCACCGGGGGCGTCCGCTGAGCGCGGGACCGGCCGCGCTGTTCGCCGCAGGGCTCGCCGCGGGACTGGTCGCGGGTACGGCCTCGTGCGCGGCCGTGCAGGGCGGCCTGCTCACCGGGCTCACCTCCCGCCGCCCGGCCGGCTCCGGCGGGCTCACCTCCCGCGGCCGCCCGGCCGGCTCCGGCGGACGCGGCGGGACCGGGGCGGGCCCCCCGGATCCCTCGGGTCCCTCTGGCCCTTCGGGTCCCGCTGTCGTCGCGCTGTTCCTCGCCGGGCGCCTCGGCTCCCACACGGCGGCCGGAGCCCTGCTCGGGCTCGCCGGGTCCGCGGTGCGGCTGGGTCCTCAGGTCAGGGCCGCGCTGCTCGTCGCGGCCGGGATCGCGGTCGTGTTCTTCGGAGTCCGCATGTTCGGCCGCGAACCGGAGGACGGATGCCGCCCGGACGCCCCGCCGGGCGGGCGTACGTCCCGGCGCGGGGGCGTGTCCGGGATCGCCGCCCCCGTGCCCAGGGCGCTGACGCTCGGTGCCGCGACGATCCTGCTGCCGTGCGGGGTGACGCTCAGCACCGAGATGGTGGCGGTCTCCAGCGGGTCGGCGCTGGGCGGGGCCGCGGTGATGGCGGGCTTCGTGGCGGGGACGGCTCCCGCGTTCGCCCTGCTCGGACTGGTCCTGCGGCGGGCCGCGACGACCAGGCTGGCGGCGCTGGCGGGGGTCGTCGCGCTGGCGGCGGGCCTGTGGACGATCTCCTCGGGGCTGAGTCTCGGGGGGTGGCTCCCCGGGGCCGGCGGCCCGGCCATGGCGGCGGACGGCCCGGCACGGCCGACGGGCGCCCCGGCAGGTCGGCCAGGGAGGGCTGCGGACGATCAGGGGGGCGACACCGCGGCCGTCCGCGCCGGCGGTGCCCAGCGGGTCGAGGTCCGGGCCACCGGCCACGGCTACCGGCCGGGCGTGGTGACCGCCCGCGCGGGGGTTCCCACCGACCTCGTCTTCCGTCTCGAGGGCGTCCCCGGCTGCACCCGGACGCTCACGATCGACGGCCGCGACGTGGTACTGCCCGCCACCGTGCGGCTGGGCGCGCGCGAGGCGGGTTCCCTGCGCTACGTCTGCTCGATGGGCATGTACGTGGGGTTCGTGCGCTTCGTCTGAGCGCCGGGCCACCGGGCCGAGCACGAGGGCAGGATCGGCGGACGGGCCGGCGGACGGATCGGCGGGCGGAAGTCGCGATTACCCTCCGCGGCCGAATGGTTACGTGCCACCCTGTGACCTGTCGGCTGCGCGACGTCGGCGAGGAGGGTGACATGGGGTGGTGGCCTGACGACCCGGAGGCGGCCGCGGGGCTGGTACCCACCCCCCGGAGCACCGAGCACGAGAACGACACGGACGGCGAGACCGCGCTGCTGCTCGCCGCGCACGGCGGTGACGTGCAGGCCGCCCACCAGCTGGGCCGCCACTTCGCGCAGCGGGGCGACCGCTCGGCGGCACGGCACTGGTGGGAGCGCGCGGCCGCCGCCGGAAACCTCGACAGCGCCTACAACCTGGGGATCTGGCACGAGAAGCACGGCACTCCCGCGGAGGCCGCGCGATGGTACGAGCTGGCGGCGAACGCCGGAGACGTCGAGGCCGCGGTGAACCTGGCGGTCCTCCTGCTGGACCAGCACGGCGACGTCCCCGCCGCCCGGCGGTGGTTCGAGACGGCGGCCAGGGCGGGCTCCCGCGCGGCGGCCAGGCGGCTCGCGCTGCTCTGCGAGGACGGCGGCGAGGTGAAGGCGGCCGGGGAGTGGCATCGCAGGGCCGCGATGGACGGCGACCTGGCCTCGGCCTACGACCTCGGGTTCCTCGCCTACGCCTCCGGCGAGGAGGACGAGACGCTGCGCTGGTGGGAGCTGGCCGCCCGGAGCGGCCATGCCGACGCGGCCTACCACCTCGGGCTGTTCCTGCAGGCCAACCGCGACCCCGAGGGGGCGGAGGCGTTCTTCCGGCTGGCCGCCAGGAACGAGCACCCCGGTGCCGCGTCCCAGCTCGGCGGGATCGCGCTGTCCCTCGGCGACCTGCGCACCGCGCGCGCCTGGTTCGAGCGGGCGGCCTGCACCGGCAGGATCGACGACCAGCGGACGGCCGGGTTCGTGTGCGTGGAGATGAGCGACGCTCGGGGGGCCGGCCACTGGTTCAGCCGGGCCGCGGCGGGGGGCGACCCGGAGGCGGCCTTCAATTTCGGCCTGCTGCTCATCGCCGAGCACAGCGACCTGCAGGGCGGGCAGCACTGGTTCCGCCAGGCGGCACAGGCGGGACACCACCGGGCCGCGGTCGAGCTGGCCGCGCTGCTGTCGGCCGCGGGCTTCTCCCGCGAGGCGGAGCGGTGGCTGTCCGATCCGCCCTCTCCCCCGTGGAGCCGGACCACCGAGCCCGAGCTCGTCGCCCGCGCCGAGCTGGCCGCGGCCGCCGTCGCCCGGCGGGGCGGCGCCCCCCTGAGGGTCGCCGACCTGACCGAGATCCTCGGTACCTGGGACCTCGTCACCCGGCCACTGCGCGACCACACCGACGTCACGACGTGGCTGACCGAGCGGAGCGGGCTGCCGTCGGGCGCGATCGAGCACTTGGCGTCCGTACGGGCCACGCTGCTGCGCCCCGGCGGCGCCCCCTGGCCGACCCCGGTGGAGATCGAGCACGTCCTGGTCACCGCACGCGCCCTGCGTTCCGGCTGGTCGCCGTGAACGAGGCGCGGACAACACGCGGACGAGACGCGGACGAGGCGCAGACGAGGCCGTGACCGGCGCCGTGCCCCCTCGCGAACCCGCCCCGCGGCCCGGCGGGGCCACGCGTCCCACGCCCGGCCGGCGCGGGACGAACGGACCCCTGGCTCAGGCGGCGATGACCTCGGAGACCGGCACGTACGGCAGGCCGAGGGCGACGGCGACCTGCTCGTTGGTGAGCCGTCCCGCGTGGGTGTTGAGGCCCAGCGCGAGGGAGGCGTCCTGCTGGAGCGCGGGCTTCCAGCCGAGGCCGGCCAGCTTGACCGCGTAGGGCAGCGTGGCGTTGGTCAGCGCGTAGGTGGAGGTGTTGGCGACGGACCCCGGCATGTTGGCCACGCAGTAGAAGATCGAGTTGTGGACCTGGTAGGTCGGCTCGGCGTGCGTGGTCGGGCGGGAGTCCTCGAAGCAGCCGCCCTGGTCGATGGCGATGTCGACGAGCACGGAGCCCGGCTTCATGCGGGAGACCAGCTCGTTGGAGACGAGGGTCGGGGCCTTGGCCCCGGGGATCAGCACGGCGCCGATGACCAGGTCGGCCTCCAGGACCTCCTTCTCGATCGCGTACGAGGTCGAGACGAGGGTCTTGAGACGGCCCTGGTAGATGGCGTCGACGAAACGCAGGCGGTCGATGTTGAGGTCGAGGACGGTGACGTCCGCGCCCATGCCGACCGCGATCTGCGCGGCGTTGAGCCCGGAGACGCCCGCGCCGATGACGACGACCTTGGCGGGGGCCACGCCGGGCACGCCGCCGGGCAGCACGCCGCGCCCGCCGTTGAAGCGCATGAGGTTGTAGGCGCCGACCTGCGGGGCGAGCCGGCCCGCGACCTCGGACATCGGGGCGAGCAGCGGCAGGGTGTTGCCGACCTGGACGGTCTCGTACGCGATGCCGGTGACCTGGCGGTCGAGGAGGGCGTCGGTGCACTCACGGCCGGCCGCGAGGTGCAGGTAGGTGAAGAGCACCTGGCCGGGGCGCATGCGGTGGTACTCCTCCGCGATGGGCTCCTTCACCTTGAGGATCATCTCGGCCTGGTCCCACACCTCGTCGGCGCTGTCGAGGATCTTGGCCCCGGCGAAGAGGTACTCCTCGTCGGTGAGGTGCGAGCCGAGGCCCGCGCCGCGCTGGATGTAGACGTCGTGGCCGTGACGGACGAGCTCGTGCACGCCCGCCGGGGTCGCGGCGACGCGGTACTCGTGGTTCTTGACCTCGGCGGGCACGCCGATCTTCATGGGATTTCCTTTCGTTGTTTCGACGGAGTGGCACAGCGAGGCTTGCGCGGGTGCGGTGCGGTCTCACTCCGGCGGACATGACGCCGGACGGCGAGCGCCGGCGAGGGCGCGGCGGGCCGGGAGGGCCCGGGCGGCGCGACCGCCGGCGGGTTCGGCGAGCCCGTCCGGGCCGCGTGTGGCGGTCCGGAGGGGGCGCGGCCGTGCGCGCTCAGAGGCGGCTCCATGCCTCCGTCAGCACCGAACGAAGGATGGACTCGATCTCGTCGAACTCCTTGGGTCCGCAGATGAGCGGCGGAGCGAGCTGGATGACCGGGTCGCCCCGGTCGTCGGCGCGGCAGTACAGGCCCGCCTCGTAGAGGGCGGGAGTGAGGAAGCCCCTGATGAGGCGCTCGGACTCCTCGGTGTCGAAGGTCTCCTTGGTGACCTTGTCCTTGACGAGCTCGATGCCCCAGAAGTAGCCGGAGCCGCGCACGTCGCCGACGATCGGCAGGTCGCGCAGGCGCTCCAGGGTGGAGCGGAAGACCGGCTCGTTGCGGGTGACGTGGCCGAGCAGGTCCTCCCGCTCGAACAGGTCGAGGTTGGCCAGCGCGACGGCCGAGGAGACCGGGTGGCCGCCGAAGGTGTAGCCGTGGGCGAACATCTCGGTGCCGTTCTTGAACGGCTCGAAGAGGCGATCGGAGGCGATCATGGCGCCGATCGGCGAGTAGCCGCTGGTCATGCCCTTGGCGCAGGTGATGATGTCGGGGACGTAGTCGAACTTCTGCCCGCCGAACATGGTGCCGAGGCGGCCGAAGGCGCAGATGACCTCGTCCGACACGAGCAGGACGTCGTACTCGTCGCAGATCTCGCGCAGGCGCTCGAAGTATCCGGGGGGCGGCGGGAAGCAGCCGCCGGCGTTCTGTACCGGCTCGACGAAGACGGCGGCCACGGTGTCGGGGCCCTCCATCTCGATGGCGCGGGCGACGCGCTCGGCGGCCCAGTAGCCGTACTGCTCGGGCGTCATGCCCGGCACGCCGGTGATCTCGTCGGCGCGGTAGTGGTTGGTGTTGGGCACCCTGACGGAACCCGGGACCAGCGGCTCGAACATCTGCTTGAAGGCCGGGATGCCGGTGATCGACAGGGCGCCCTGCGGGGTGCCGTGGTAGGCGATCTGGCGGCTGATGACCTTGTGCTTGAGCGGCCTTCCGGTGATCTTGAAGTACTGCTTGGCGAGCTTCCACGCGCTCTCGACGGCCTCGCCGCCGCCGGTGGTGAAGAAGACGCGGTTGAGGTCGCCGGGGGTCTCGGCGGCGAGACGCTGGGCCAGCTCGACGGCCTTGGGGTGCGCGTACGACCACAGCGGGAAGAACGCCAGCTCCTGGGCCTGCTTGGCGGCGGCCTCGGCCAGCTCGCTGCGGCCGTGACCCGCCTGGACCACGAAGAGGCCGGCGAGGCCGTCGAGGTAGCGCTTGCCGTGCACGTCGTAGATGTAGGAGCCCTCACCGCGCACGATCATCGGCACCTCGGCGCCCTCGTACGAGCTGTGCCGGGTGAAGTGCATCCACAGGTTGTCCTGCGCGGCCTTCATGAGCGAGGTCACGTCGGTGTTTTCAGGGTGCGTCATCACGATCTTCCCTCGTTGAGCTGAGCTTCCAACAGTCTGCCTGCCAGAACAGCTCTTGCCAAGTGAAAACGTGGCATTAAAGTGCGAGAACCTCGGAATCCGCAAAACGTCCATGTAACAACGACGAAATCCGCGATCAGGCGAGAAGTGCGTCCGACCATTGCCCAAACCCCGGTTCCGCTTGGCGGAACCCTGGTGTGCTGGAATCGTGCACGAGAGCGGCCGTACCTGCGGCTGTGATCCAATAGGACGCACCAGATATTGAGATGCGGGGGAAAGTCGTGACTCCTGACGAGATCGAGAACGCCGTGACCGCCGGCATGCCCCAGGCGATAGCGGACCTCAGAAGGCTCGTCGCCATCCCCTCGGTGGCCTTCCCCGGCCATCCCGAGGAGCCCGTGCACGCGGCCGCCGCGGTGACCGAGGAACTGCTGCGGAGCACCGGACTGCCGCGCGTCCAGCAGATCCCCGTCGAGGGCAGTTTCCCCGCCGTCTACGCCGAGGCCCCCGCCCCGCCCGGCGCGCCGACCGTGCTGCTGTACGCGCACTACGACGTGCAGCCCACCGGCGACCTCGCGCTCTGGCGCACCCCGCCCTTCGAGCCGACCGAGATCGATGGAGCGATCCACGGCCGCGGCGCGGCCGACGACAAGTCGGGCGTCATCTCCCACGTCGCGGCGCTCCGCGCCTTCCAGGGGCGCTTCCCGGTCGGCGTCAAGGTCATCGTCGAGGGCCAGGAGGAGTACGCGGGCGAGCGCCTGGAATCCTTCGTCGAGCACAACCCCGAGCTGTTCCGCGCCGACGCGATCGTGGTCGCCGACACCGGCAACCCCCGGGTGGGCGACCCGGCGGTGACGACCTCGCTGCGCGGCATGGGCGCCTTCACCATCGAGGTGCGCACCCTCAAGGAGTCGCTGCACAGCGGCTCGTTCGGCGGTGCCGCCCCCGACGCCCTCGCGGCGCTGATCCGGATGCTGGCCGCCCTGCACGACGACCACGGCGACATCCGCGTCCCAGGCCTGCCGCGCGGCAGCTTCCTCGGCTCCGGCCCGTCGGAGGAGGACTTCCGTGCCACCGCGGGCGTGCTCGACGGCGTCTCCACGGTCGGCTCCGGCTCGCTGGCCGACCGCCTGTGGGCCTCGTACGCGATCACGGTCACCGGCCTGGACGTGCCGACGGTCTCCGGCGCGATCAACGCCGTCCAGGCCGTCGCCAGGGCCCGGGTGACTGTGCGGGTGCCCCCGGCCGGCGACCCGAAGACCACCGTCGAGGCCGTCGTCGACTTCCTGCGGCAGGTCGCCCCCTGGGGCGTCCAGGTGGACGTGGGCGACTACACCATGGGTTCCGGCTACCTGGCCGACACCGGCGGCGCGGCCCGCTCCGCGCTGAACCGGGCGATGGAACGCGCCTTCGGCCGTCCCCCGCGCGACGTCGGCGCCGGTGGCTCGATCCCGCTCGTCTCCACCTTCGTCAGGCAGTTCCCCGCCGCCACGATCCTGCTCTTCGGCGCCGAGGACGACGACGCGGCGATCCACGCCCCCAACGAGCGCGTGAACATCGAGGAGCTCCGCCGCACCGCCACCGCCGAGGCGCTCTTCCTGCAGGAGTACGGCTCCACGGCGGTCTGACGCCTCGGGTTCCGACGACAGGGCCCTTCCGGCGATCGCCGGGAGGGCCCTCGGCGTGTGGTCACCCGCGACGAACTCCGGTCGCGGAGAACTCTCGGGGTGAGTCGTTCGTCGGATAGGTACAGACATCCCCCCGGGAGGCAGGGTTGTACCAGCAACCGCAGCGACGGCGGAGGAACTTCGCCCCGTTCATCGTCACCGTCATCGTCGCCGGAGCCCTGATCGTCGCCCTGCGGGTCTTCGTCGGCGCGAACGAAGCCGGAGCCGGAGCCGGAACGGCGCGCGAGGCCACCGGACGGCCCGAGGCCTGCGAGGGGGGCGTCACCCTGACCGTCGCCGCCTCGCCGGAGAAGGCCGAACTGCTCAGGACGATCGCCTCCGGCTACAACGGCAGGCGGGTGGGCGGGCGGTGCGCCGACGTCGTCGTCGAGACCAAGGCGAGCGGCGGTGCCATGCAGGCGCTGGCCAGGGGGTGGGACGAGCGCCAGGACGGCCCCCGCCCCGACGTGTGGTCGCCCGCCGGCAGCGGCTGGATCAACCTGCTCCGGCATCGCGCCTCGGCGGACGACTCCGCCTCCCCGGTCGCCGCCGACAACCCGTCGATCGCCACGTCGCCGCTGGTCGTCGCGATGCCCCTGCCGATGGCCGAGGCGCTGGGCTGGCCGGCCAGGAAGCTCGGCTGGTCCGATCTGCTCGCGGTGTCGGCCGGGTCGTGGGCGAAGTACGGCCACCCCGAATGGGGACGGTTCAAACTCGGCAAGACCAATCCCAACTTCTCCACCAGCGGCCTGAACGCCACCGTCGGCGCCTACTTCGCGGCGACCGGCCTGTCGAGCGACCTGTCGGAGAAGAACGTGGCCGACGCGAAGGTCAGGGACTTCGTGCGGGGCGTGGAACGTTCGATCGTGCACTACGGCGACACGACGCTGACGTTCCTGTCGAACCTCCAGCGCGCCGACGACGCGGGCGCGGGCCTGAGCTACATCTCCGCGGTGGCCGTGGAGGAGAAGTCGGTCTGGGACTACAACCAGGGCAACCCGACCGGCGACCCCGCGACGCTGGGCGAGCACGCCAAGCCCAAGGTGCCGCTGGCGGCGATCTATCCCAAGGAGGGCACGCTCATGTCCGACAACCCGTACGCGGTGCTGACCGCCCCGTGGGTCGACGACGCCAAGCGTGCGGTGGCGGCCGACTTCCTGGCGCACCTCCGGGCCCCCGAGCAGCAGGCCCGCTTCGCCGAGTTCGCCTTCCGCTCGCACGACGGCAAGGCGGGCGAGCTGATCACCCAGGCGAACGGGCTGCTGCCCGCCGAGCCGAGGACGACGCTGAGCCCGCCCGCCCCGAACGTGCTCGACAAGATGCTCACCGGCTGGGCCGACCTGCGCAAACCCGCGAACGTCCTGCTGGTCATCGACGTCTCCGGCTCGATGGGCGCCCCCGTTCCCGGCACCGGAAAGAGCAAGCTCGACCTGGCCAAGCAGGCCGCGATCAACACGCTGCCCCAGTTCGGCCCGCACGACAGGGTCGGGCTGTGGATGTTCTCCACCGAGCGCGACGGCGCGAAGGACCACCTGGAGCTGGCCCCCCTGGCCACCGTCGACGCCGCCCAGCGCGGGAGGCTGCGCGCCAGGCTCGACGGCCTCATCCCCGACGGCGGCACCGGCCTGTACGACACCGCGTTCGCGGCCCACGAGCAGGTGCGCGGGCTGCGGAACGGTGACGCGATCAACGCGGTGGTCTTCCTGACCGACGGCAGGAACGAGGACCCCGACAGCATCTCCCTGGAGAAACTGCTGCCCGGCCTGCGTACCGAACCGGGCCGGGAGACGGTGCGGATGTTCACGATCGCCTACGGCCAGGACGCCGACCTCGGCGTGCTGAGGCAGATCTCCGAGGCGACCGCCGCCGCCGCGTACGACTCTCGCGAATCCGGAAGTATCGACCAGGTGTTCACCGCGGTGGTGTCCAACTTCTGATGGCACGCCTCCCTCTGAGGGCGCGCCTCGCCGACGCGCCCAGGGCGACTCGACGGCCGCGCCGCGGCGGCCGGCCGAGCAAGCCTCGCTCACCGGCCGGGGGGTGGGCCCGGCTCGTGTGGGGAAGCCGGGCCCGTGATCCCCGCCTCACCGGACGGGCGGGGCGCGGGACGACCCGTTCAGCGAACGGGCAGCTCGTAGACGCGGCGGACGCTGGTGGGGGCGGCGCTGAGGTCGGCCCCGTAGATGTGGAGCGAGATGGCCGTCTCGTCACCGGTGTTGTGGACGCGGTGGATGTCACCGGGCGGGGCGAAACCGCTCACCTCACCGGTCTGGTTGGCGGCCCTGCCGATCTCGGTCAGGTGGTCGCCGTGGTCGCGGTAGAGGGTCTCGTACTCCACGCCCTGCAGCACGCCGAACACGCACCAGGCGATGTGGTCGTGGATCACGGTCTTCTGGCCGGGCCGCCAGACCACGGCCACGATCGAGAAGTTCTCCTCGGCGTGCAGGGTGTGGCCGACATAGCGGTCGGGGTCGCCGAGGCGCTCCTCCTCGGTGAGGATCCCGGGGGACGGCAGCCGTTCACGCAGCAGCCCGGCCACGGCGAAGGCCGTGGTCCGAGCGTCGGCGGACGGGTCCACGAGGTCTCTGACCCCCGCGACCAGTTCGGCCAGGCCCGGGCGGGTGAGCGTCAAGGTTGTCATGCCTCAAGGATGCGGCGAGGAGATACATAGCGTCCAATGCCTATCTTCCCCCTCATCCATAGATAAAGTTAATACATGCTCGATATCGTGCGACTTCGCGTCCTCGCCTCGGTGTCCCGGCACGGCTCGGTGACCGCGGCGGCGAGGGAGCTGCACTACTCCCAGCCCTCGGTGAGCCACCACCTCGCGAAGCTGGAGGCCGAGACCGGGGCCAAGCTGATCCAGCGGGTCGGCCGGGGCATCCGGCTGACCGAGGCCGGCCGGCTGCTCGCCGAGCGGGCCGTCGAGATCATCGGTCGCCTCGACTCCGCGTCCGCGGAGCTGTCGGCACACGTGGGCCTGCGTGCCGGGCGGGTCAGGCTGGCCGCCTTCCCCTCCGCCCTGGGGACGTTCGTGCCGGAGGCCGCCGCCGTCCTCGCCGGGGGGCACCCCGGCCTGGAGCTGCGCCTGACCGAGACGGAGCCTCCCGACGCGCTGCGCATGCTCAAGGCCGGTTACGTGGACGTGGCCGTCATCTTCCGCTACGACGACACCGCCCCCGAGGGCGACGGGATCCGGCTGCTCCACCTGCTGGACGACCCCAGCTACCTGATCACCTCCGGCCCGGCCGGCGAGCTGACCTCCTACCGCGACTCCCGGTGGATCGGTGGCTGCGACCGGTGCCGCACCCACCTGCTGGAGCTGTGCGCCAGGGCCGGCTTCGAGCCGGAGATCGCCTTCACCACCGACGACGTCGTCGCCGTCCAGGCCCTGGTCGCCGCCGGGATCGGGGTGAGCGCCCTGCCGGGACTCGCCCTGCACGCCCACCGGCATCCGAAGATCAACATGATCGAGCTTCCCGGCTCGACCCGCCACGTCTACGCCGCCACCTACGGCGAGCCCCCCGACCCGCCGGCCACCACCGCCCTGCTGGCCGCCCTGACCTCGGTGACATCCCCCCGTAGCCGCCTGTGATCGGTGCCCCGTCGAACGCGCGGGCAGGCCACCACGGGCCGGGACGATCGTCATGGCCCGCGCGGGGCCGGCAGTGGCTAGGCTCGAACGGTGTCCACAGCGATCATCACGGTCAGCGGTCTCAGCGTGGAACTCGGTGGCAACGCCGTGCTCCGCGACGTCGGCCTGACGGCGGCCCCCGGTGAGATCATCGCTGTGATCGGCTCGAACGGCGCGGGAAAATCGACGCTGCTGCGCTGTCTGGCCGGACTGCACCCGACGCCCTCCGGCGCGCTACGCGTCCTGGGCGGCCCTCCGCGGGACGACGCCGGCTTCTGGCGTGACGTCGCCCTGGTCGGGGACGAACCGGCCTGGTATCCGGGTCTGACGGCACGCGAGCACCTGGAGCTGACGCACGCCGTCCACGCTCCGGCCCGGCTGGAGGTCGAGGCGGCGCTGGAATCGTTCGACCTCCGGGAGCGCGCCGACGCGTCGCCGCAAGCTCTCTCCACCGGCCAGCGACAGCGGCTCTCTCTCGCGGCCGCCCTGCTCAGACCGAGCAGGCTGCTGCTCCTGGACGAGCCGGAGCGCGGGCTCGACGAGATGTTCCGCGAGCGCCTGGCCATGATCCTCACGCATTACGCGGACGCCGGCGGCACAGTGGTCATGGCGACCCACGACCACCGGCTCGCCGAGAACACCCGGGCCCGCCAGGTCGTGCTGGAGGCCGGGCAGGCGACGAGCCGATCATGAATGCGGAACGGGGCGTGAACACGGTTGTGAACACGGTTGTGAACACGGCGCCGGAGACGGATGCGGAGCGGGCATGGGCTCGGTTGTGAACACGGCGCCGGGTGCCGGCGGGGAGCAGGGCATGGCCACGGTCAAGAGCGTCCGCGCCTTCGTCGGAGCGCGCCGCGGCGTCCCCGCGAGCTGGCTGGACCGCTACGTGTGGCTGTTCGGGCTCGCGATCCTGCTCGTGGTACTGGCCCAGCCGGTCTCCTCCGCGCTCGCCTCGCTTTCCCGGCAGGTGGACCCGTGGCGGGCGGGAGCCGGCCTCGCCCTGGTCATGTTCTCCTACACCGGCCTTCTCCTCGCCGCCCGCGCGATCGGTCCCTTCGCGCTGCCGGCCGCCGACGCCGCCTGGCTGCTGTTGTCCCCGCTGCATCGGCGTGGCGTGCTGGGCCGGACGGCCACGATTCTCCTGGTGGGGTCCGTCCTGGCCGGGGTCGTGCTCGGGGTGGGTGCGCTCACTGTTCTTGGCGCGCCGGACCTGCTGGCACTGCGGCTGGCCACTGCCGTGATCCTGGGTGTCTCGGTGAGCGTGGGCGGCATGGCGCTGACCGTACTCGCCCAGTCGTCGCAGAGCTGGCAGCCGTGGCTGAACGCGGCCGTCGTCGTGACCGCCCTGCTGGCCGCGGCGGCGGCGCTGTCGGCGGCGAGCGGCCCGACGCGGCGCTTCGTGGCCGAGGTCGCGAACGCGCCCACGTCGCACGGCGCGTCGGTGGCCGCCCTCGCCGCGGCGGTGGCCGCTCTGCTCGGGTGGAGGGCGTGGTCGGCTCTGGCCGGGATTCCGGCGCGGGCCGTGCTCTCCGCCTCCACCCGGGCGGGTCACGTGAGCACCGCCGCCGTCGGCCTGGACCCGGCTGCCCTGACCTGGATCGCCGAGGACAACCACTGGCGGGGGCGTACCCTGCGCTCGCACCCCTGGCCGCGGCTGCCCGCACCGCTCGCCCTGGCCTGGCAGGACTGGCGTCGCCTGGGACGGCGCCCGGGCCGCCTGGTCGCCCTGCTCGGGGGTGCAGCGCTGCCCGCGCTGGCGGCGCTCGCGGCCGGTGAGGTCGGCGCGGTCGTGACGGGAGTCGTGTTCGCCGGGGCGCTGACCGCCGCGACGGCGGGCATCTCGGGCGCGCGCCGCGACGGCGACAACCCGGCTCTGGCCCGGCTCCTCGGGGTCGGCGCCCGCGCGGCCCTGGCCGCCAGATCGCTGCTGCCGGCGCTGCTGGGCGGCGCCTGGCTGACCGTCGCCCTCACCTTCGTATCCCTGACGGGCGCGCTCGGAACGGGCCCGTGGTGGCTCTTCGGACCGCTCGCGGCCCCCGCACTGGCCGCCGGAGGGTTGCGAATGGCCCGCCGGAACCCGATAGACCACTCCATGCCGGTCATCGAGACGGCGGGAGGTTCGATACCGACGGGCCCGCTCATCTGGGGTTTGACCGGCGTGGATCTCGCGGTGCTCGGATGCCTCCCGCTGGCGCTCGCCCTGGGTCTCCAGCCGTCCTCCCTCGCCGGTTTCCTCGCCGTCCAGGCTTTGGCCGGTACGGCCGCCCTGCTGGGCTACCTGCTCCAGGCGGGGTCCTTACGGCGGTGAAAATGCGAGGCGCCGGGGGAACCGATGCCTCTACGATCCGGATATGCCGGATTTGCCCACGCTTGCGCTCTTCGCCGCCGCGACCCTCGCCCTGCTGCTCGTTCCGGGGCCCGCGGTGCTCTACATCGTGACCCGCAGCGTCGCCCAGGGCCGATCCGCCGGGCTGGTGTCGGTGCTCGGCATCCACCTCGGCTCGCTGGTCCACGTGGCCGCCGCCGCCCTGGGCGTCAGCGCCCTGCTCGCCGCCTCGTCGACCGCTTTCATGATCGTGAAGTATCTCGGCGCCGCCTACCTGATCTGGCTGGGCGTGCGCAAGCTCATGACCCGCTCGAACGGGGAGGAGCCCTTCGAGCCGCGGACGGCGACCCGGTCCCGGATGTTCTGGGAGGGCTTCGTCGTCAACGTGCTCAACCCGAAGACCGCGATCTTCTTCCTCGCCTTCCTGCCGCAGTTCACCGACCCGGAGGCCGGGCCGATCGCCCCGCAGATCGTGTTGCTCGGCCTGATCTGGACGGTGCTCGGCATCGCCAGCGACGGCGCCTTCGCCCTGCTCGCCTCGGCCATGGCCGGCCGCCTGCGCCACTCGGCCCGCGCCCGCCGCCGCCTGGACGTCACCAGCGGTGTCGTCTATCTCGGCCTGGGAGCCGTCGCGGCCCTCAGCGGCGAGCACGCCACGGCCAGGGCCTGAGCGCCGGGGCGTGGGGTCACGCCCGGCGCCCTCCCCGGAACCGTCAGGTGAAGCGGTAGGTGGTGGTGGAGTCGAACCGCTCGCCGGGACGCAGGACCACCGAGGGGAAGTTCGGCCGGTTCGGCGAGTCGGGGAAGTGCTGGGTCTCCAGGCACAGGCCCGCGTGCTTGCCGTACGCGGTGGCGACGCCGTCCAGGAAGTTGCCCGTGTAGAACTGCACGCCCGGCTCGGTGGTGGTGACCTCCATGGTGAGCCCTCCGGCGGGCTCGTGGACCTCGATGCCGCCGCGCAGGACGTAACAGTGGTCGTAGCCGCCCCCCAGCGCCGGGTCGGCGATCCGCTCGCCGATCTCGTACGGCGAGGTGAAGTCGAACGGGGTGCCGGCGACCGGGGCGAGCTCCCCGGTCGGGATCTGCGTGGCGTCGACCGGCAGGTAGTGGTCGGCGTCGATGCGGACCACGTGCTTGAGGACGTCGCCGCCCCCGGCGAGGTTGAAGTAGGAGTGGTTGGTGAGGTTCAGCACGGTCGGCGCGTCGGTGACCGCCTGGTAGTCGAGCCGGATCGCGTCGCCGGTCAGCGTGTAGGTGACCGAGACGGTGAGCGTGCCGGGATAGCCCTGCTCGCCGTCCGGGCTCACGTACTCCAGGGTCACGGCGGTGTCGGAGGCGGCGGTGATCCGCCAGACCCGGGTGTCGAAGCCGTGCGTCCCGCCGTGCAGGCTGTTGGGACCGTTGTTGACCGGCAGCTCGTGGTCGCGTCCGTCGAGGGTGAAACGCCCGCCCGCGATGCGGTTGCCGTACCGGCCGACCACGGCGCCGAAGTAGCGGCTGCGCGTCAGGTAGTCGCCGAGGTTGTCGTAGCCGAGGACCACGTCGACGCCGGAGACCTCCAGCGACTGCAGGATCGCCCCGTAGCTGAGGACCGCGGCGCGCATTCGCCCGTTCGACAGCACGTGCCGCTCGACCCGCTCGCCCGAGGGGGTGGTTCCGAAGGTCATTGTCGCGCCTCTCCGGTGGATTCACGGACGACCAGGCTGGTGTCCAGGGTGGCCAGGGTGGGGGTGGCGCCGTCGCCGAACGACTGCAGCAGCAGGTCCACCGCCATCCGCCCGGCGGCGGCCGTGGGCATGACCACAGTGGTCAGCTTGGGCCGGTTCAGCCGCCCTGACACGATATCGTCGACGCCGACCACGCTGATGTCGTCGGGGACGCGCACGCCGCGCTCGTACAGACCCTCGATGAGCCCGATGGCCACCAGGTCGTTGTAGGCGAGCACGCCCGTCACCCCGGAGGCGACCACCTCGCCGGCGACGGCGAGGCCGCCCCGCTCGGTGGGCGCGTTCGGGCCGAGGGTGACCAGCTCGACGCCGTCCACCGCGGTCGCGGCGGCGCGCATCTCACCGCTGGTCCACGAGCCGCTCGGCCCGGAGAGCAGGGCGATCCTGCGATGGCCGAGGCCGGTCAGGTGCTCGATCGCGAGGCGGGCGCCCTGGCCGACGTCCATCAGGATCGTCGGCAGGCCCTTCATCTTCCGGTTGACCACCACGAACGGCACGTCGGCGTGGAGACGCTCTATCGCCCGGTTGGACAGCCGGGGGCTGCAGAGCAGGACCCCGTCGACCTGCTTGGCGAGGGTCTGGATCAGCTCCTCCTCGACCTGCGGGTCCTCGTCGGTGTCGGCCACGAACACGTGGTAGTCGCGTGCCCTGGCGTGCGCCTGGGCGGCCTTGATCAGCGGCGGGAAGAACGGGTTGGAGATGTCGGCGACGATGAGGCCGATGTTGTAGGTCCTGCCGGTGGTGAGGGCCCGCGCGGCACGGTTGGGGCGGTAACCGAGATCCTCGGCGACGGCGAGCACGCGGTTGCGGGTCTCGGTGTTCACCATATGCGGCGCCGAGAAGGTGCGGGACACCGTCGAGACATGCACTCCCGACGCCCGCGCCACGTCCCTGATCGTCGCTGCCACCATGCTCCTTCACCCTGATTCGGCATCGGGGCCCTGAAGCACATTAGTGCAAGCGGTTGCGTCACTGTCAACGCCGGAATCAGATGCTTTGCGAAGCAGTACGGGATCGGTTGTATACCCCTGGCTATCAGAAACACCGAAAAATCCGCAGATGAGGAGCGATTTACCAAATTGGGCCCTTGACGTTACGGGAAGATGTCCTCAATGTTTTTTGCAACCGGTTGCAGCCCGTGGTGTCGATTCGAAGGGAGCATCGGCGGATGACACGAACACGCGGAGGAGCTCGCCGGGCTGATCGGATCCGGCCCGGCCCCGGCCGGGCGGTGAACGGCCGGTGACGGCGCGGCGGGCCGGACCTGATCAGCCCGGTGAACGGGGACGGCGATGGGAGGTGGCGTGATGGAACCGGTTCGCGTGGTGCTCGCCGGGGCGCACGGGCACGGCTGGTGGCACCTGTCGAACGTCCGGCGGCTGGCCGAGACCGGCCTGGTGGACCTGGCCGGGGTGTGCGACGTGCGGCCCGTCGGCGGCCTGCCCGAGGGGACGGAGTTCTCCGGCGACCTGGCCGGGCTGATCGGGCGTACCGGCGCCGAGGTGACGATCCTGTGCACGCCCGTCCACACCCACGCCGAGCTGGCGGAGAGGGCGCTGCGCGCCGGCTCGCACGTGCTGCTGGAGAAGCCGCCCGCCGCCACGTACGCGGACTACCTCCGGATCGTCGCGGTGGCCGGGGAGACCGGGCTCGCCTGCCAGGTGGGGTTCCAGAGCCTGGGCTCGGAGGCGATCCCGGCCGTCCGGCGGATGGTCGCCGAAGGGGCGATCGGCCGGGTCACCGGGATCGGCGCGGCGGGCGCCTGGGAGCGGCCCTACTCCTACTACGACCGGGTGCCGTGGGCCGGGAGGCGCGAGGTCGACGGCGTCCCGGTGGTGGACGGCGTGCTCACCAACCCGCTCGCGCACGCGACCGCGACCGCGCTGGCCGTCTCCGGCGCGGAGGTCGAGGACGTCGAGGTCGAGCTCTACCGGGCCAACATGATCGAGGCGGACGACACCTCGTGCGCGCGGATGCGGATGGACGACGGGACGGTCGTGACGGTCGCGGTCTCGCTGTGCGCGGACCGGCGGCACGAGCCGTACCTGATCGTGCACGGCGAGAGCGGGCGGATCCGGCTGACCTACACCGAGGACCGGGTCGAGTTCGACGGGACCTCGGTCGTCCACCCCAGGACCGACCTGCTGGAGAACCTCGTCGCGCACGTCCGCGACGGCGCCGGTCTGCTCGTACCGCTGGAGAGGACGGCCGGTTTCATGCGCGTCCTCGACGCGGTGCGGCGGGCGCCCGAGCCCATGGCCATACCGGACGTGTTCCAGGAGATCGGCGACGAGCGCCGGGTGCTGCCCAGGATCGCCGAGGTGACGGCGGCGAGCGCGGAACGGCTGGCGCTCTACTCGGAACTCCGGGTGCCCTGGAGCGGGCGCCGTCCCGGGACGGGGCGGCCGCCCTCCGGCGGCGGCCCGGCCCCCGGAACCTCCTGGACACGTTCGCGGCCAGGCTGACCGAAGCGCAGGCGTCGTGCACGCGGCGCGACGTCCGCCGCCGCCCTGGGTGCCGACGCCCCGAACCACTTCGACAACGTGCCGCAGCGGCTCCCGCGCGTGCGCTTCGGCCAGGTGCACGTCCACAACAACCACTACGAGACCCCCGACGCCTCCGCCTTCCGGCACGCCCTCGGCGTGGGCGTGCAGTCGCAGATCTTCGCCGAGAACGACTTCTTCCGGCTGGGCCGGGCGGTCGACCCGGCGGATCTCCTCTACGACTGGGGCGGTACCGCCCTCACCGCGAGGGGGAACGTGCTCCGCGTCGGCGGCCGGGTCGTCCCCGTCGACCTCGTCGCCGTCCACAACGCCGCCAACGACCCCGGCCTCGGCGCGGACGCGGGCTGGACCCCCGTCCTGCACACGGCGATCGAACCGGCCCGGGCGGTGGACCGTCCGGTCTCCCGGCACGCGGGCGTGGGCGAGATCCGCTGAGGACCGCCGCTCACGGCTTCAGCGTGAGCCTCTTCCTCGACGCACCCGGGAACACGACGACCAGGTGCCGCTCCTCCCCCGCGTCGACCCGCACGTAGACACGGAGCCGGTAGCGGCCCTTCCCCGCGATCGCCAGGTTCGGCATCGGGGCACCCGCGCCCACGTCCCCGCCCTCGCCCATCTCCGGCACGGTGAGCCGGCCGCTGCGGCTGACGATCGGCACCTCGTTGACCTGATCCCATCCGGCCGTCCGCCGTGGTGGCGCGGTGCGCAGGGCCTTCACCGTGAGGCACAGATCGATGACGTCCTCGAGGTGCCCGATGAGCACCGTGCTACCGGCCACCCCGATGAGGGTGTCGTCGTCGTAGAGCCTGTCTATCGCCTGCTCCGCCGCCTCGCCGGCCGTTTCGTCCTTGGGGTCGTGGACCTGATAGCCGTGATCGCCGTCGGCGAACAGGAAGTACTTGGCCGTGGCCTGGACGACCCCCTTCGTCCGGGGCCACGGGTCTCGGCACTTCGCGTTCTCCTCGGCGATGTAGGCGTCGTTCGCCGCCTCCGTCTCCGCGGTCGACCGCAGCAGCTCGGGATGGGTCGCGCCGACGATCTCCGGGCAGACGTAGACGAGGTCCCACCGGTCCACGCCCCAGGCGGACCGCTCGCTCCCGGCCCGCGTCAGAATCGCCTGCTGCTCGTCGGGGTCCTTCGCCCGGCACAGTGCCCGCCCGGACGCGAGGATCTGCTGGTCCGACAGGCTGTCCGGGAACATGGGCGGGACCCCGCCGTCCGTGCTCCGCGCCCGGCACAGGAACGCGGCGTCGCGTTCCGCGGGTTTCAGGTCGCCGAAACTGGGCCGGGCATAGCAGTCCATCGACCAGCCGGTGTAGGTGAGGTGCGGGGTCTGCTCCGGGTGGATCAGTGCGATGACCGGCAGTACGGCCACGGCCGCCACCGCGACGCGGACTACGCGCCGCCGCGCGGGCGGAAGGTCCGCGGGGCGACTCCCGGTGGGCATTTCACGGGCGGTCGCCGCGATCCACACGGTGCTGACGAGTCCCACCGCGTCCGTCATGACCAGAACCACCAGCCTCTCGCTGGAGATCCCCTCGGAGAGGAAGTTGAGCGGGATCACCAGCACGTAGAGGCCCACCGACAACCACCCGGCGACCAGCGTGCCAAGGCTCCACCGCCCGTCGCGCCGCTGCCCGACGACCGTGAGGACGGTCGCCGCCACTCCGGCCAGCATCAGGCCCAGTCCGACGACGAGGCCCGACTCGAGGTCTGGGAGGTCGAGTTCGTCGAGCAGTTCGTTGGCCATCCCGGCCACCCCGACCGCGAACATCGCCCCGGCCGCCGCGCGCAGCATGCGGGACCGCCAGCGGATGACGAGCAGGTAGAGGACGTCGATGGCGGTCCACAGCGCGAGCCGCAATGCCGCGTCGACCGCGTCGGGGAGCAACGCGATCGGATACCACAGCACGAGGGTGTGCGCCACCGCCAGATACAGCAGGCGGCGCAGCGCCTTCTCCCGGCGGTCCAGCGGTCCTGGCGCGGGGGCACGCAGGATCAGCCACAGGAGCGCGGCCTTCACCAGGGCGGCCACGAGCAGCGCCACGGTCGTCGGGGTGTCGAACCCGTGGGGCGCGTAAAACTCCATATAGGGAGGCGACGACCATTCGACGGCCACCCAGAGCCAGGCGTCGCCGAGCACCAGGCCCGCGACCGCCGCCGCAAGGATCAGGCCTACTATCCCAATCCTAATAATTCGCCATAAACCATCCGGAAGCACGGGGAGCGATCTTAGCGCGGACAGCCCCGCTCAACCTCGAAAAACCAGCAGACCCTGGGCCGGAGCCACGCGAACGGGACAGCGCGCACAGGAGCGGCACGAAATGAGACGACCGCGAGCGACGCGAAAGGGAAAAGCGCCGAGCCGGTCTCCGGAATGCCCGGAGACCGGCGGGAACGTCAGGCGACGAAAACGCCGGACGACGGGAAATGCCAGGGGACGGAAAATGTCAGGCGACAGGACATGTCAGGCGACGGGAAATGTCAGGCGCGTCCCTCGGAGAGGACCCCGTCGACCCGGCGGGGGATGCCCAGCGGGTTGTCGTCGCGCAGCTCGGGCGGCAGGAGCTCGGCCGGCCAGTCCTGGTAGGCGGTGGGCACCAGCCACCTGCGGATCGCGGCGGCGCCGACCGAGGTGTGGGCGGCGGCCGTGCTGGCGGGCCAGGGACCGCCGTGGTGCATGGCCCAGCGGACCGCCACCCCGGTCGGCCAGCCGTTCCAGATCAGCCGTCCCGCCTTCTTGAGCAGCACCTCGGCGCTCCCGCGCGCCTCGGCGGGGTCGGTCGCGTGGATCGTCGCGGTCAGCGAGCCGTCCAGCCTCTCCAGTACGGCGGGCAGGTCCGCGGGGTCGTCGTAGACCACCACGAGGGCGGCCGGGCCGAAGCACTCCTCCACCAGGTCGGGCAGGTCCGCGGCGAACGTCGCCAGGTCGGTGACGAACACCTGCGGGGTCACCGCGAACGCCCCCTCGCCCGGCTGCCCCTCGGCCAGCGGGGTGAGCTTGCCGAGCCTGGCCAGCCCGCGCAGGTAGCCGCCCTGCATCCGCTCGGTGAGCATCGGCCCGCCCACGGTCTCCGAGACCGCCTCGGAGACCGACACCAGGAGCTCGGTGTCGTCGGGGACGAACACCAGCCCGGGATTGGTGCAGAACTGGCCGACGCCGAGGGTGAGCGAGGCGGCGAAGCCCTGGGCGAGGCCCTCGCGGGCGGCCGACGGCAGCACGACGACGGGATTGACGCTGCCCAGCTCGCCGTAGAACGGGATGGGGTCGGGACGCTCGGCGATGAGCGCCTGGATCGCCTTGCCCCCGGGGATGGAGCCGGTGAACCCGACGGCCGCCACGGACGGGTGTACGGCCAGCCGCTTCCCCGCGTCGAGCCCGCGGACCAGGCCGAGCAGGTCCGGGTCGGGCAGGGCGCGCCGGATGATCTGCCACGACAGTTCCGAGGTGGCCGGGTGCCCGTCGTGGGCCTTGACCACCACCGGGCATCCGGCGGCCAGCGCCGAGGCCGTGTCGCCGCCCGCGACCGAGAACGCGAACGGGAAGTTGCTCGCCGCGAAGACCCCGGCCACGCCGGGCAGCGGGTGGTTCATCCGCCGCAGGTCGGGGACCGGCGGCTGGGCCGTCGCGTGGTCGATCACCGCCTCCACGTGCCCGCCGTCGCGCAGCACCTGGGCGAAGAGCCGGAACTGGCCGGCGGCCCGCCCCACCTCCCCGCGCAGCCGGGTCTCCCCGAGCGCGGTCTCCGCGTCGGCCGCCCGCCAGAGCTCCTCGACGTTCGCCTCCAGCGCCGCCGCGACCGCCTCCAGCGCCGCCGCCCGGTCCGCGGAACGCCAGGCGGTCCCAGCGGCGAGAGCCGCCCCGACGATCGCGTCCACCTCGTCGTCCGAGATCAGCGGGAAGGGGTCCCCGACGGACTCGCCGGTCCTGGGGTCGATTGAGTGGATCAAAACGAAAGCCTTTCCTCAACGGATCCTGCCACGCCGGACCATCCTCCTAAGGTAAGCGCTTTCCTTGCCAGAGACCAACCAACTGGGGCAGGCACGACGCGGCCGTCTTCCACCTCCCCCTGGCCGGCTCGCCTTTGAACACAACCCGTCACGTCACGGGGCCGGTACGCGGGTTCCACGCGAAATCAGGGGAGCACCGCCTCCCAGCGGGCGATCAGGGTCTTGCCCCCGGCGACCACCGTCACGTTGTCCCCCGCCTTGCCCAGGGCGGCTCGCAACGTCGTCGCCTCGCCTGCCCGGTAGGTCCGGGTGCCGAAGTTGCCGCCGGTCGCGGCCTCGATCGGCGTGGTGATCCCCTCGGGCCAGGTCGCCTGCCGCCTGGGCCGGGTGCTCGGGTCCTCGTACATCGTCACCGTGATCGGCGCGGTGACGTCGGGCGTGCCGGTCGAGCGGATCCTGGCGGTCAGCTTCGAGAGGCGCTCGGTCGCGGCGACGATCGGCGCGTCCTCCGCCGACGGCGTCCCCTCCAGCCGGGTCTCGTGGGTCTTCCCGCCGGAGTCCACCACGGTGACGACCGCGAAGGGCTGGTCGGTGGCCCCTCCCGTACGGTCGATCGTTCCCTCCCGCCCGGCCAGGGATTCGACGAGCCCGGCCCGCAGGTCGCGCAGCTCGGCCTCCGGGAGCGGGACGACGACGAGTTCCGCGTCGCGCAGCGAGACGGCCCGCCCTTCGGCGGAGACGCTCATGCCGTCGCCGCCCTCGCACGTCATCCCGCCGCAGCTGACGTACCGGACGACGACGGCACCCGGCCGTTCCCCGGCGGGCGCGGTGGTCTCGACGGAGGCGGTGGTGCCGTTCCCCGAGCAGCCGATCACGAGGAGGAGCGGGAGCAGGACGACGGTCCGCAGAAAACGCATCACATCCCAGGAACGGATCGGGCCCCCGGCCGGTTCACACCCCACCGGGCCACGCGACCTCCCCTCCGGGCCCTCTCCGGACCGGTACGCCGGCGGTGTTCAGCTCATCAGGAGCGTGACCCCGGCGACGAACAGGGCGACGACCTTGACGACCTCCAGGGCGACGTAGACGTAGTGGCCCTTCGAGCGCGGCGCGTCCCGTCCGGCGAGAATCCGGTCGGACCCGCGCGCCAGCCGTGGCCGTACCACCGCCAGTTGCGCGGCCAGAGTCAGGATCGCGACCGCCGCCGGGGTGACGGCGCCGGACGGCGGAAGGCTGGAGACGACGGCGGTCTCGACCGCCAGCACGCTCAGGAGCACGGTGGCGAGCACGGCCTCGACCGTGTTGAGGGCGCGGAAGACCAGCCGCCCGATGCCGAGCCCGATCCTCGTGGTCACGCCGGGGGCACGGAACTTCAGCGGCGCCTCCAGGAAGGAGATCGCCAGCACCATGCCGAGCCAGACGAACGTCACGGCGGCGGCGATGGCGAGCGCCTGCATCTCGGTCACGACGCGCCCTCCACCGGCCACTCCTCGACGCGTGCCCGGCCGGGCACGGCCACACACGGCTGTCCGATCACATGGGTCATGGACTTGAGTTTATACAAAATCCAGTTGTATAAATAGGGGGACGAGAGGAAAAACCATGAACGACCAGGAACTTGACGTACGCCCCCTGCGCAAGCCCGACAAGCATCCGACGATCTTCGCGACCTACGGGGCCCTCGCCGTCGGCGACTCCTTCGTGCTGGTCAACAACCACGATCCCCGGCACCTGCGCGACGAGTTCGACGCCGAGCACCCCGGCGGCTACGGCTGGGACTACCTCGACAAGGGCCCCAGGACCTGGCGGATCCGGATCACCAAACTGGCCTCCACCCCGCCGCCTCGCGTCCCGGACGGCGCCGGCGCACACCTGCCCCTGGTGTGACCGCCGGCGGGCCGGATCGGCCCGCCGGACGACACGGGAAGAACCAGGAGGAGCGTCAGGAACGGGCGGCCTCGGCGGTCGTCCTGGCCCAGCGGTAGTCGGCCTTGCCCGCCGGGGAGCGGACCATCGCCTCGACGAAGGCGAAGACCCTGGGCACCTTGTAGCCGGAGATCTTCTCCCGGCAGTGGGCCTCGAGTTCCTCGGCCGTCGGCGCCGTGCCGGGGCGCGGCTCGATCACCGCCGCCACCCGGTTGCCCCAGCGCTCGTCCGGGATGCCGGTCACGACCGCGTCGAAGACCGCCGGGTGGCCCTTGAGCACCGCCTCGACCTCCTCGGGGAAGACCTTCTCCCCGCCGGTGTTGATGCAGGCGGAACCCCGGCCGAAGATCGCGATGGTGCCGTCCTCCTCGACCGTGGCCATGTCGCCGGTGAGCAGCCAGCGGACGCCGTCCTTGTCCGTCACGAAGGTGCGGGCCGTCTTGGCCTCGTCCTTGTAGTAGCCGGAGGCGATGCGGCCGCTCCTGGCCACGGTGCCCAGCTCGCCCGAACCGGGCTTGACCGGTTCCAGGGCCTCGTTGAGCACGGCCATGGTGGCCTGGGGGTTCGCCTGGTAGCGCAGCCCGGACTCGGGAGAGGAGCCGGGCACCGCCGAGGCGGTGAAGCCGGACTCGGTGGAGCCGAAGCTGTCGACGATCACCTTGCCGGGCAGCAGCTCCTCCAGCCGCTCGCGCACCGAACCGCTGAGGATCGCGCCGGTGGAGCTCAGCACGAACAGCGAGGACAGGTCGTAGGTACCGGTGGCGATCTCCTCGACCAGCGGGCGGGCCATCGCGTCCCCGGTGATGTTGAGCGTCAGGACCTTCTCCCGCTCGATCGTCCGCAGCACGTCGGCCGCGTCGAACTTGCGGACGTACGCGATCGTGCCGCCCATGCACCAGGTGATGAACGTGCCCATCTGGGCGGCGCCGTGCATCAGCGGGGCCGCGGCCATCATGGTCATCTCGCCCGCGGCGACGGCCGCCTCGACCACCTCTCCCGGGGTGGCGCGCGGCTCGCCGTAGGGGTTGCCGCCGCCGAAGGCGAAGAACAGGTCCTCGGTACGCCACATCACGCCCTTGGGCATGCCGGTCGTGCCGCCGGTGTAGATGATGTAGAGGTCGTCGCCCGACCGCTCGGGGAACCCGCGCGTCTCCGGCCGCCCGGCCAGCGCCTCCTCGTACGGCACCGCGCCCTCGACCTGGGACGGTCCCCCCACCGCGATCAGGTGCTCCAGGAGGGGGGCGTCCGGGGCGGTGGCCGCCACCCGGGCGTCGAACTCCACGTCGAACAGCAGGGCCACGATGTCGGAGTCCCGGTAGAGGTAGAGCAGCTCCGCCTCGACGTAGCGGTAGTTCACGTTGACCGGCACCGCCCGGATCTTGAGGGCGGCCAGCAGCCCGGCCACGTACTCGATGCCGTTGTACAGGTGGATCCCGACGTGCTGCCCGGGGCGCACGCCCCTGCCCTGGAGGAAGTGGGCGAGCCGGTTGGCGTGCGCGTCCAGCTCGGCGTAGGTCATGCGGCGGTCGCCGCAGATGACGGCCGTGCGGTCCCCGACCGCGTCGGCGACCCCTTCGAACAGATCCGCGTGGTTGAACTCCATTCGCACCCCTCCTGGGGGATCAGGGTTTGTCGCTGCCGACCATCCACATCGCGAAGAACTGGGCGCCTCCCCCGTAGGCGTGCCCGAGGGCCCGCCTGGCGCCGTCCACCTGGTGTTCCCCCGCCGTCCCCCGCACCTGGAGCGCCGCCTCGGCGAACCGGATCAGCCCGGAGGCGCCGATCGGGTTGCTCGACAGCACGCCGCCCGAGGCGTTCCACGGGATGTCGCCGTCCAGGGCGGTGGCCCCGGACTCGGTGAGCTTCCAGCCCTCCCCCTCGGCGGCGAAGCCGAGGTTCTCCAGCCACATCGGCTCGTACCAGGAGAAGGGCACGTACACCTCCGCCACGTCGATCTCCCGGCGCGGGTCGGTGATCCCGGCCTGCCGGTAGACGTCGGCCGCGCAGTCCTTGCCGCCCTGCGGGTTCACGGTGTCGCGGCCCGCGCGGAAGATCGGCTCGGAGCGCATCGCGGTGCCGAGGACCCAGGCGGGGGTGCTGCCGGTGAGCTTGTCCTCCGCGGCCAGCACCATCGCGCAGGCGCCGTCGGAGGACGGGCAGGTGTCGAGGTAGCGGATCGGCTCCCAGAGCATCGGGGTCGACTCGACCATCTTCCGGTCGATTCCCGGGATCTTGAGGTGCGCGTACGGGTTCTTCAGCGCGTTGAGCCGGTCCTTGACGGCCACCAGGTGGCCGACGTGCTCGGGGGCGCCGGAGCGGCGGATGTACTCGCGGATGTGCGGGGCGAAGTAGCCGCCCGCGCCGACGACCAGCGAGGCGCTGAACGGCAGGTGGGTGGACAGGGCCCAGGTGGCGTTGGACTCCGACTGCTTCTCGAACGCCACCACCAGCACCCGGTCGTGCACGCCGCCCTGGATCAGCGAGGCGCCGACGAGCGCGGTGGACCCGCCGACCGAGCCCGCGGTGTGCACCCGCATCATCGGCTTGCCCGCGGCGCCCAGCGCGTCGGCGAGGTAGGCCTCGGGCATCATCACGCCCTCGAACAGGTCGGGCGCCTTGCCGATGACGACCGCGTCGATGTCCTTCCAGGTCAAGCCCGCGTCCTCCAGCGCGCGCAGGGCCGCCTCGCGGACCAGCCCGGCGAGGGAGACGTCGCGCCGCTTGGTCGTGTAGTGGGTCTGGCCGACACCGATGACGGCGCAGGGGTTACCCATGGTCGCTCACCGCTCCTCGCTCGCCGCACGGTCCACGCCGCTCACTGCGTCGGGTTCGCTCCACCTTCATGCCTCCATCACGGTGACGAGGTTGTGCTGGAGGCAGGGGCCGCTCGTGGCGTGCCCGAGGGCGCGGCCCGCGGTACCGTCCATGACGCGCCCGGCCGCCTCGCCGATCCTGATGAGGCCGGTGGCCATGACCGGGTTCGCGGCGAGAGGGCCGCCGCTCGGGTTGACGCGCGTGCCCTCCGGGAGCTCCAGCGCCTCGCGCAGGACGATCTCCTCGTGGCTGAACTGGACGTGCAGCTCGGCCACGTCGACGTCACCCTTGCCGGCCCCCGCCGCGCGTGCGGCGTCGGCGGCGGAGGCCGACCGGGCGAGGTCCCTCATGCCCAGGTAGTGCGGCTCTATGCGGTGGGCGATCCCCGTTATCCACGCGGGGCGCTCGCACAGCTCCCTGGCCAGGTCGCCGGCCGCCAGCACCACCGCGGCGGCGCCGTCGGTGATCGGGGCGATGTCGTACGGCCGCAGCGGCGCGACCTCCGCCTCCTCCCCGGCGGGGTCGGGCAGGTCGAGGGCGTACGGATTGGCCCTGCCGTCGGCGCGGCTGCGCCGCACGATCTCGTCCAGCTCGGCCCGGTCCGCCCCGGTGGCCGACGCCTGCAGCGCCGCGAAGGAGACCTGGTCCAGCCCGAGGGGGGCCAGGTAGTACGGGTCCAGCTGGAGCGTCATGATCTCCCGCAGGTCCCCCTGGGACGACTTGCCGAAGCCGTAGACCAGGGCCGAGTCGACGTCGCCGTGCTGGAGCCTGACCCAGGCCTCGTACAGCGCCCAGGCCGCGTCCATCTCGACGTGGCTCTCCGAGATCGGCGGCCAGGCGCCGAGCGCGTCGAGCGCGGAGACGAACGAGAACGGCGCGCCCGCCAGGTAGTCGCACGACCCCGAGCAGGTGAAGCCGAATTTCCGCAACCCGGTGGCGGCCCTCACCTCCTCCAGCGGGGGGAGGATGAGCTCGGCCTCGCTCTGTCCCTCGTCGACGGCGCTGTGCCGGGTCTGCGCGAACGCGACGACCGCTATCTCCCGCATCTAGAGCTCCGCGTCCGGCTCGCCGGTGGGGGCGAACCACTTGATGTTCGACATGGACATCGTCCGCTCCTCCTCGGGCACCCACACGGCCCGCACCCGCATGCCCTGGCGCACCTCGTGGGCCGGGATCCCGCCGACCAGGGCGATCATCGGGATGTCGGTGCCGTCGAGCTGGATGTACGCCGAGACGAACGGCACCTCGGGGGCCCGCGGGTCGGGCAGGTTGTTGATGGCGAAGGTGGTGATCGTGCCGGTGTCCGGGACGACCACCTCCTCGGTGATCGACACCCCGCACTCGGGGCAGGACAACCGGTAGGGCACGTAGACCTTGTGGCAGGTGCCGCACCGGCAGCCGATGAGGACACCCTCGGCGACCCCCTGCAGGAAGCGGGTCAGCGCCAGGCCCGGCGTCACCGTGTACTCGGCGCTGACCTCGGAGACGATCCGGGTGACCTCGGGGACGAAGCTCTCGATGTCGGTGATGTGCCCGGTGCGCCCGGCCCGCCAGCGGGGGCGCACCCGCAGCCCGGGGCGCATCGCCCTGGCGTCCGCCGCGCTCCCCACGTCCACCGCGTGCACCAGCGAGGTGTCGGCGCCGTCCAGCCGGATCAGGGCCCAGGCGAACGGCCGGTCCAGCGGGTGGTTCTTCCTGGGAGTGGTCACCCACGCCCAGCTCTCGACGGTGCCGGCCGGGCCGACCTCGACGAACTCGCCGGTCACGGCGTCGCCGGTCTCCGGGTCGTACTCCAGCGGCGGCACCAGCGTGCGGCCGCCCGCCGTGCGGACCCCGACGAGCCGCCCGTCCCGCAGCTCGGTGAGGAAGCGCCCGATCACCGGTCCCGTCGTGCGCGTGTATCCGCCGGGGAACTCCAGCACGTGCCGCGCCCGCAGCGGCGAACGGGTGTCTTCGCTAGATGGCACGTTCGTGTCCCTCCCAGTACGGGTCACGCAGCTTGCGTTTGAGGAGCTTGCCGTTGGGCTCGCGGGGCATCTCCGCGATGAAGTCGATGGATTTCGGCCACTTCATCCTGGACAGGCGGCCTCGCAGCGACTCGACGAGCTCGGCCGCCAGCTCCGGCGAGGGGGCGACCCCGGCCGCGGGCTCGACCACGGCCTTGATCTGCTCGCCCCACTCCTCGTCGGGGATGCCGAACACGGCCACGTCGGCGATCTTGGGGTGGACCATCAGCTCGTTCTCGATCTCGGCCGGGTAGATGTTGGTCCCGCCGGAGATGATCATGTCGGCCTTGCGGTCGCAGAGGAAGAGGTAGCCCTCCTCGTCCAGGTAGCCGATGTCGCCGACGGTGAAGTGGTCGCGCAGCCGGTTGGCCGCGGTCTTCGCCGGGTCGCCCTTGTACTCGAACTGGACGCCCATCATCTTCATGTAGATGGTGCCGGGGGTCCCCGCCGGCACGGGCTCCAGGTTCTCGTCCACGATGAGCAGCTCGCTGATCGGCCAGGCGGTGCCGACGGTGCCGGGGTGACTCCGCCAGCCCTCCGGGGTGGCGAGGGTGCCGCCGCCCTCGGTGGCCGCGTAGTACTCGTAGATGCAGTCGCCCCACCACTCCAACATGGCCCACTTGACAGGGACCGGGCAGGGGGCGGCGGCGTGGATCATCCATCTGAGCGAGGAGAGGTCGTACTTGGACCGCACGTCGCCGGGGAGCGCGAGCAGGCGCTTGAAGTGGGTGGGGACCATGTGCGAGTTGGTGACCCGGTACCTCTCGCAGAGCCGCAGCGTCTCCTC
Source organism: Streptosporangium sp. NPDC023825 (assembly GCF_040639575.1). Taxonomy (NCBI): domain Bacteria; kingdom Bacillati; phylum Actinomycetota; class Actinomycetes; order Streptosporangiales; family Streptosporangiaceae; genus Streptosporangium; species Streptosporangium sp. NPDC023825. The sequence continues at coordinate 121,896 of NZ_JBFAAE010000009.1, read as the reverse complement.
GGCGTCCCACCTGTCCATGTAGACGAGCGTGTGCCCCATCTGCAGGGCCGTCCCCCCGAACTGGGTGACGGCGGTGTGGTAGTTCGGCGAGGTGACCAGGTGGACGTTCTCCTTGCCCGGGGTGATGCCGAACAGCGTCAGCAGGAACGACATCAGCTCGGCGGCCTCGTCCGGGTCCAGGCCGCTGAGCGGGCGGCGCACGCCCTTGGGCTTGCCGGTGGTGCCGGAGGTGTAGTGCATGGTGGCGCCCGCCGTACGGTCGGCGGGAGCGGTGTCCGGCTGTCCTTCGGTCAGCTCCGCGACGGGCCGTACCCCCTCGACCCGCCCGAAGGCGAAGACGCGATCGGCGGCGATGCCCGACTCGGCGGCGCCGCGCAGTCCCTCCTCCGCGTGGCGCTCGTGGACGAAGAAGGCGCGCGCCTCGCTGTCGGCGACGATGTAGCCGATCTCGGGTCCGGTGAGGTGCCAGTTGATCGGCGTGTAGTACCAGCCGGCCTGCAGGGCGGCGAGGTAGAGGGTGAGCCCGTCCGAGCCGTTGGGCACGAGCCCGCAGATGCCGTCGCCCGCCTTGAGCCCGAGTCCCCTCAGGGCGTGGACGAGGCGGTTGGCACGGGCGAGCAGGTCACCGGCGCGGTGTTCGGTGCCGTCCGGGTCGACGGCGGCCACCCACTCGGGGTCCGCCTGCGCCAATCTCCAGAAACCGAGCGTACCCATCGGAAATCCTCTCGGTGGAAAGGCCCCGGCACGCCGGAGTGAATCACGTTCTCTTTATCGCGACAAGCCCTGGCGGAACGGGGTATTTAGAACAAGAATCTGTTCTTGTACGCATGGGCAGACTAACCCCGTGGGATACGCCTAGCAAGCGCTTGACTCAGCACGGGTCCCGCCCTTTCAATGCAGGATCGGCACCCCGGGAGACGCCTCGCCCGGCGTCGCCGGAATCCCGGTCCCACCCCGGGCGGCCAGGCCGCGCGGGAACGATACGCATCCAGAATTTCCCATCAGGCACCTGGCGAATCACCGGAGGTCGTCCCGTGGAACTCCTGCCGATCAGCACACCGCACTGCCGGGTCGAGCGTGACGGTCACGTCGTGGTCGTCACCATGGACCGGCCCGAGGCGAGGAACGCGCTCTCCACCGACATGCTGGTCGGCCTGGCCGACGCCTGGGCCTACGTCTCGGAGGAACCCGAGGTCCGCGTCGCCGTGCTGACCGGCGCGCACGGGACGTTCTGCGCGGGCGCCGACCTGAAGGCCATGGGCAGCCCGTCGCAGGACGCCCGGGTCAGGGAGCGGGCCGCGGCCATCCCCGACTTCCACTGGAAGGGCCTGCTGCGCGACTCCGGCGCGCTGCCGACGAAGCCGATCGTCTGCGCGGTCGAGGGGTACGCCGTGGCCGGGGGCACCGAGCTGCTCGTCGGCACCGACATGCGGGTGATCGCCGAGTCCGCCACCCTCGGCCTGTTCGAGGCCCGCCGCGCCCTCTTCCCCATGGGCGGCTCCGCGATCCGCCTGCCCCGCCAGATCCCGTACGCCTTCGCCATGGACATCCTGCTCACCGGCCGCGCCGTCACCGCGCGGGAGGCGCTGGCCATGGGCCTGGTCAACCGGGTCGTCCCCGACGGGGAGGCGCTGACGACCGCCCTGGAGATCGCCGCCCAGATCGCCGAGTGCGGCCCCCTCGCCGTCCAGGCGATCCTCCGCGCCTACCGCGAGACCCTGGGCCTGCCCGAGGCCGAGGCGATGAAGGTCTCCGACGCCATCGGCTGGCCGGTCATCGGCTCCGAGGACGCCAGGGAGGGCTCCCGGGCCTTCCGCGAGAAGCGCCCGGCCGCCTACCGGGGCGAATGATGTGACGTGCCCGGTTCCCGTGCCCCGCTTCCGCGGAGAACGGGACGCTTTCGTAGGGTCGGGAGTGACCTGGGAGGTTTCATGGCATACGACGTAGCCGCCGTACGGGCGCACTTTCCCGCGCTGGACGAGGGCGCGGCGCACTTCGACGGGCCGGGGGGCTCGCAGGTGCCCGAGCCTGTCGCGGAGGCCGTGGCCGGGGCGCTGCGGTCCGCCGTCTCCAACCGGGGGGTGGAGACCGCCGCCGAGCGGCGCGCCGACGGGATCGTGGCCGAGGCGCGCCAGGCGATGGCCGACCTGCTCGGCGCCACGCCGGGCGGCGTCGTGTTCGGCCGCAGCATGACGCAGCTCACCTACGACATGGCCCGCGCGCTCGCCAAGGAGTGGGGCCCCGGGGACGAGGTCGTGGTCACCACGCTGGACCACGACGCGAACATCCGGCCCTGGGTACAGGCCGCCGAGGCGCGCGGGGCCACGGTGCGCCGGGCCGACTTCGACCCGCGGAGCGGCGAGCTGGCCGTCGACGCGATCGCGAGCCTGCTCACCGGGCGCACCAGGCTGGTGGCCGTCACGGCCGCGTCGAACCTGCTGGGCACCCGCCCGGACGTCCCGGCGATCGCCGAGCGGGTGCACGAGGCCGGGGCGCTGCTCTACGTCGACGGCGTGCACCTGACGCCGCACAGCCTGGTCGACGTCGGACGGCTGGGCGCCGACTTCTACGCCTGCTCGCCGTACAAGTTCCTCGGCCCGCACCTGGGCGTGCTCGCCGCCGACCCCGGCCTGCTGGAGACCGTCCACCCCGACAAGCTGCTCCCCTCCAGCGACGCGGTGCCCGAACGCTTCGAGCTGGGCACGCTGCCGTACGAGCTGCTCGCCGGCACGACGGCGGCGGTCGACTTCCTCGCCGCTCTCGTACCCGGCGGGGGGACCCGGCGCGAACGCCTGGCCCGCTCGATGACCGCACTGGAGGAGCACGAGAGGGCGATGCTCGAACGGCTCGACGCCGGTCTGGCCGAGATCGCCGGGGTGACCTTCCACGGCGCGGCGTCGCGCCGCCGTACCCCCACGACGCTGTTCTCCGTCGACCACGTCAGGCCCGCCGACGCCTACCGCTTCCTGGCCGAACGCGGCGTCAACGCGCCCGCGAGCAGCTTCTACGCTCTGGAGTGCTCGCGCCGCCTGGGCCTCGGCGACACCGGGGCGATCCGGGCCGGGATCGCGCCGTACACCGACGAGTCCGACGTGGACAGGCTCCTCAAGGGCGTCCAGGAGCTGGCCGGTTAACCCGGCGGGTAGATCGGGCACCGAAGCATTCGCCGCGCCAGGTTCGGGGTCTAGCGCGGGACCGGGCCGCCGAAGAGGCCGCCGGTCACGCAGACCTGGGTCTCCGCCGACAGGATCTCCAGCCGTACGGAGACGCCGGGGGCGGTGAAGGGGATGTGGATCCTGCCGGTTCCCTGCTCGAGGACGACCTCGGTCTCCTGCTCCCCGACGCGCACGTAGGCCGCCGTCCTGGCGGTGGAGCGGTAGTCCAGGCCGAGGACGACCATGCCGCCCTTGTGCGTGAGGGGGACCGAGATCATGCCGCCCCGCTGGGGGAAGCAGCCTCCGGGGGCGGCGACGTAGGGGCCGGTGAGGCGGGCCGGGACGAGACGGCGCCCGGCGCGGTCGAGCACGAGCGGGGCGGCGGCCGGCCGGGGGTTGCGCATGAGGGCGGCCAGCTCGGGCGGGGCCAGCGGGCTGAGGGTGAGGTTGCTGAGACCCTCGTCCCCGTACCCGAAGCCGAACTGGTCGTAGGGGGTCTGCTGGGGGTAGACGTCGCTGCCCGGCGGGGCGGCGGCCAGCGTGGACCGTACCGAGGCGAGGTAGGAGCGGATCTCGGCCCGGCCCGGCTCCGTCCCCGTCACGTATCTGTGCGCGGAGTAGACGGAGCAGGCGGCGACCCCGGCCGCCAGCAGCGCGCAGGCGGTCCTGACGGCGGCGCGGGCCGGGATCCGCCTGCGGTACGGGCGCGCCTCGCCCAGCAGCGGGAGCATCGCCAGCGCCAGGCAGAGGGCGATCACCGGGGTCACGTCCGCGAGGTAGCGGGCCTCCTCCCCCAGGGCGCGGTCCAGGGAGCGTCCGGCCAGGATCGGCACCATGAGGAGGGGCGGGTAGACGGCGAGGATCAGCCACGCCTTCCACGCCCCGCGCCGGAAGAACAGGGTGACGGCGACGACCACCGCGACGAGCAGCCAGGCGGCGCCGATCATCAGTTGCGGCGGGACCGCGTAGAACTTGTACCACCAGGGTCCGGGGCCCCCGGCCGCGAGCACGGGGAGGGTGACGCCCAGCATCCGCGCCATGGCCCGGCCCGCCACCTCCGACGCGGGCGCCCCGATGGCCTGGCCGTGCAGGCGGTCGAGCTGCAGGACGAACAGGACCGAGTAGGCGCCCGCCATGAGCGCGTACGCGCCGAACACGACCGCCAGGGAGCGCAGGCGCTCGCGGACCGGGAAGTACAGGACCGTGACCAGGACGAGCAGCAGGGGGATGGCGAAGACGGCCTTGAGGTGGAAGGAGCCGAGCCCGAACAAGAACCACAGCCCCGTCACGACCGCGTCCACGCCCCGCCCCGACCGCAGGAACGTCACGTGGGAGGCGACCGCCATCGCGATGGCGACCTGCAGCGGCAGGGCCTGGACCGCCGCCGCCCACCAGTAGAAGGCGGGCAGGGCGAGCGGCGTGAACAGGTAGAGGGACAGCGGCACCAGGATCGCCCAGCGGGCCCCGAACAGCACGCGCAGCATGCGGTACACGGCGAGCGAGGCGGCGAGCTGGAAGAGCAGCAGCGCCGCCGCGGTCACCGTCCAGTCGTACGCGCCGAGCGAGGTGACGACCTTGTTGGCGATCATCCCGACCGGCATCACGTGCGCGGAGTAGACGCCGAAGAGGTAGTCGAGCCCGAACGGCTCGGCCGCGGCCCGGCCCACCATGTTGAGGTCGTCGCCGAAGAAGCCGCCCCGGTTCAGGACCACGGCCCGCCAGACCAGCTGGGCCGCGACGAGAACGAGCGCGACGCCGAACACCCGCCGGCTCCCGGGGAAGGGCCGGGAGACCCTCGCCAGAGGATCGGGGGCACGGTCGGTGACCTGGGGCGACGCCATCATTCTCCAAACTCATCGGCTCTGATGAGTTCTTAGCCCATTCGTCCAGGTATGAGCTACCTACTCGCCGGTAATGCGGCCCAATCGTTCCATTGCCTCGACATACTGCTCGACCATGCCGAAGACGACGTCCCTGGTGGACCTGACCTGGTTCATCGTGCCGATGATCTGCCCGGCGGGGAAGGTCGCCAGCTCGGTCGCGTCGGAGCGGCCGATCCGGCGGAGCGCCTCGGAGATCAGCATGAACTGCAGCGGCATCGGGAGCGTGCCGGGCGACTCCTGGGACTCCCAGGCGTCGGTCCACTCGTTCTTGAGCAGCCGCGCGGGCTTGCCGGTCCAGGACCGCGAGCGCACGGTGTCGCGCGAGGTGGCCGCCAGGATGCGCCGCTTGACCACCTCGGAGGTGTCGGCCTCCTCCACGGCGAGCCAGATCGACCCCGTCCACACGCCCTCGGCGCCCAGCGCGAGCCCGGCCGCCATCTGGCGGCCGTCGCCGATGCCGCCCGCGGCCAGTACGGGGACGTCGACGGCGTCCACGACCTGCGGGATGAGGACCATCGTGGAGATCTCCCCGGTGTGCCCGCCCGCCTCGGTGCCCTGGGCCACGACGATGTCCACGCCGACCTCGACCTGTTTGATCGCGTGCCGGGGGGTGGAGGCGAGCGCGGCGACCTTCACCCCCTTGGCGTGGGCCTGCTCGACCACGTCGGCGGGGGGCGGGCCCAGCGCGTTGGCGAGCAGCGCGATCGGGTGCCGCAGGGCCACCTCGACCTGCGGGCGGGCGGTGGCGTCGGTCCAGCCGAGCAGCACCCTCCCCGCGTCCGCGTCGGCCGACAGCGGCGGCACGCCGTGCTCGGCGAGCAGGCCGTCGACGAAGTCCCGGTGCCCCTGGGGGATCATCCCCTGGAGCCGTCCCACGAGGTCCTCGGGGGAGTCGACGCCGAGGTCGGAGCCCGCGTACGAGGCGGGCATGACCACGTCGACGCCGTACGGCTTGCCGTCGACGTGGTCGTCGATCCACTTGAGCTCCATCTCGAGCTCCTCGGGGGTGAAGTAGAGGGCGCCGAGCACGCCCATCCCCCCCGCGCGGCTGACCTCGGCGACGACGTCACGGCAGTGGCTGAACGCGAAGATCGGCAACTCTATCCCGAGCATGTCGGTAACACGTGTCCGCATACCACGACTGTACGACCGGCCGGGAACAAACTGCAACGCGTTCTACTATAGAACATTTCTTCTCGCTGCAACCTCAAGCTACTCGCGAGTAACGAAGCGGAAAAAAGGTGGAACGCGTTCCAATAATGTTCCGCCGGGAACGCGAAAAGAGGGAGGCCGCGGGCGTGTGCCCGCGGCCTCCCCAATAGTCCGTCAGTGGTCCGTCAGATGCCCGGCCGTCTCTCAGACGCCCCTGCGGCGCCTCATGAGCAGGAAGCCGACGACGACCAGGACCAGGCCGCCCACCAGGAGCGCCACCGGGATCGTGGTCTTGAGCAGCGTGATGGTGTTCCTGCCGTCGACCGCGTTCTTGACCAGGTCGTCCTGGGTCTGCTGGGTCATCTTCGCGGTGGCGACGAAGGCGAGCGAGCGCTCGACCCCGTCCTGGGTCTTGAGCACGTCGTGACGCTGCTGCTCCTGCCGCACCGGCGATCCGGTGACCGGCTCGATCCAGTAGGTGTTGACGCCGTCGTAGATCCGGTCCACCTGCACGTCACCGGTGTCGTCCATGCCGAGGACGGAGGCCGGCGCGGTGATGGTGTCGATCTTGGTCGGCGGGACGGACTGCTCGAACCGGTAGGCCGTGAGCCCCCCGACCTGCTCCTCGCCGACGAACTTGGCGTCGAACGCCTTGCCGGTGGTCGAGTTGAACACGCTGTACGTCTTCTTCTCGACGTCGAAGGGCCACTTGTAGATCTGGCCCTGGAGCTGCACGGGGGTCTTGTCGATGTTGACGTCGCAGCAGTTGACGCCCTCGCCGGTGTACTTGTTGAAGGCGCTGCGGCGCTCGGTGAAGTTGATGAGGGGGTTCTGGTTGGTGACGTCGTTGACCGCCATCGCCTCCTCCCAGACGACCCGGTCACCCTCGGCCGCGGCGACGTCGCCCCTGGTGGTGACGGTGATGTCGAGGTCGCCCGTCATCACCTTCAGGTCCCCGGGACTGAAGTACTGGGCGTCGACGGCCTCCAGCTTGCTGATGCCGTACTGGTCGGCGGGGGCGGCGATGAGACTGGTCGCCACCTGGAACCGCACGAGCGGTGCGAGAACAACGAGGAATGCCCCGATTCCGATCAACACCAAACCGATGACGCGACGCATCGCTCCTCCAGGGGCCGTGCGCTATACAGGCGTCCCGATCGCCCTATAACAAGTTCCATTTCGCGATATGTTAGTGCCGGGAATCATCTACGTCACCAGGGATGCCAAAAAGTGACCGAAACAGGTTCTATGCCGGTTCACCGGGGGCCGGCGGGCGGGGACGTACGGGATCTCCCGGTGGTCGGCGGGCATCTCGACGCCATGGACGGCGTCCGCGCGGTCGCCTCCTTCGGCGTCCTGGTATACCACGTGGCGAGCACGACGGGCGCCTCCCTGCGGGAGGGGTTCCTCCCCGCCCTGCTCTCCCGGGGCGACATCGCGGTGCCGATCTTCTTCCTGCTCTCCGGCTTCCTCCTCTACCGGCCCTGGGCCCGGGAGGCCATGGAGGGCGCGGAGGGCACGGGAGGCACGGCGCCACCCGGCGTCGGCGACTACCTGTGGAAGCGGGCGCTGCGCATCCTGCCCGCGTACTGGCTCGTGGTCGCCGTCGCGCTGTCGTTGTGGTCGTGGCCGCGGGCGGCCGACCCGGTCAGCTGGCTGCCCTTCCTGCTGCTGGTGCAGAACTACGTCCCCGACCCGTGGTGGGCCGGGGCGAGCCCGCCGGGGCTCGGGCAGATGTGGAGCCTCTCGGTCGAGATGACCTTCTATCTCGCCCTCCCGCTGATCGCCGTCGCGCTGCGCGCCCTGGCGCGACGCGGCGCGGACCCGGTGGCGAGGGCCCGGCTGCTGCTCACCGGCATCTGCGCGCTCGCCCTGGTCTCCCCCCTCTGGGCGGTCTTCAGCCACTTCCCGGTGCACCGGCCCGAACTCGGGCTCTGGCTCCCCCGGTCGATGCTCTACTTCGCGACGGGCATGGCACTGGCCGTCGTCTCGCTGTGGGCGCACGCCGAGACCGACCCGGACGCCCCGGTGCGGCGGCTGACCAGGGGACTGCGCGAGTCGTGGGTGACCTGCTGGATCATCGCCGCCCTCGTCTACGCCGTCGCGGCCAGCCCCGTCGCGGGAGGCCGCCTCTTCGAGATCCAGGACCTGTGGACGGACATCTTCGAGATGGCCCTCTACACGGTCTTCGTGCTGGCCCTGCTGGCCCCCGTGGCCCTGCAGACCCCCGAACCCTCGCCGCTGCGCTCGCTGCTCGGCAACCGGGTGATGAGCTACCTCGGCCGCATCTCCTACGGCGTCTTCCTGTGGCAGTTCGTGGTGATCGTGGGCTGGTACGAGCTGACCGGCCGGCAGAGTTTCACCGGCGGCCTGCTGACGACGCTGGTGGTGTGCACCGCGTTCACCGTGCTGCTCGCCGACCTCAGCCACCGGCTGGTCGAGGCTCCGGCGCTGCGGCTCCACCGCCTCCGCCGCCGCTGACCCCGTCTCCCTCCCCCGCGCCGGTGTCGTCCGTACCGTCCGCGCCTCCGCTCCCGGAGGCCGCGGGGGCGGGGCCTCCCGGAACGGGATCCGCGGGAGTGGAGGCCGTGGGAGTGGAGGTGCGTGCCTGCACGCGCAGGCCCGCCACCAGCAGCAGCGCGCCGAGCACGGCGCACGACAGCGGGATCACCCGGTTGACGAGCGTCGTCCAGCGGCGGAACTGCTCCGCCTCCCCGGCGTTCCATCGCTCGTCCCCGGCACTGGTACGCATGTCGGCGGCGAGCGCGACCAGCCGCCCCCGGCCGTCGGGGGTGCGCAGGGTCTTGACCAGGTTCTCCCTGAGCCCGATCACCATGCCGCTCTCCGGTTCCACCCAGAAGGTGCGGGTCCCCTCGAGGTAGGCGTTGACGGGGAACGGCTTCCTGCCGCCCAGGCCGAGGACCGACCCGGGCAGCTCCATGGCCTGCTGGACGAGCCGCTCGTTGACCAGGCGCTGCGCGTAGCGGTTGACCCGGACGCCGTACAGGGTCTCGATCCCCTCGAAGCGGGCGGCCACCGGGCGCCGGGCGAGCGGGTCGTAGACCTGGTAGGCGACCGGCCGGGCGCCGAAGGGCCAGCGGAACACCAGCCCGCGCGGGGCGGGGTTCGCGTTCTCGTCGACGTAGTTCTCGCAGCAGTTGACCGCCAGCCCCGTACGGCGGTCGAAGGCCGCGCGCCGCTCGTGGTAGTCGACGCGCTGACCGTCGCGGGTGGCGAGGGAGACGAACTCGGTCCACACGGCGATGTCCGGCGTGGACCTGACCGTGTCCCCGTACCTGGCCACGACCGTCTCCAGCGGGACGCCCCGGTGCGTGCGCAGGGTGGCGGTGTCGAAGTAGGAGCCGGACTCGGTGGTCAGCTTGGTGATGCGGTCCTGCTCGGCGGGCAGGAGCAGGCCGCTGGGGTAGATGTGGAGGCGCACCAGCGCGGCCAGCGTGATCAGGAAGGCACCGGCGACCAGGAGCAGCACGCCGCGCGACCTCTGGTCGTTCATCGTCGCTCCGCGGGTTGGAGGGGACCGCCCTGCGCCCGTGCCCGTACCGGCAGCCACGAGCGGGGCGGCGGCGGCACGCGCGCCGCGGCGAGCAGCAGGCCGAGCGCGACCAGGCAGAGGTACTGCGCCGCCACCGCCCCGGCGTCCCCGCCGTAGCCGAGCGCGAGACCGGCCGCGCCGAGCGCCGCCGCGACCGGGAACGGCGTGAGCAGCATCCGGCCGATCCGGTACGGCAGGCCGCCCGCGCTGTGCCCGGCCCCGGCGACGCCCCGCAGCCACAGGGCGAGCGCCGCCACCAGACCGGCCAGCGCGGCACCGGCCCAGCCCTCGGCCAGGAGGCCCAGCGCGGGGGCGAGTGGCCACAGCCAGGCCGCCCGCGGCGCCGCGGGCGGCGACGCGGGAAGCCTCCCGGCCGGGCGGGGGCGGGCCAGGGCGAGCGCGACGACCAGCGCGACCAGCGCCCAGCCCGCGATCAGCGACGTCCGGTAGAGGCCGTCGGGGGCGTACGTCATCACGACGGTCCCGCTCCCGGGGGGCAGCAGCCACGCCTGGCGCCAGCCGTCCAGCCGGGCCGGTTCCAGCACGCGCCCGCCGAACGACGCCTGCCAGCCCCGGTTGAAGTTCTCGCCGAGCGCCAGGTAGGAGGGCTCCGTCGTGGAGACCCTGACCCGGCGCTCCCCGGCGTCCCACCTCTCGACGGCCGCGGGCCGCAGGGTCACCGCCGCCGCGTTCCCGGTGCTCCCGGCTGTTCCGGTGCTCGTGGTGCCCCCACCGCTCCCGGCGCCCTTGGCGCTCCCGCCTCCGGTGGCGCGCAGGACCATCGAGTCCACCCGGAAGCCCTGGAGCGCGGCGGCACGCACCCGCAGCGTGCCGCCCTGGGCCCACACCGCCTCGCAGGCCCGGTAGCCGACCGGGCGGCCGTTGAGCAGGTCGCCCAGGGTCCCGCCGCGAATCTCGGTGGGCGTCTCCACCCCGTTGACGGTGAGCGTCGGGCCGAACCCGCAGGGCATCCTCACCGGCTGCGCGTCCAGGGTGGGCAGCGGCGCGATGCCCGGAACGGCCACCCCGAGCACCTCCATCCGCCAGGAGCCGAGGGCGGCGAAGGTGAGCTTCACCCGGCTCGCCCTCATCGGCGCGAAGCGGATCCACCCGTCCTTCGAGGCCCAGGCGTACCGGACGCCGCCGTCGGTCTCGACGGTGACCCGGACCGGCGGGGCGCCCAGCCTGGTGTCGGGGAAGTCCACGCGCAGCCGGGACAGGGTCACCTTCCTGCCCAGCTCGACGGAGAGCGAGGGCGCCAGGTCCTTGTCCCCGGCGTACCAGATGGTCCTGCGGTCGTCGTCGAAGGCCGCGTAGGCGCCGGTGGCCGGGATGTCGCCCGCGGTGGAGGAGGCGGTGGCGCGCGGGAAGCTCCCGGCGGGCATCAGCAGGGTCTCCGCCACCCGCTGGTCGGTGAGCACCGCCCTGCCCTCCAGCACCCGCCTGCCGGTGGCGACGGGAACCGACCGGTCGAAGGCGTAACCGTCCTCGCCCACGAAGCGCAGCCTGTCCGAGCAGGTCCAGGCGTAGGAGCCGAGCATGCAGCCGGGGGCGGTGTCCGTCCGGCTGGTCACGACCGTCTGCCCCGGCTTCGAGGGGTCCGAGGGGTCCGCCGAGGAGGCCGGCCCCTGGGCGGGCACCACGAGCGTGCGCCCGGGGCGGACCCCGGGGATGGCCAGCTCGGTGATGCCGACCCGGGGGTTGGGGTCGCGCAGGACGCCGGTGACCCGGATCCGGATCCGGGACGTCCTGCCCGGCGGGACGTTCAGCCGCTCCCACAGCGCGCCGAGGCCGAGCCGGGTGCGTACCCTGCCGGTGTCGGTCTCCACCATGACCTCGGAGACCGTCACCGCGTTCTCCGAGCGTTCGAAGACGGCCTGCATCGAGGGCACCGAGATCGGCTCGGTGAACTGGACCTCCAGCCACTGCTCGGTGGGCGGCTCCCAGCCGGTGGAGCGCCAGCCGGTGCGCAGGTCGAAGTCCACCGCGGCGTACGGCTGCTGCCCGCCGTCGCGGGTCCCGGGGGTCACGCCGAACCTGGACTGCGAGGAGGAGGCGGTGACGCCCTTGATCCCGGTGAAGACGGCGACCGTCTTGGGCTCGGCCCACGCCGGGTCGGTGAGGTCGTGGGCGGGCCCCCGGCCCTCGTAGGGCTCGTCCGGCGTCATCGTCTCGCCGTACGGCCTGCGCAGGTCGCTCACCACCAGCTCGCGACGCCGCATGGTGTCGGTGAGCACGGTGTCGGCGGCGGGGATCGCGTCCGCGCCGGGGTCGTCGCCGAGGATCACCGGCCGGTCGTCGCCGAGGACACCCTCCTCGGCCATGGTGAGCAGCGCCTCGGGGCCGCCGGAGACGCGCAGCGGCCGTTTCGCGGCGACCGTGCCGACCACGGGACGCGCCCCGGCGACCTCGTAGATCTCCAGGGACGTGTACGGCTGGTCGAGCCAGCCCGCGCCGGTCGAGGAGTCCTCGAACCCGACCGTGGGCCCGAAGCCGCGCACCCGGTTCAGGCCAGGAGAGCGGTCCAGCGCCTCGTGCACGCGGGCGGGCCACGCGTCGCCGAAGGCGATCCTGTCGAGGTCGTTGCGGATCAGCAGGTAGCGCACGCCCATCCGGCGCAGCGTCCGGGTGAGCCCCTCCGACCCCTGCCCGTTGGCGAAGCGGTCGTCGATGGCCTTGACGAGCCGGTTGGAGCCGGCCGTGCCCCACGGCACGATCGTGTTGCTCACCCAGCGGGCCTTCTTCAGCAGGGGCTGGAACGGCTCGTCGAGCGGCCGTCCCCAGGTGTACTCGCCGCGCCGGGCTCCCGGCAGGACCAGCACGGTGCCCTGGTCGGCCCGCTCGTCCAGCCAGGAGGCCGCCTGCCGCCAGTGCTCGGGGACGTCGGCGAACGCGCCGCTCGGCGCGATGCCCGCCGAGGCGACGGGGACGAGGGTGAGCCCGACCAGCCCGGCCCCCGCCACCGCGACGGGGAGGCGGACGAGGGCCCTGCGCGCCCCCACGTACGAGACGAGCGCGGCGAGGCCGAGCACCAGCGGCAGCCGTACGAGCGCGTTGAACTTGTGCAGGTTGCGGAACGGCGCTAGCGGGCCGTCCAGCAGCGCCCTGAGGGGTTCGGCGAGCGGCCCGGCGTGTCCCGCGACGAGGATGGCGACGCCCGCGAGCGTGGTCAGCAGCAGGAAGGCCCGCTCGGGCGTGCGCGCGAGGGTGAGCCCGGCCAGCCCCAGCCCGGCGACGAGCGCGGTGACCAGCACGAGCCAGGGCGTCGTGGCGTGCTCGTAGGCGGCGGGCAGGTAGGGGCGGCCGTCCACCGGCAGGAAGGCCACCCAGCTGTTCATCCCGCGCAGCACGTTGGTCAGCGAGCCCACGACCGTGGTCGTCCACGCGTTCTCGGTGAACGGCATGAACGAGAAGACGTACCTGCCCAGCATCACCAGGGGGACGATCCACCAGAACGACACCGCGGCGATCGCGGCGAGCCACCAGGCGATCAGCCGCCGCTTGCGCGGGCCGCGCGCCCGGGTCAGCAGGTAGATCATCGGTACGACGAGCACGGCCAGCTCGGCGGCGGCGTTGATGCCGCCCGCGAACAGGAACGCCAGCGCCGACAGGCAGGCCGCCCTGCGCGGGCTCGTCTCGCCCCGCGCTCCCCTGACGAGGAAGAGCAGCACCCAGGGCAGGACCGCGCTGGGGGCGAACTCCACCGAGTTGAACCCCATGAGCGCCTGCGCGTGCGGGGCGAGCGCGTAGGCGAGACCGGCCAGCACCCCGGCGAGCTGCCCGCCGATCCGCAGCGCCCTCGCCACCTGGGCGACGCCGACGAAGGCCACGCACAGGATCAGCGTCACCCAGAGCCGCTGTACCACCCACGGGGGCATGCCCGCGTTGATCAGCAGGGTGTAGAAGGGGCCCATCGGGAAGATGTAGCCGTACGCCTGGTTCTGCAGGTGTCCCAGATAGTCCTGGTCCCACATGTTCAGCGCCTGGGACAGGAAGCCGATCGGGTTGATCGGCATGTCCAGCTTCGTCTCGGCGATGAGCATGCCCGGCGCCATGTTGAAGGCGACGGCCGCGAGGAAGAGGCATCCGGCGAGCAACCTGAGCCGGAGGCGCAGCCCGGTGTCGGAGGCTCCGAACGTGGCGGGGGGCGCGGCCAGGCGGGCGATCCACGCCTCAGGGATCACGGACACTTACGGCGGATCGGTCTCACCCGTGGCGAGACAGGGATCGGATACATGGAGGTGGCGACCGTTTTTAGATAGTTCTGTGGTGATTAGTCCGGTCATCGTAGCGCCCGTTCTCCCCCAGGTGAACTCGGCGGCCCAGAGCCTGCACGCCTGCTGGATCTCCTCGCGCCTGGCCGGGTCCGACAGCTCCCCCAGCGCGCGGTCCACCACGTCGGCCAGCGCCTCGCCCTCCCTGACCAGCCAGCCCGTGACACCGTCGCGTACCGAGTCGCGCAGTCCCGCGACGTCGAAGGCGACCGTCGGGACGCCGAGCGCGGCGGCCTCGATCACGGTCAGCCCCCAGCCCTCGAACTCCGAGGCGGTGACGTTGACCCGCGCCGCCCCCAGGATCGCGTTCTTGGCGGCCTCGGGCAGGAAGCCGTGCAGGTGGACCCGGTCCTCCAGCCCGCGGCGGGCGGCGTGGGCGGCGAGCCGCTCCCGCTCGCCGCCGCGCCCGATGACGTGCACGTGGATGCCGGGCCAGGCCCCCTGGAGGTCACCGGCGAGGTCCACCACCCGCTCGACGCGCTTGTGGCCCACGAGCCTGCCGAGGTAGACCACGGCGGGATCCCCGGCCGTGTCCCCGCCGCTCGCGACCGGGCGCGCCACCGGGCTGCCGTTCGGGATGACCTGAATCGGCGCGAGCCAGCCGAGCCGCTCGCGCAGCTCGTTCCTGGAGGACTCCGAGACCGTGACGGTCGCGCGACGCCGGTAGACGAGCCGGGCGACCGGCCCCTCGACGAAGCAGCCGATCCTGGCCAGCCAGCGCGGGAAGAAGGCGTGGAACTGGCGGTCGTGCACGTGGTGCACCAGGGAGACGACCGCCGTGCGCCGTCTCACGACCAGGGGGGCGAAGAAGGGGATGCCGTTCATGCAGTCGATGACGGCGTCGAAGCTCCGGCGCCGCCACAGCAGCCAGAGCGGGACCAGGAGATAGACCAGGAACGGGTTGCCCATCCGCCGCAGCGCGATGCCGTCGCGTTCCTCTGCCGCGGGCTGCCCGGGCTCCCTGGAGGTGACGAAGGTGACCGAGGCCCCCTGGCCGACCAGGTAGCGGCTGACCTGCCAGGCGTACTCCTCGGCGCCGCCCGCCACGGACTGCAGGGGCTCGCGGAAGTTCAGGACGGCGACGCGCACCCCGCGCATGGACGGCCGCTGCGGCGCCGTCGCGACCACCAGGCCCGCGGCGGGCGGCGGGCCCGAGACCCGCGAGGTCGCCCTGGCGCCCTGTCCGGCCACGACCACTCCTATCTCCTGCGTCTCCTGTGACGCCGTGCGGCATGTCCCCGCACGACGGGTGTCCACGTGAACCGTCGCCGTACGACATGCGTGAACGGCGCCGGGGGGAATCAGCGCATGCGGCGGCCAGGCCCTGTCGCGTCGGGGGTGGCTGCGCTCAGGCGGCTGCCGGGGCCGGCCCGCGGCCCCGGGCCGTCACCTGGTGCCGTAGTTGTAGAGCGGTCTGTTGGGCGGCTCGGGGGTGGGCGCCGCGACGTTCGTGACGGCCACCGAGGCTCCGACCGCCAGCACCGCCCCTACCGCCAGAGCGGCGATCACTCGCAACACTCGAGTACTCCCTCCAACGTGTGGTCGTGCGGTCTGCCCGACAGTAGAACCTGATACAGGTCTCCAGCTAGTCAATCGGTAAAAATGTGATAAATAATGTTACCAGCTGGTAAATCGCGACATAGTTGCATCTCAACGGATCACAGGCGGAAGAGAAGCAGGTCCTGACCAGCGAAGATCAGCCTTGCGCCGGGGAGCCTGGCACGGAACAGGTTCTCGTTCGATCTCTGGATCAGCACGTGGCCGATCCCCTCCGCGGCCAGCGGGCCGGTCAGCGGGCCGGCCCCCGCGAGGATCGCGCCGACCCTGCGCGCCAGCGGATCCTCGGTGGCGAGGGTGAGCGTGCGGCCGTCTCCCAGCCCGACCGGCAGGCCGTCGTTCCAGACGACCCTGCGCCGGAAGAGCTTGACCGCCGGGTCGAGCACCACCCGGCCCCCGTTCCAGCCGAACGCCCGGTAGGCCCCCCACGGCAGCGTCAGCAGCGCCCCCGGCGCGGGATCCGCGTCCACGATCCGCTGCACCCTGTACCAGTCCTGGGGGTAGTCGACCGCGACCAGCCGGCCGAACGCCCCCAGCGCGAAGGTGGGCAGCACCAGCAGGGGCAGCGCGAGCATGCCGGGGCGGACCGCCGGGGACAGCCGCGCGGTCACCGCGGCCAGGCCGACCGCCTGCAGCAGCGTGAAGGGGGCGAGGTAGAGCTGCCCGTCGCGGAGCGGCCCGAAGCCGGACCACAGCCCGATCATCGCCTCCACCGCCCCCGGCAGGAAGGCGCCGGCACACCCCACCGCCAGCCCCGCCGCCGACGCGGCCGCCAGCCCACCCCAGTACGCGGGCCGCCCGCCTTCTCCCTCCTCGCCGGAGCCCCGGCCGCGCCACCCCCCTCCGAGCAGGACGTACCCCGCCACCGCCGCCACGGCCACCGCCAGCCGGACCAGGGCCGACCACCAGGTCTCCTGTCCCGGTACGGCGGCTCCGGAGTTCCACACGCCGCCGAGGGTGAGCAGGCTGCCGAGGGTGCCCAGCGGCCCGTCCGCGCGTGGCGCGAAGGCCCGCACCCCGGCGGGGTCGGTGACGGCGGCACTGCCCAGCGCCGGGACCAGCCACGGCAGGCTCAGCACGGCGACGACCAGCAGGGTGCGCGGGGCCCGGCGGCCCGCCACGGGCAGCACGGTCATCGCCGAGACGAGCATCGCCTGGAAGCCCCCGATCGCCGCGGGGAGCAGGGCGAGGACCGTCCGCCAGACCCCCTCGCGGGTGACCGCGCGCACCGCCCACGGCAGGCCCGCGTACCCGAGCAGCAGCGCCCACTGGCCGAGCAGCAGCCGCTGGGCGAGGTAGACGTTCCAGGCGTAGAACGCCGCGGCGGCCAGCCGGGCGACCCGGCGCTCCCCGGGCACCAGGGCCGCGGCGCCCGTCGCGGCGAGCACGAAGATCCCCAGCAGGATCGCCTTCTGCGTGATCTGGGCGGGAAGGACCGACGAGAGCAGGGCCACCGCGAGGTCGCTCGGCACCGCGCGGGGAAAACCGCCGCCGTCCGGCGGGAGCGGCGGATCGGGCACGAACACCATGTCGTAGCGGAGCACGAAACCGGGACCGAGCGCGGGCCAGAGCGCGAGCACCCCGAGGACCAGCCCCACCAGGGCGGGAGCAAGGAGCGGGGTGGGAGCGCGAGGAGGACGCACTAGCGGGTCGCGGGGCGGAACAGCACCATGTTCACGTACTCGCCGCCGGGTCTGAGAAGGCGGGAGACGAAGCTCCGCTCCACCTCGCCGACCGCCGCCTTCTGGTGGGCGGCCAGGTCGAAGCCGTCCAGCGGCACCCAGGTTCCGCCGGTGAGCACGGAACCGGTGTAGCCCCACTCGGCGAGCTGGTCGACGACCAGCTCGATGTCCTGGTGCCGGGTCTCCAGCTCGACGAGCAGGACGGGCCGGTCCCGGCGGACGGTCCGCTCGGCGCCGCGCAGGGCGGCGAGCTCGTGGCCCTCCACGTCGACCTTGATGAACCGGACGTCCCTCAGGTCCAGCTCGTCGATGGTGACGGTCGGGACGTCCACCGGGACGCCCTTCCCCTCCCCGTGGACGAGCGAGGCCGTGGCCTCCGCCCCCCGCCCGCCGCCGGGTATCCACAGCCGCGCCGTGCCCGAGCGGTCCGAGGCACCGGCCGCGATCACCCGTACGTCGGGAAAGGTCCGCCCGAGCATGGCGGCCAGGCGGGGGTTGGCCTCGATCGAGACGACGTCGCAGC
Organism: Streptosporangium sp. NPDC023825; assembly: GCF_040639575.1. Classification (NCBI taxonomy): domain Bacteria; kingdom Bacillati; phylum Actinomycetota; class Actinomycetes; order Streptosporangiales; family Streptosporangiaceae; genus Streptosporangium; species Streptosporangium sp. NPDC023825. The sequence goes on along the minus strand of NZ_JBFAAE010000009.1, from coordinate 104,117 downwards.
CGAGCCGTCGCAGCTTCGCGGTCCATGGCCCGTACCAGACGCCCACGTCGACGGCGGTGCCGCCGCGCGGCGCGAACTCCTCGGCACGGGCCAGCTCGGCGTCCAGCCGGGGGTAGACACGGCGGATCGCGGCGCCGAACCAGCGCAACGGGATCGCGCCGGCGACGGCGCTCCGCACGGCCACACCGGGCCGGAACCGCATCGACATGCGCGAAGCCTAACCGAAGGGTCAAAACCCGTCCGTACCAGACGTAGCGGGCTCTGGCCGGGGGCGCCCGCCCGTGGGATCACGGGCGGGCGGGATCACGGGCGGGCGGGAACACGGGCGGGCGGGAACACGCCTCACGACGGCGCGGGGAGAGCGGGCCCCTACGGTGAAAGGCGGCTCACTTGCCCGGCTCGGGGTCGCGGGGCAGTCCGAGCATGCGCTCGGCGATGATGTTGAGCTGCACCTCGGTGGTGCCGCCGTAGATCGTCATGGCCCGGGTGGAGAGCACCGCGCGGTTCCAGTAGCCCGCGTCGCCGAGCTTCATGTCGGCGGCGATGACGGCCGAGGAACCGAGCAGCGAGACCGCGCACTCCGAGACGTGCTGGGCGTGCGAGGTCGACAGCAGCTTGCGGACCGAGGCGTCGGCGCCGGGCTCCAGGCCGGTCAGCTGCTTCAGGGTCACCCGCAGCCCGAGCGCGGCGATCGAGTGGCCCTCGCAGACGACGCGCGCCAGCTCCTGACGCTCGGCGGGGGTGAGCTCGCGGCCCAGGCGCCCGGCCAGGCCGAGCAGGTCGGGGACGGACGAGCCGGTGCCGCCGGAACCCGACGAGAGCGAGACCCGCTCGTTGGACAGCGTGTTCCTGGCGACCTTCCAGCCCTGGCCCACCTCGCCGACGACCAGGTCGTCCGGGACGAACACGTCGTCGAGGAAGACCTCGTTGAACAGGTTCTCCCCGGTCATCTCGGTGAGCGGCCTGACCGTGACGCCGGGGCCCTTCATGTCGACCAGGAAGTAGGTGATGCCCTCGTGCTTGGAGCCCTCGGAGGAGTTGCGGGCGATGCAGATGCCCCACTCGGCGAAGTGCGCCACGGAGGTCCAGATCTTCTGGCCGTTGAGCCGCCAGCCACCCTCGACCTTCTCGGCCTTCATCTGCACGTTCGCCAGGTCGGAGCCCGCGCCGGGCTCGGAGAAGAGCTGGCACCAGATCATCTCGCCGCTCAGCGTGGGCGGCAGGAAGCGCTCCTGCTGCTCGGGGGTGCCGTACGTGGCGATCGACGGCACCACCCAGGCACCGATGATCATCTGGGGCAGCTTGACCTTCGCGGCCTTGAGCTCCTGGAAGATGAGGACCTGCTCCAGCGGCTTGGCGTCGCGGCCCCAGGGCCTGGCCAGGTGCGGCATGACGTATCCGGCGCCCGCCAGCGCCCGCTTCTGCTCCTTGCCCTCCAGCGCGGCGAACCCGGCGATCTCGGCGCGGATGCCCTCGCGCAGCTCGGCGGCCTCCTCCGGCAGCTCGATCTCCAGCTCCCGGCTCACGCCGTTCAGGGCGAGCTCGGCGACCGACTCGGCCCACTCCCCCGAGGAACCGAGCAGGGCCCGCAGGGTGAGCGCGCGGCGGTAGTACAGGTGGGCGTCGTGCTCGTAGGTGTAGCCGATGCCGCCGAAGATCTGGATGGCGTCCTTGGCGCAGAGCACGGCCGCGTCGGGGGCGACCACCCCGGCGATCGCGGCGGCGTAGGCGACCTCGTCGGCAGAGACCTCGGCGACCTCGGCGACCTCGGCATCGGTGCCCGTGCCGTCCGTCGCGCGGGCGGCGTCCCACACGGTCGCGCGGGCCTGCTCCAGGGCGACGAGCATCCGGGAGGCCTTGTGCTTGACGCCCTGGAACTGCCCGATCGGGCGGCCGAACTGCACGCGGACCTTGGCGTATCCGGCGGCCGCGGTCACGCACCACGACGCGAGGCCCGCGGCCTCCGCGCCGAGCAGGATCGCGGCCAGGTTGAGGACCCCGGGCCCCTGCAGCCCGTCGAGGACCCGTCCCGCCGGTACGGTGACCGCGTCCAGCTCGACCCTGGCCACCCCCCGGGTGAGGTCGAGCGCCTTGACCGGGGTGACGGTCGCCGCGGAGGCGTCCACCGCGACCCACTCCTCACCGCGGTCGGTGCTCACCGGGAGCACCAGGATGTCGGCCGACGCGCCGCCCAGGACCAGGTCGGCGGTGCCGCCGATCGTCAGGGCGCCGTCCTCGCCCCGGCTGCCGGTGATCGAGGCGCCCAGCGCGACCGCACCGGTCAGCGTGCCGTCCGCGAGGCCGGGCAGGAGCTCGGCGTGGGCCTTGCCGTCGGAGGCGAGGATCACGGCGCTGGCGAGCACCGTGGGAACGTAAGGGCCGGGAGCGACGCGCTCTCCGAGGGCCTCGACGGCGACGGCGGTCTCCAGCAGGCCGTAGCCGCTGCCGCCGTGCTCCTCGGGGACGTGCAGGCCGAGCAGCCCCTGGTCGGCCAGCGCCGCCCAGAAACCGGGGCGCTCCGCACCCTCGGCCGCGACGGCGGCGCGCACGACCTCGGACGGGACGTTGCGCTCCGCCCACCTGGTCACCGACTCCCGGAGCGCCTCGTGCTCCTCGCTCAACCCGATCGCCATGACAGCCTCCAGACAGGATTCAATGCCAGAACCATATTCTAGAAGGTGCTTCCATCACAACGCGCGAGCCCTCATCACCGGGTACGCCACCCCCCGCCGCCCCGCCCCGGCCGGCTCCGTGGACGGCCGGGGAGAACCCGATCGCCGAGAATCCCGGCCACGGCGAGCCGGGCGGGCGGGCGTAGGAGAACGTCAGAGGGCGCGGACGCTCGCCATCAGAGGGGCGATGTCGGCCCAGAGCCGCTTGCGCGTGTCGGGCACCGTCACGAAGAGCACGGAGGGCTTGCGGCGGCCGACGTCGACCACCGCGAGCGCCGCCTGCGAGGTGTGCCTCACGCCCTTGACCTGGTAGGTGACCCGGTAGCCGAGCATCCACCCCTTGCCTCCGGCGGGCCGCTGCGAGGCGGTCCAGGCGACCTTTCCCCCCGCGGGGTGGTGGTTGCGGATCGTCCAGCGCACCGCGTTCAGCGCCGCCCTGCGGTAGTCGGCGTCGGTCTTGAGGGCCTTGGCCGGGGTGGCGCCGGGAAGCGGCCCCGAGGCGATGACCGTACGCGGCAACCGGGCCGTGCCGACCTGCTGGCCGACGGAGAACGACGGCACGGCCTTGGTCTCCCACGGCGCGCCCAGGCTGGCGTAGGTCAGCGCGGACCTGGTGTCGGTCACCGCGCCCAGCACCACGCTCGGCCTGCCCGGCAGAACCCGCAGGGCGGTCGCGCCCGGCAGGGCGGGCAGTGTGATCGGCGAGACGGTCGGTGAGGGCTTCGCGGTGGGCAGCACGGCCCGGCCGACCCCGGCCGGATCGCCGGGCTCGTCCCCGGAGAACAGCACGAAGATCAGGACCACGATGACACCGGTGAGGACGGCGGCGCCCAGGCTGTAGGCGACCCGGATCGGGATGTCGCCGATCCGCGTCAGCAGGCCGCCGGACCTCTTCGCCCCGCTCCTCGCCTCCGGGCCGCCCTGCGCGCCGCCGGGCCGGCTCTGGAGACCGGGCTCCGCGAACACCTCGGGCCGCTGCGCCGCGCCTGGCCACCCCGCCGCCACGTCACCGCGTCCGTCGCCGGCGCCCGCCGAGGCGCCCGTGCCCGGCCGGCCGGGCATCCCTTTCCTGTCGGGCCGCCAGGGGCCCGCGGATCCGCCTACCTGCCTGACCGGGATCGTCCCGAGCGCACCCGATTCGTGCGCCTGACCGGCGTCCGCCTCCGGCTCGTCCCGCCGGTCGCCGGGCGCGGCCACGGGGCGAGGGAACGATCCAGGGGGCCTGGAGACCAGAGCGGTCTCCTCGCCGTCGCCGATGGGGAACCTCCGGGGCACCCGGGGGCTGATGATCGAACCGTCCTCGGCGGGAATGGCGGGTATGGGAGCCGTGGGCGCGTCATATGAGGGGATGAATCTCTCGTGAGAGCGCCCGGAGGAGTTGCCGCCGACGTCCGCCATACGCGCCAGGTTATGTCACCTCGGAAAGATTCGACGCATCGTCCTTTATTACGCTTCGGCCACGAGGTGTGCATCAGCCCAGGTAACCGTCTTTCCCCTTCCATGAACAGAATGTCGTTCTGTATGGTCGCGCCATGAGGGCTACGAGGGGCTTCTACGAGATCGCGGCGGCCGATCCCGGACGCGTCGCCGTCGTCGCGGACGCGACCACGACCACCGCCGCGGACGCGACCGGGGACGCGACCGCGACGGCGAGCACGACCTACGGCGAGCTGCACGAGCGGGTCAACCAGGTCTCGCACGGCCTCCTGGCGCGCGGGACCCGGCCCGGCGACACCGTCGTGACGGTCCTGCCCAACGGGGTCGACGCGATCACGATGATGCTGGCGACGTACCAGATCGGCGCCTATCACGTCCCGGTCAACTGGCACTACACGGCCGACGAGGTCGGTTACATCGTCACCGACTGCGCGGCGCGGGTGGTGGTGAGCTCCGAGCGGTACGGGCACGCGGTGCCGGGCGGGTTCGTGGAGACCGGCGCCCTCGCCGAGGGGCGGCCGGCCACACCGCCCGAGGGGCGCAGGGCCGGGTCGATGATGCTCTACACCTCGGGAACCACCGGCAGGCCCAAGGGCGTGCGGCGGCGGCTGATCGAGCTGAGCCCCGAGGACCTCTACCCGATCCTGATGCGCAAGGGCTGGCGGCACTTCGGGCTGCCGCCCGACGGGGTGCACCTGCTCCTTTCGCAGCTCTACCACTCGGCGCCGTACGGGCAGGCGATGATGGCCCTGCAGTTCGGGCACACCCTCGTGGTGACCGAGCGGTTCGACGCCGGGGAGACGCTGGAGCTGGTCGAGCGGCACCGGGTGACCAACGCGTTCATGGTGCCGACCATGTTCCACCGGCTGCTGGCCCTGCCCGCCTCTATCAGGACAAAGTACGATTTATCATCATTGACGCATCTGTATCACGGTGCCGCCCCCTGCCCGCCCGCCACCAAGCAGGCGATGATCGAATGGCTCGGCCCCGTGCTGTGGGAGTACTACGGCTCGACCGAGGCCGCCGTGGCCACGATGGTCTCCTCGGCGGAGTGGCTGGAGCGGCCGGGCACCGTCGGCCGGGCGATCGACGGCATCACGTTCACGATCATCGGTGACGACGGCGCGGAGCTCCCGCCCGGCGAGCCCGGCATGGTCTACATCGGCGGAATCAACCGCTTCGAGTACCACCGCGACCCGTCCAAGACCGCCTCCACGATGCGCGGCCCCCTCTACACCCCCGGCGACATCGGCTACCTGGACGAGGACGGCTACCTGTTCCTCTGTGACCGGCGCACAGACCTGATCATCTCCGGCGGGGTCAACATCTACCCGGCCGAGATCGAGGCCGTGCTCCAGGAACACCCCTCGGTCGCGGACGTGGCGGTGATCGGCGTCCCCGACCCGGAGTGGGGCCAGCGCGTCGTCGCGCTGGTCCAGCCCGCGGCGGGCGTCACCCCCGGCGCGGAGCTCACCGGCGAGCTGCTGGCCCACTGCGACTCCCGGCTGGCCCGCCTCAAGCACCCCCGGGTGATCGAGTACCGCGACCCGCTGCCGCGTACTCCCACGGGCAAGCTCAGCCGGAGCAACCTGCGCAATACGTATCTTCCTTCCTGAGCTGGGCAAATACCCTTGCATGGGGGGATCAACGACAGGCGCCGCGCTACTGGCGGCCGCCGTCATGACGCTCGCGGGCTGCGGTCAGGGCCTGCAAATGCAAACACCCGGGACGGCCGGCTCGCCGGGCGCCCCCACACCCGGCGCGTCGGCGAGCACCTCCGCCGAAGCCTCCCCGAGGGGCTCCCCCACCACCCCCGGCCCCGTCCCGGACGCCCTGGAGGCCGCGTACGAGCGGACCATCGCCAGGGTGCTGCCGTCCATCGTGCAGATCACCACGGGGGACGGCCTCGGCTCGGGGATCGTGTACGACACCGCAGGGCACGTCATCACCAACGCCCACGTGGTCGGGAGCGCCAGGACTTTCAAGGTCACGCTCGCCAACGGCGGCACCCCGCGCACCGCGAGGCTGGTCGACTCGTTCGAACTGGGCGACCTGGCAGTGATCAAGGTGGACGACCCCGCCGGGCTGAAACCCGCCGTCTTCGGCGACTCCTCCAAGCTGAGGGTCGGCGAGATCGTGATGGCCATGGGAAACCCACTGGGCCTGTCGGGCAGCGTCACCGAGGGGATCATCTCGGCGCTGGGCCGCACGGTCAGCGAGCCCGGGGGTGAGGGCTCGCCGGGCGCGACGATCAGCGGCGCCATCCAGACCTCCGCGCCCATCAACCCGGGCAACAGCGGAGGCGCCCTGGTCAACCTCAGGGGCGAGGTCGTCGGCGTGCCGACCCTGACCGCCGTCAACCCCGAACTCGGCAACGCCCAGGCCCCGGGCATCGGCTTCGCGATCCCGGCCAACACCGTCAAGGACGTCGCCACGCAGATCATCAAGGACGGCAGGGTCACCAACACCCGCAGGGCCGCGCTCGGCGTCGTCGTACGGACCGTGATCGACATGAACGGGCAGCCCGCGGGCGTCAGCGTCGTACGGGTGCAGCGCAACAGCGGCGCGGAGCGGGCGGGGCTCAAGTCCGGGGACCTGATCGTCTCGGTCGACGGCATGCCCACCCCGTCGACTCAGGAGCTGGCGGCGGTCCTCGCCCAGCTCAGGCCCGGCCAGGACGCGAAGGTCGAGGTCCTGCGCCCCGACGGCTCGACGACCACCGTGGTCGTTCCCCTCGAGGAGCTCTCCGGCGGCTGACGCCGGCGTCCCCCCGGGGACCACGCCGGGGGCCACCGTGGCCACCGTGGCCACCGTGGCGACGGGACCCCGGGGCGGCGGGGCTCAAGAACGGCGGCGCTCCAGGACGGCTCCGGGATGGCGGGACCTCGACGACGGGACCTCGGGGCCCCGGATCGAGGCCGGCCGGGCCGGCCGGGGCCGCAAAGCCCCGTGACCGCCGGCCGGGACCGCCCGGCCGGCGGGATCGGGCGGCCGGGCCTCCCGGGTCAGTAGGGCAGGTGACGGGTCAGTAGGGCAGGACGCGGTCGGCGAAGGGCTTGGCCACGAAGGGCGCCTTGAACTTGGGGAAGGCGACCGTCTTCACGTCGCCGTCGGAGGTGTAGCGCTCGTCGGCGTTCGTCTTCAGCCAGTCGAGCCAGGCCACGGAGCAGAACTTGGCGCAGTCGCCCTTCTTGTCCATCGAGCGGATGCGCGGGATGCCGAGCGGGTCGAACTTCTTGTTGAACGGGGACAGCGCCGGGGTGTAACCGGCGAGGAACACGCCGCCGTAGTCGTAGGAGACGTCTCCCGAGGAGCCCTTGCGGCCCCACGCCTTGCCGTCGGGCTGGATGCCGTACGGCAGGGCCAGCGTGACCGGCGGCACCTTGATCAGGCCGGTGATGAGCCGGTGGCCCGCCGCCACCTCCGCGTTGACCGCCTTCTTCGGCTTGCCGCCCAGGCTGAGGTGGTCGCGGGTGTGGTTGCCGATGTCGAAGCCCTTGTCGGTGAGCCAGAGGAGCATCTGCGCCCCCTCCTCGGGCGTCGCCTTGCCGAACATGTCGCGCGTGACGTAGAACGTTCCAACGCCGCGGAAGCCCGGGTAGGTCTTGGCGACGTCCTGGAGGATCGCTACGGCGGTGTTCGGCTTGGGCAGCCCCATCCCGTCCAGCTCGAACTGCGAGGGCGAGGAGTCGTCGAAGGTGAGGACGACGGGATGCTTGCCCGCCGGGATGTCCATGCGCCCGGTGACGAACTCGGCCGCGGTGACCGCGACGTAGTCCTCCTTGGCCAGCCGCTCCAGCTCGGTGCGGAACTGCTTGGGGGTGCGGTCGTCCTGGGTGGAGGGCTTGTCGACCACCCGGTGGTACATGAGGACGGGCACCTGCCCGAGCTCGTTGGCCTTGACCTTGGCGGCGGCCTGCGTCTTGGCCTTGAGGAGGTTGGCCTGCGAGGCGGCGGCGGCCGACGCCTTCGCCGAGGCCGCCACCTTGGCCTTCTGTACGTCGCCCTCGTCCGAACCCGTCGATCCACATCCGGCCAGCACGGCTCCTGTCGCGACGACGACCACACCGGCCCTGCCCACTCTGAGACGGCCCATCGAATTCCTCCAAAGCGCACTGACGATACGCTTCTCATCCCCCTCTGACCTGCGGATCGACCTCCACGCCCGGCAAAGGTTCCCGCCGGAGCGGCTCTCGGCGGCACCGCGCGGCACCGCGCGGCTCAGCCGGGACGTGGGCCCTCCACACCCGGAGACGCCGGACGGTGACGGGGCTCTCACTCAGCGGAGACACCGCAAGTGCGGACGTCATACCACATTTCGGTCTCGTTACCGACACCTTAGATTGTTGACCAAAATTCAATAATTTCGTCACGTTACCGTTGACTGCCCTGAAATTCCCGCTTACCGTCCGGGCATCCGAGCGGCGTCGTGAGGGGGAAAGATGGCGGAACGCCTGAAGAATCGGGGGCTTGTCGGCGAGCTGGCGGCCGAGTTCGCGGGCACCATGATCCTGATTCTGTTCGGGGTGGCGGTGGTGGCCCAGGTCGTGGCGGCCGAGATCGGCGACCACGACAGCATCGCCTGGGCGTGGGGACTCGGAGTGACCCTGGGCGTCTACGTCGCCGCCCGCACCAGCGGGGCCCACCTCAACCCCGCCGTCACCATCGCGCTCGCCGCCTTCAAGGGGTTCTCCTGGCGCAAGGTCCTGCCGTACTCCCTGGCACAGACCGCGGGCGCGTTCGTGGCGGCGCTCATCGTGCGCTTCAACTACAGCGAGGTGCTGCAGAAGGCCGACCCCGGGCTCACGATCAAGACCCAGGGCGTCTTCTCGACCCTGCCCGGCAACGGGAGCCTGCCCATCGGCACCTGGGGCGCCTTCCGCGACCAGGTGATCGGCACCGCGATCCTGCTCCTGCTCATCCTCGCCGTCTCCGACGCGCGCAACTCGGCGCCCATGGCCAACCTGGCCCCCTTCGTGGTCGGCCTGATCGTGGTGGCCATCGGGATGGCCTGGGGCACCAACGCCGGGTACGCCATCAACCCCGCCCGCGACTTCGGTCCGCGACTCGCCTCGTACCTCACCGGATACGAGACCGCCTGGCAGGATCAGTACGGCCAGCTCTACTTCTGGGTGCCGATCGTGGCACCCGTCATCGGGGCCCTGATCGGGGCGTTCCTGTACCAGGTCCTGATCGCCAGGTTCCTTCCCCCCGAGGACACCGAGCCCGAGGTGGGGCGGGTGCCGTCCGACGAGGGGGCCACCCCCGCCTGAACGAGGGCGGGTGACGGCCCTCGTCCAGGCGGGGCCGGGAACCGTTACGGGGAGAGCGGCAGATCTCCCGGAGAGTCTCACAGAGGAGGCACCATCCATGCCTGACTTCGTCGGAGCGATCGACCAGGGAACGACGAGCACCCGATTCATGATCTTCGATCACGGCGGTAACGAGATAGGCCGCCACCAGCTCGAACACGAGCAGATCCTGCCCCGGGCCGGATGGGTGGAGCACAACCCCACGGAGATCTGGGAGCGCACGAGGGCGGTGATCGAGACCGCGATGAACAGGGCGGGCCTGGCCGCCTCCGACCTGGCCGCGCTCGGCGTCACCAACCAGCGCGAGACCGCGGTGGTCTGGAACCGGAAGACCGGGCGCCCGTACCACAACGCGATCGTCTGGCAGGACACCCGCACCGACCGGATCGCCTCCGCCCTGGACCGCGACGGCAGGGGCGACGTCATCCGCCGCAAGGCGGGCCTGCCCCCGGCGACGTACTTCTCCGGCGGCAAGATCCAGTGGATCCTGGAGAACGTCGACGGCGTGCGCGAGGCGGCCGAGGCGGGAGACGCGATCTTCGGCAACACCGACACGTGGCTGCTGTGGAACCTGACCGGCGGCACCGACGGCGGCGTGCACGTCACCGATCCGACCAACGCCAGCCGCACGATGCTGATGGACCTGGAGACCCTCGACTGGGACGACGAGCTGCTGTCGTTCTTCGGCATCCCCCGTCAGATGCTGCCGTCCATCGCCCCCTCCTCCCACCCCGGCCTGTACGGCACCACCCGGGCGACCGGCCCGCTGAAGGGGGAGGTCCCGCTCTCCGGCGACCTCGGCGACCAGCAGGCCGCCACCGTCGGGCAGGTCTGCTTCGGCGTCGGCGAGGCCAAGAACACCTACGGCACCGGCAACTTCCTGCTGCTCAACACCGGCACCGAGCTCGTACGGTCCCAGAACGGCCTGCTCACCACCGTCTGCTACCGCTTCGGCGAGGAGCCGCCGGTGTACGCGCTGGAGGGCTCCATCGCGGTGACCGGCTCCGCCGTGCAGTGGCTGCGCGACCAGCTCGGCATCATCTCGGGAGCCGCGCAGAGCGAGGCGCTCGCCCGGCAGGTCGAGGACAACGGCGGCGTCTACTTCGTCCCCGCCTTCTCCGGCCTCTTCGCCCCGTACTGGCGGTCCGACGCCCGGGGCGCCATCGTCGGCCTGTCGCGCTTCAACAACAACGCCCACCTCGCGCGGGCCACCCTGGAGTCCATCTGCTACCAGAGCCGCGACGTGGTCGAGGCGATGCGGCAGGACTCCGGCGTCGCCCTCGACGTGCTGCGCGTCGACGGCGGCGTCACCGCGAACGACCTGTGCATGCAGATCCAGGCCGACGTGCTCGGCGTGCCCGTCTCCCGGCCCGTCGTGGCCGAGACCACCGCCCTGGGGGCCGCGTACGCGGCGGGGCTGGCGGTCGGCTTCTGGAAGTCGACCGACGAGCTCAAGCAGAACTGGCAGGAGGGCCGCCGCTGGGAGCCCCAGTGGTCGGACGAGCAGCGGGCCACCGGCTACGCCGGCTGGAAGAAGGCGGTCGAACGCACCCTCGACTGGGTCGACGTGTCCTGAGGCCCGTATCACCGCCGGCGGGCGCGCCCCGTACGACCTACGGATCCCCGGGGTCGCGGGGCGCACCGGTCACCGGTCACCGGTCACCGATGGAACCTGTCGAGGGTTGGTGACCGTTCGTAAATGAACGGAGTCTCGACTACGAACCGTGTTGCGACGATAAAGTCACTCAACGTGACGCACTCGCCCCACGCCTTCGGCCCCGTCGCGAGGACCCGCATGAGATCGCCTTCTTCCGACGGCATCCTGACGACGATCCGGCCGAGACGATACCGGGCAGAAAGTTCCTCACCGCCTGCCCCACGAGTGTTCGCGCCAAATTCGCCGCGGTCCTGGTCGCCGTTGCGACAGCACCACCATCCCGCTTTTCTGGAGGCGGTTACTGGGAGGCGATGCATGGCGACATGGCGGGTCACTTCGAGGTCCGCCTGGACGGTCCCAAACCCGGGGGCGGCAAGGGGCGCCATCACTATCGCCTGTACTGCCTGCTGGACTACGAGGCCAAAGAGGCCGACAAGCCATTTCTCGTGGTGCTCACCGGGCTCGACAAGCCGTACCGCACGACGCTCTCTCCGAACGACTATGACGCGGTGCGGGACCTTGGCGAAGAATACCTGTCCCGCAACCCACGCTCGATCGCCTGAACGCCTCCCTACGCGGGGATGGACCTTTGCCGGCGGCCGTCCCGCATTCCGGCGATCTTGCGGGCGCCCTCCTCTGTCGTACGTCCCGAGCGGAGAGGTTCGGTGACCGTCTCCCGATCGACCGCGGACAACGGTTCCACCGTTATGCGCAGCCCTAACACCGCCGCCACGGCAGAGAGCGTACCCAAGGTCGGATTGGTGTTGCCGGAGGAGAACAGTCTCCGCACGGTCGCGGGCTCGGTGCCGATCGCCCGCGCCAGCTCGGCCTTCGACAAACCGGCCGACATTCGCGCCTCATCAAGAGCGTTGATGATCGCATCGGTCGCCGCGATCCTGACGGACTCCGCGACGTACTCGCGCAGGAATCCGGGGTCTTCCAGATCTCGCTGCAAATCCTCCCAGAACAGACCGGGCATCAGAGTCCACCTCCATCGCGAGCGTAACATAAATGCTACGCTCACGACTCTGTCGCGGACGACCGGAGGGCGAGTTCCCCGAGAACGAGGCCCCGGAAAATGACACCATTTTTTGATACCACTGTTGGATACCATCCCATCATGGACCTTCGCCTTCGCCTTCCCGACGAGACCCACCGGCGGCTGCGCGCCGTCGCCGACGAGAGCGACAACAGCCTCAACGCCGAGATCCTGATCGCCATCGAGGAGCACCTGGCGCGCAGGCAGACCAGCGCGGTGCGAGCCATCGCCCGCAAGGTCGCCAAGCGTGACGCCGAACTCTTGGACAGGCTCTCCAGGTGACCGTCTACCTCACGAAGGCCGACGTCCTGGCCATCGCCGAGGAGATCCTGCCTTCGGTCGGCCTGCGAGACGGCGGCCAGTTGCACGCGGCGGTGCTCAGACCGCAGACCAGCGTGTTCGGAGATGACGCCTACCCCGACCTGTGGACCAAGGCGGCGGCGCTGATGCAGAGCCTGATCATCGGCCATCCCCTGGTCGACGGGAACAAGCGGCTCGGCTGGACCTCCGCCGTGGTCTTCCTGGAGCTGAACGGCGAGACGCTGAGCGGCACCGACGCGGACGCGGCCGAGGCCCCCGTGATCGCCGTCACCACGGGAGAGCTGGACGACGTGAACGAGATCGCCAAGCGGCTCCACGAGCTGGAGCCGTAGTTCGCGACGGGTTGGAACCCGATCCGTGTCCGCTGGGGAACACGCGTCGAAGCCGTTGAAGGGCCGGCAAGACCACCGTACGAAGACCTTCGCGACAAAGACCAAGGGCGGTCGGGGCGGCGGTGGCGCCGGCCCGACCGCCCTTCGGCGATCTGTTCCGCACGGTTCGATGCGGAACGGGGGTGGAGGTGGCGGGAATCGAACCCGCGTCCTTCAACTCCAAGACAGGGCTTCTCCGGGTGGAGCCTGCTGTGCTTTTCTCAGCCCCGGCAATCACGCAGGCAAGTTGCCGACGGGCTCAGCCACTGTAAGATTTCCCGATCTTCCCCGTGGCCGGGTCGATCGGTTGAGCCTCCTAGCGATGCCGGATCCGGGCCGGAGGCGCTCCCGGGCCGGCAGAAGTCACTCGCTGCTTAGGCGGCGAGTGCCAGGTTGCCCTGGCTGACTTCGGAGTGCGTCTTATTGGCACTTGTTGGTCGCGGTCACAGTGTTAACGAGGTTATGTCCGCAGTCCTCGACCCGCTTCACCTGACTTGAAAAGCCAAAGTCGAAACCAGTCACCCCCTGTTGAGTTTTCAACGCGACCCCGAGGGGCCGAGCTATCCGAAGATACCCCTTACAACACGGCCGGCGCGAATCGAATTCCCACCGGGCGCGCCGGAACCCCGAACGCCGAAACCCCGGGGACACCCGCGAATCGCGAGCGTCCCCGGGGTTGACCGGCAGGGTCGAGCCGGTCCTGACGGCAGGGCCTCCCCCGAGATGAAGCCCTGATCTCATCACAGCGACCGGGTCCGCAACCCCCCAAGCGGAGCCCGGTCACTTAGAAGGACGCAAACAAGACACTCCATGGTTGCTCAGGGTGAAAAGAATATTCCGCAGCGTCACAGCCCGGCGTGCAGCCCCTGGAAGAAGCGCCCGGCGACGGTCGCCCCCGCCGCGGCGTCCGGGCTCTGCGTCAGCACGGCGACGGCCACGTCCCCCTGCCACCCGACGAACCAGGAGAGCGGCTTGCGGTTCTGCATGACGGAGGCGGTGATGCCGTGAACGGGGTCACCGGGGGCCGCGGCGGTCCGCGCGGAGCCCCCGGTCACCCCGCTGCGCATGAAGGCGCGGAGGGTCTCGACCGTCTTGTCGTCCAGCTTGACCGGGTCGGGGACCTTCGTCGGCTTGGTGTCGGTCGTGGGGTCGGCCGTCTTGGGCTCGGTGACCAGGACCGGCGGGCGCCAGGTGCCGGAGGCGACGGCCCCCGCGACCAGCGCCATGGACAGCGGGCTGACCCGGACGTTCTGCCCGGTGATGGCCTTGGCCGTGGCCGCGTCGTTCTTCAGTGGCTTCCTGGAGTTCACCGAACCGCTGAACGACTTCAGCGGGAGGCTCCAGGGCACCCCGATGCCGAACTTCGCGGCGTCGGCCGTCAGCTCCGAGCCGTTGATCCTGCGGGCCAGCGAGGCGAGCGCGGTCACGCAGCCGGTGGCGAAACTGGCCTGCAGGCTCGGAGAGCCCCCCGCGGGCCCGCCCTCCTGGTGGAACGCCGCCCCCCCGACGGACCTGTCGGCCGGGCAGGCCACCTTCTGCTTGGGGTCGATCTTCGCCCTGAGCATGCCCTCGACGGTCATGATCGAGAACGTGGTCCCGGCGGGGAACCTCCCGGCGAGGGCGGGCCTGTCCTGGCTGTTGTACTGCTCGGTGCTCGACACCGCCAGGATGTCGCCGGTCGAGGCCTGGACCGCGACCAGCATGCCGGGAGTCCCGCCCAGCAGCGCACTGTCGGCCGCCTTCTGGTGGGAGCGGTCGAGCGTGGTCCGGACCGGCGAGGTGGCGCGGTCGGGCCGCCACTTCTTGAGCTCGGTCACCTTGAGCGTCTTGAGGTCGACGGTGATCACACGGGTGTCGGTCGAGCCGGTCAGATGTTCCTGGTAGGCCTTCTGCAGGCCGGCCCTGCCGACCGTGTCGCCGGCCCGCTGCGGGCCGCCGAGCTGCTGCTCGCTCTCCGCGGTGACGGCGGTGACGGTGCCGACGATCTGGGTGGGCGAGGCGGGGGCCACCGCCTGCTCCTGCGCGGACAGGGTGATGCCGGGGATCGCCTCCAGCTGCCCCTGCAGCTGCCGGAACTTCGTACGGCTGAAGGTGACCAGCGGCACCTGGAGGTTGGGCGGCGCGGAGCGGATCCGGCTCAGCAGGCGGTCCTGCGGGAAGCCGGTCATCTTGGAGAGCTTCTCGCAGAGCTCGTCCGCCTCGCCCTGCTTCAGGTTGGACGGCACCACGCTCGCCACGTGCAGGACGGCCTTCTCCTGCAGCGGGTCACCGTTGCGGTCGAGGATCGGCTGGCGGCCCTCGGGGGTGACCTTCACCGCGAACCGCTCACCCTCGCGCAGCTGGGGGTGCAGGACGCTGGGCGACCAGCGCACCCGCCACTGGCCGTCGACCAGGTGGAGCGGCAGCTTGCCCTCGTACTCCCACAGGGGATTGTTCTCCCCCAGGTCGACCTCGGCGTCGAAGTCGGCCTCGACCTCGTCCGCCGCGCGCCGCATGCTCTTGACGTTGAAGCGGAACGAGGCCGCGTCGAGCTGGAGCTTGGCGTCCTCCAGCGCCCGGCTGACCACCTTCTGGTCGCCGTCCGTGCGCCTGGCCGCGGCGGCGTAGTCGCCCGTCTGCCAGCCGATCAGGAAGTCGCGCACCGCCTCGTGGGCCGAGGGCTCCTCGAAGCACGCGGACAGCATGGGAGCCGTCGCCACCAGCGCGAGCGCGGCGGCGGCGGTTCGCCGGGCCCTGCCCCTCACGATCACCTGTTCCTGTGCCTGAGCGCGCGCGCCATCTCCCGCTTGGCCTGGTTCTCGGCCAGCGTCTGCCGCTTGTCCCAGTCTTTCTTTCCCTTGGCGAGGCCGATCTCTATCTTGGCCTTGCCGTCCTTGAAGTAGATGGCGAGCGGCACCAGGGTCAGGCCGCCCTCCTTGGTCTTGGAGACCAGCTTGTCGATCTCCTTGCGGTGCAGCAGGAGCTTGCGGGTGCGGCGCGCGGCGTGGTTGGTCCAGGTCCCCATGGTGTATTCGGGGATGTGGACGTTGATCAGCCAGGCCTCGCCGTCCTTGATGACGGCGTACCCGTCGAGGAGGGAGGCACGGCCGAGCCGCAGCGACTTGACCTCCGTGCCCTGGAGCACGAGACCAGCCTCGTAGGTGTCCTCGATGTGGTAGTCGTGCCAGGCACGCTTGTTCTGGGCGATTACCTTACGCCCGGTCTCACGTGGCATGCCTGGAGCCTACCGGTGACCGGAGCCACGGGCCGCGCCCGCGAGCGCGGGCGGGACCTGGATCGGCGCGCGGACGCGCCGCGCTCGCGGGACTGTCACAGCCGACGGGGCCACGGGATCGTCACACACGCAGGTAGCGGCGAAGGGTGACGAAGGAGGCCAGCACACAGATGAGCACGCCGAAGACCATGGTGACACTGATCACCGAGGCGACCGTCTCCCAGGACAGCTGGCTGTTGGGAGAGAGGTAGAGCTGCACCCCGTCGAAGAGGAAGACCTTGCTGACGATCAACAGCATCGCGGCCAGCACACCGCCGATCAGGCCGGCGATGACGCCCTCCATCACGAACGGGAGCTGGATGTAGAGGTTGGAGGCACCCACCAGCCGCATGATGCCGGTCTCCCGCCTGCGGTTGTACGCCGAGAGCCGGACCGTGTTGCCGATCAGCAGCGTGGCCGCGAAGACCAGGATGATCGCCACCACCAGGGCCGCCCAGCGGAGCTTCTCCAGCAGCCCGAAGAACTTCTCCAGGAGCTCCTTCTGGTTGACCACGTTGGAGACCCCCGGGGCGCCCTTGACCGCCTCGATCACCGGCCCGTACGCCTCGGGGTCCTTGAGCTTGACCCGCAGCGACTCGGGCATGTCCTCGACCTGGATGGCCGAGAGCAGCACGGTGTTGTTGGCGTTCTGGTCCCGGAAGTTCTTGTAGGCCTCGGTCGCGTTCTCCACGGTGACCGTCTCGACCTGGGACATGCCCTCGATGGTCGACTTCAGCTCGGCCTGCTCCTGGGCGTTCACGCCGCCGCTGCCCTTGCACTGCGGGAAGGGATCGTTCTTCTTGCACAGGAAGACCGAGACCTCGACCTTGTCCGCCCAGAAGTCCTTCATGCTGTTGATCTGGGAGTTGATCATCAGACCGACGCCCAGCAACGCCATGCCGATCGCCACGGTCACGATGACCGCGATGGTCATCGTGAGGTTGCGGCGGAGGCCGATCCAGACCTCGGAGAAGATGAAGTTTGCCCGCATGCTCTTCCTGTCGCTCTATCCGGTCCTGGTGTCAGTACGCCTGGCCGTACACGCCTCGCGACTGGTCACGGACGATCTTTCCGTCCTCCAGTTCCACCACCCGCTTGCGCATGGAGTCGACGATGGCCGCGTCGTGCGTGGCCATGACGACCGTGGTGCCGGTCCGGTTGATCCGGTCGAGCACCTTCATGATGCCGATGCTCGTCGCGGGGTCGATGTTTCCGGTCGGCTCGTCGGCCAGCAGGATCATCGGCCGGTTGACGAACGCCCGGGCCATCGCGACCCGCTGCTGCTCGCCACCGGACAACTCGTCGGGCATCCGGTGTGCCTTGCCCTCGAGGCCGACCAGCTCGACGACCTCCGGGACCACCTTACGGATGAAACGCCGGGGCTTGCCGATGACCTCCAGAGCGAACGCGACGTTTTCGTACACGTTCTTGTTCGGGAGCAGCCGGAAGTCCTGGAAGACACATCCGATCCGGCGGCGCAGGTGCGGGATCTTGAAGTTGGACAGTCGGGCGAGGTCCTTGCCGGCCACGTGGATCGCACCCGAGTTGGGGCGTTCCTCCTTCAGGACCAGCCGGAGAAAGGTCGACTTCCCGGACCCCGAGGGGCCGACGAGGAACACGAACTCGCCCTTGTCGACGTCGACGCTGACGTGGTCCAGCGCGGGCCGGTTCTGGTTCGCGTAGACCTTGGTGACATTATCAAAATGGATCACGGGCGCATCACGGCATGCCAGTCTAGGGGTTAGGACGGTCGCAGGAGTGGCAGAGGGCCACTTCCGCCTCTCGCCGGCCGGGGGGCGCCGGTCTTTTACTCTCGATCGACGTTCCGGTTGGCCGGAGCCCAGTCTAGGGGGAAGACTGGCATGGAAAGCCCATAACGGAAACAAAACGATTCGGCGCCCGGTAACGACCGCATAAAGTAGTTCTGACCTCGAAGAGGGAGGACGTCATGAGCTGTGAAGACCTGGTCTGCGCGGGGTGCGCTCACCCTGTGGCCGAAGGCCGCTGCCCCCGCTGCCGCGCGTACCGCGACCGGATGCACAACAACGGCTTCGGAGGCATGACCCCCGCGCTCCTGTCGCTGGTGCTCCTCGCGCTCTTCTTTCTCACCCTGGCCCTGAAGCACCTCAGCGGCGCCTGACCGCCCTCTTGGAGGGATCCCGGGCCCGCTGGCGGAGATCGCTTCACGGGCGCTCAGGGGCGCCCGTGAGCAGGCTCCTCGACGGGCCGGGGGAACAGGGACCCGGGGACGGGACGAAGGCGGCGGGAGGATCGGGAGAAGACGGTCTCCTCGCTCCTCGCCGGCCCCGGCCTCACGCGTTCGGCTCCCGGCTTCCGGGGACGGGAGAGAACGCCCTACCCGTCTCCCGGAGGCGAGAGGTCCCCCGGAGGCGAGGGCGGACGCCTCACTCGTCGGCGCCCGACTCCTGGCGGCGGGTCCAGCGGATCTCGGCCTCGATGAAGCTGTCCAGGTCGCCGTCGAGCACCCCGCTCGGATTGCCCTCCTCGGCGCCCGTCCGCAGGTCCTTGACGATCTGGTACGGGTGGAGCACGTAGTTGCGGATCTGGGTGCCCCACGACGTGGTCGACTCGCCCCGGATCTCGTTCAGCGCCGCCTTCTCCTCCTGACGCTTGCGCTCCAGCAGCTTGGCCTGCAGGACCGCCATCGCGGTCGCCTTGTTCTGCAGCTGCGAGCGCTCGTTCTGGCAGGAGACCACGATGCCGGTGGGCAGGTGGGTCAGGCGGACCGCGGAGTCGGTCGTGTTGACGCCCTGGCCGCCGGGGCCCGAGGAGCGGTAGACGTCGACGCGCAGGTCGTCCTCGTTGATGTCGATGTGGTCGGTCGTCTCCACGACCGGCACCACGTCGACGCCCGCGAAGGAGGTCTGGCGGCGCCCCTGGTTGTCGAACGGGCTGATGCGGACCAGGCGGTGGGTGCCGTGCTCGCCGCGGAGCGTGCCGTAGGCGTAGGGGGCCTTGACCGTGAAGGTCGTCGACTTGATCCCGGCCTCCTCCGCGTAGGAGGTCTCGTAGACGTCGGTCGGGTAGCCCTTGCGCTCGGCCCACCGCAGGTACATCCGCTGGAGCATCTGGGCCCAGTCGGCGGCGTCCACGCCACCCGCCTGGGACTGGATCGTGACGACCGCCTCGCGGGCGTCGTACTCGCCGGACAGGAGGGTGCGGACCTCCAGGGCGCCGATGTCGCTCTTCAGGGACTCCAGCTCGCGGTCGGCCTCCTCCCGCGTGTCGTCGTCCTCCTCGTCGGCCGCCAGCTCGTACAGGACGGAGAGGTCGTCCAGCCGCTGCCCCAGCGACTCGATCCTGTTGACCTCGCCCTGGAGGTAGGAGAGCCTGCTGGTGACCTTCTGGGCGCGATCCTGGTCGTTCCACAGATCGGGCGCGGCGGCCTGATCCTCCAGCTCCTCGATCTGCTTGCGCATCGCGCCGAGGTCGAGCACGTCCTGGATGCTGTTCAGCGTCCCGGTAAGCTCGTTGATCTGTTCTGCCGGATCGATGAGTGCCACGTCTGTAAAGGGTACGCGACCTCCGAACCCCATCGTGTACGGCGCGCTCCCCCACCATGGCTAGCATGGCCCGCATCGGGGGAGCATCGGGGAGCATCGGGAGGTGGACGTGCGCGAACACGGGCGACGGGGTGCGCTCGCACTCGCGCTGGCGTTGATCACCGTGACCGCCGCGACCGCGGCGTGCTCCGGTCCCGGCGAAGCCCCGCCGGAACGGAGCCCCTCGACCGGCGACGGTGTCACGCCGGCCACCTCCGCCGCGTCCGTCCCCTCGCCGCCCCCGGTCACGCTCGCCGAGGCGGCGAAGGCGCTGGCGGGCGTCGTGGGCGCCGACGGGGTGCTGGGAGCGGCGGTGCCGCACCTGGACGCCGACCGCAGGCTCATGCAGGAGCAGACCCGCGACGGGCAGAGAGCCCTCACCTCGGCGGCCTTCAACGGCTCCGCCGAGGCCCTCCCCCACTACACGTGGGGCACGCCCCGGCTGCTGGTCCCGCGCAACCAGCGGGGCCCGCTCTGGTTCGCCGCGATCGTGGACCGCGAGGAGCCCTCGGGCCGGGTCCGCACCGCCGTGCTGACCCTGATGCGGGACGACATGGAGGACTGGCAGGTCAGCTCGACCTCGCTGCTCGACGAGGGCGTCCGGCCCCCGGTGGTCGTCACGGACGCGGAGGGGTACGCGACGGCGCTGGGCGAGGAGGACGCGACGCTGGCCATCAGCCCGCGGCTGATGGCCCCGCTGCACGCGACCTCGGCCGAGGAGGGCGAGCGGGGGTTCGCGGCGGGACTGATCGAGGCGGGCCCGCACACCACCGGCTTCGCCGACGAGATCACGAGACGGCGGACGGACGGGAAGACGGACGACTGCCTGAGCTACGACTCGATCTTCGCCGCGAGCGAATACCCCGTGCACGCGCTGCGCACCGCCGACGGCGGCGCGCTCGTCCTCTACTCCCTGATCAGGACGACGACGCGGACGATCAAGATCACGCCGTGCGGGTCGGACATCCAGATACCGCCCGAGGCCCGGAGGCTGACGAAGGAGCGGTTCATCCCCAAGGAGCTGCGCACGGTGGAGACGCAGCTGTACGTGAGCACGGTCCCGGCCAAGAGCAGCGGCCGGCCGGCCAAGGTCATCGGCTATCTCGGCGGCCTCACCAAGGTGACCGTGGCGTAACCCGCACGCCGGACCCGCCCGGCCGTCCTTCCCCGCCGCGCTGCCTTTCCCGCGACCGGAACCGCCGCACCGCCCCTTTCGCGGCCGGACCCGCCGCGCCGGGGACGTGGCGCGCGGCCGGGCCCGGTGAGGGGCCCGGCCGCGTGCCGGGCGGGTCAGGCGTCGGCGTGCGGGAGGTTGATGGTGGCCACCAGCGTGCGGATCGCGCGCAGTGCCACCGACAGCGTCGCGAGGTCGAAGTTGTCGCTCTCCCAGATCTCCGACAGGGTCTGCCGCGCCCGCGAGACCGCCGCCGAGTTGGCCTCGGTCCAGCGCGCCAGGCGCTCCTCGGGGGACAGCCCGGGCGTGCTGTGCGTCAGGACGTTGTGGGTGAGCGCGGCGTGCGCGGCGTAGAGGTCGTCGCGAAGCGCGGCCCGCGCCATGGAGTTCCAGCGGCTGTCCCTGGGCAGCGCGACGACGCGCTCGCGCAGCCTGGAGAGCTGGAGCCGGTCGGCGAGGTCGAAGTAGACCTCGGCGACGTCGTGCACGGGACGGCCGGTGCGCCAGGCCACCTCGACCAGGTCGAACGTGGAGTAGGCGGGCACCATGGCGGCGACCCGCTCGGCCAGCTCGGACGGGACGCCCCGGGAGACGAAACCGTCGCGCCGCTCCTCGAACGCGGACAGGTCGGACCCGGTCAGCAGCTTGGGCAGGTGCGGCAGCAGGCCGTTCATGCCCTTGGCGAAGAAGCCGACGGTGGAGGCCAGGTCGAGCGGCGGGCGCCGGTTGCCCAGCAGCCAGCGGGTGCCCCGCTCGACGAGCTTGCGGGCCTCCAGCTCCATCGCGATCTGGGTGGAGGTGTCGACCTTGTTGTCCAGCTCCTCGATCTGGCGCCAGAGGCTGGGCATGTCGAAGACCTCCCGCGTGACCAGGTAGGCGCGGGCGATGTCGGGGGTGGACGCTCCGCTCTCCTCGCCGAGGCGGAACATGAAGGTGGTCCCGCTGGAGTTGACCAGGTCGTTCACCACGCCGGTGGTGATGATCTCCTTGCGGAGCGGGTGGGTGTCCATGTAGGCGCGGAGCCCGGGGTCGCGCAGCGCCGACGGGAAGTAGGACACCAGCCAGGACTCCAGGTAGGGGTCGTCGGGCAGGTCGGAGGCGAGGATCTCGGCGTCGGCCACCAGCTTGGTGTAGGCGAGCAGCACCGAGAACTCCGGCGCGGTCAGCCCGAGCCGTGCCTGGCGGCGCTCGGCGAGCATCTTGTCCGACGGCAGGAACTCCAGCTGCCGGTTGAGCAGCCCGGCCCGCTCCAGCCTGCGCAGCTGGCGCGAGTGGATGTGCAGCATCTCGGGAGCCTGCTCGCGGGCGGCGGCCAGCACCACGTTCTGGTCGTAGTTGTCGCGCAGGACCAGCCCGGCCACCTCGTCGGTCATGTCGAGGAAGAGCTGGTTGCGCTGCTTGTCGGTGAGCCTCCCGTCGCGGACGGCCCGGTCCAGCAGGATCTTGATGTTGACCTCGTGGTCGGAGGTGTCCACCCCGGCGGAGTTGTCGATGAAGTCGGTGTTGACCAGGCCGCCGTTGAGCGCGAACTCTATCCGGGCGAGCTGGGTGAAGCCCAGGTTGCCGCCCTCGCCGATCACCTTGCAGCGCAGTTCGGCGGCGGTGACCCGCAGGCCGTCGTTGGCCTTGTCGCCGACGTCGGCGTTGGACTCGCTCGACGCCCTGACGTAGGTGCCGATGCCGCCGTTCCACAGCAGGTCGACCGGGGCCCGCAGGATGGCGCTGATCAGGTCGCCGGGGGCCAGCGACGTCACGTCGCCGTCGATGCCGAGCGCGGCGCGCATCTGCGCGGAGACGGGGACCGACTTGGCCGTACGGGGCCAGACGCCGCCCCCCTTCGAGATGAGCGAGGCGTCGTAGTCCTCCCAGGAGCTGCGGGGCAGCGCGAACAGCCTGGCGCGCTCGGCGTAGCTCCTGGCGACGTCCGGCTGGGGGTCGACGAAGATGTGCCGGTGGTCGAACGCCGCGACCAGCCGGATGTGCTGGGAGAGCAGCATGCCGTTACCGAACACGTCACCGGACATGTCGCCGACTCCGACCACGGTGAAGTCGGTGCTCTGGATGTCGACGCCGGTCGTGCGGAAGTGGTACTTGACCGACTCCCAGGCGCCCCTGGCGGTGATGCCCATGGCCTTGTGGTCGTAGCCGATCGAGCCGCCGGAGGCGAAGGCGTCGCCCAGCCAGAAGCCGTACTCCTTGGCCACCGCGTTGGCGATGTCGGAGAACGTGGCGGTGCCCTTGTCGGCGGCGACCACCAGGTAGGTGTCGTCACCGTCGTGCCTGACGACGTCGGCGGGCGGGACCACCTCGCCGTCGACGAGGTTGTCGGTGAGGTCGAGCAGGCCGGAGATGAACATCCGGTAGCAGGCGATGCCCTCGACCAGGGTGTCCTCCCGCGACCCTGACTTTGGCGGATTTTTTACGACAAAGCCGCCCTTGGAGCCGGTGGGAACGATGACGGTGTTTTTCACCATCTGGGCCTTCACCAGGCCGAGCACCTCCGTACGGAAGTCCTCCATCCGGTCCGACCAGCGCAGCCCGCCCCGCGCGACCTTGCCGAAGCGCAGGTGCACGCCCTCGACCCGGGGCGAGTAGACGAACACCTCGAACTTGGGCCGGGGCAGCGGCAGTACGCTGATCGACGGCGAGTCGAGCTTCAGGCTGACGTACGGCTTGCGCTCGCCGTCGACCCGCTGGAAGTAGTTGGTCCGCAGGGTGGCGCGGATCATCTCCAGGTAGGCCCGCAGGATCCGGTCCTCGTCCAGCGAGGCCACGTCGTCCAGGGCGGCGAGGATCTCCTCGTGCAGCGCGTCGGACAGGTCGGAGCGGACCTCTGCCGGGCGCCGGGGGTTGAGCCTGGCCTCGAACAGGCGCACCAGCAGCCGGGCGAGCCGCACGTTGCCCATCAGCACCCGCTCGATGTACTCCTGGCTGAACGTGGTGCCCGCCTGGCGCAGATACTTGGCGTAGACGCGCAGGATCTCGGCCTGCTCCCAGGTCAGCCCGGCGGCCAGGACGAGCCCGTTGAACCCGTCGCTCTCCACCCGCCCGGCCCACAGGGCGCCGAACGCGTCCTGGAAGAGCCGTTTGAACTCGTCCCTGTCGACCTCGGGCGAGGGCGTGTAGCGCAGGCCGAAGTCGTAGATCCAGGCGTCCTTGGTCGCCGGGTCGTTGTCGCGGTCGATCTCGTACGGCCGCTCGTCGACCACCTCCACGCCCATCCGCTGGAGCAGCGGAAGCACGCGCGACAGGGAGACGGGCGCGCCGAGGCGGTAGAGCTTGAAGCGGCGCTCGCCCTCCGAGGCGTCGTGCGGCTCGTAGAGGTTCATCCCGATCTCGTCGGAGGAGGAGGCCAGCACCTCCAGGCGGCGCAGGTCGGCGACCGCCATCCGGGCGGGGAAGTCGGCCTTGTAGCCCTCGGGGAACGCCGTGGCGTAGCGGCGGATGAGCTTGGGCGCCTCTTCCTCGGGGCTCAGCTCGGTGATCGCGGAGGCCAGGTCGTCCTCCCAGGACCTGGTGGCGGCGGCCAGCCTCGCCTCCAGCTCCTCGACGTTCACCGCGTCGGCGCGCAGCGGCCTGCCGCGCTCGCCGCGCACCACCACGTGCAGCCTGGCGAGGGCCGACTCGCCGATCATCGCGCTGTAGTCGAAGGAGGTGCCGCCGAGCGCCTTGAGCAGGATCTCCTGCATCTGGATTCGGATCTTGGTGGTGTAGCGGTCGCGCGGGAGGTAGACCAGGCACGAGACGTAGCGGCCGTAGTCGTCCGGGCGCAGGAAGAGCTTCACCTGCTTGCGCTCGCGGAGCCTGAGCACGCCGAGGGCGATCGGCAGCAGCTGGTCCACGGAGGTCTGGAAGAGCTCGTCGCGGGGGAAGGTCTCCAGGATCTCGATGAGGTCCCCGCCGTCGTGGCTGTCGGCGGTCAGCCCGGCGAGCGCCATCACCTCGGCCAGCTTCCGCCTGAGCACCGGGACGCGAGAGATCGACTCGCTGTAGGCGACGTGGGTGAAGAGGCCGAGGAAACGCCGCTCGCCCACGACCTCGCCCGAGGCGTCGAAGAGCTTGACGCCCACGTAGTCGAGGTAGGCGGGGCGGTGGACGGTGGCCCGGGTGTTGGCCTTGGTGATGATCAGCATCTGCTGCTTCTCGCGGGCCTTGGCGCGCAGCTCCGGGGGGAGCGCGGCGAAGCTGCCGGAGTCGGCGCTGTCGTTGCGGAGGATGCCCAGCCCGGTCCCGGGCATCGGGTGCAGCCTGTCGCCCTCCTCGCCCTCCTCCAGGCGGTACTCGCGGTAGCCGAGGAAGGTGAAGTGCCCGTCGGCCAGCCAGCGCAGCAGCTCCAGGCTGTCCTCCACCCCGGCGGGATCGAGGGGCGGCGGGTTGGCCGAGACGTCCTCGGCGGTCCGCAGGGCGAGGGCCCGCATCTTGACGAAGTCCTCGACGGCGCCGCGCACGTCCTCCAGGACGCGCTGCAGGTCGGTCTCGATCGCCTTGAGCACGGCCGGGTCGGCCTGCCTGTCGATCTCGAAGTGCATCCAGGACTCGGCCAGCACCTGCCCGGTGACGTCCTCCTCGCCGGCCCCGAGCAGCTTGCCCGTCATGTCCCTGCGCACCCGCATCTGCGGGTGGACGACCAGGTGGGTGCCGATGTCGTGCCGGTCGAGCTCCATCGTCACCGAGTCGACGAGGAAGGGCATGTCGTCGGTGACGATCTCCACGACGGAGAACCCGGAATCCCAGCCGTGCTCCTCCGCGGTGGGAGTGTAGGCCCGCACCAGGGCGCGGCCCTGAGGACGCCTCTCGGCGAGCCGGCGCTGGGCCATCGCCGGGCCGTACACGTCCGTCAGGTCGCGGCCGAGCAGGTCCTCCGGGGCGACATGCCGGTAGTAGAGCCGCAGGAAGGCGAGCGCCTCCTCCACGCTCACGTGATCGCCGCCCGGTGTGTGCGCGCACGTCTCCGCGGCACTCCTCAGCAGCTCGTCCTTGGCCTCGTCGAGCGGCATGTCGCTCTCACTCCTTTGTGAGGGGTTGTGCATAGGTGAACGGGAATCCATGGCGAAAGTCATGATTTCCGGAGAAATGTTGCCCAGCGGAGCGGAAGTGATGTCGCGCACACCCGCCGGGATGCGGTGCCCCCGCCCGGCCACCGGCTCCGCTCCCGGGATATCCGGGCCCGGGACGCCCGCCGCGGGGCGGTCGTCTCGTCACGGATGATCGGGATCTCGGCCAGGCGCCACGGCTCGTCATGGGAGCCGCGGTCTCTCGCCGCTGCCGGCGGGGAACGGAAGGGCTCCTGGTCGGAGACGGCGGGTTCTCCCTGCGAGGTGGCGGTAGGGCAATCATCCCACAGGGTCGCCTTGGAACGGCTACGGCGCCGCCGGGCGAGTCCGACCTCGCTCCGGGCGCCTCGCCCGGCGGGCGGGGCCGGTCGGCCCGCACTCCGCCCATCGGGCATGGCCCGTGGCACGACACCTCCAGTGGTCGTCTGTCCCGATCCTCGTTGACCGGTTCACACCACCGCTTCTGATATCACCCCAAAACCGACTAAACGTCAATGTGACGTCCGATCATCGTCCAGGGCATTGGAGCGGTCCCGTTTGAGCCCGTCGAGGAATCCGGGAACCTCACTGAGTTCCCGGAGCTCGACCTGGCACTCCTCGCACGTCATGAGGTGACGTTGGAACACCTCGTGATCCTCTTCGTCGAGAACCCCGAGCGCGTACGCCGCCACGTCATGATGCGGGGAGGGGACCATCAGCTCGCGACACCTCTCTCCTTCAGGACCTTTCGGAGAGCCCGGATCCCGTAGTAGAGCCGGGACTTGACCGTACCCGGCGGTATCCCGAGGATTTCCGCCGCTTCGTTAATCGTACGGTCCCGTAGGTAAGTCTGCTCGATGACTTCGCGGTGTTCTGGGGACAGTTCTCGCAACGCCTCGGCGACGATCATCGCCTCCAGCGCGCGATCGGCCCCGTCGGGAACGGGCACAGCGTTCGCGTCGGCGGGTTCGACCTCCTGTGGTCTGGTCCCTCGCCTGCGACGACCGTCGATGACGATACGCCGGGCGACGGTCAGGAGCCAGGCCCACAAAAGACCGGGCTCTCGTTGCAACCTTCCTGCGTTGCGCCAGGCTCGGACGAGCGTCTCCTGGACGACGTCCTCCGCCCATTGCAGATCGTTACCGGTGGCCTTACGCACGTGGCGGAGCAGGGGTGCACCGAACTCCCGGTACAGATCTTCTACCAAGAGGACATCGGTGTCCGCGCTCTCGAACCGACTGTCGAGTTGACGCACGGGCACATCTTTACACCTTCGTTATGAGTCCCGTCTGCAACTCTGGCAACTCCAGTCATTTCTAACTATCTCATCACTTCTTCTGAACCACCCCGGGCGACACCGCGTACCTCCCACCAAGTGCGCCCGCACCGGCGGGCCTCGGGGAAAGGAAACGACATGGCAGTGCGGCACATTCCGTGGCCGGTCGGAGCTGTCCTCCTCACGCACCCGGTCCCCCACGGGCCGGGCGGCACGTTCGCCACCACGCCGGGCGCCGAGAAGGCCCTGGTAGCGGCCAGTCTCTGAGAGCGGAACCGGGCCCATGTTCAGATCACTGTTCCGCCGCTTCAAGAACGGCGAGCCCCTGCTGTTCGGGGCCTTCATCGCGATCGCCGCCGTGGCGGTCGTCCTGATCACCCCGCCCGGCGGCGGGGCGGCCGCGCAGGGCTGGGTCCAGACCCCGCAGGGGCCGCTGGGCGCGGCCGACCGCGACCTGCTGGTCAAGGTCCGGCTGGCCGGTCT
Organism: Streptosporangium sp. NPDC023825; assembly: GCF_040639575.1. NCBI lineage: Bacteria > Bacillati > Actinomycetota > Actinomycetes > Streptosporangiales > Streptosporangiaceae > Streptosporangium > Streptosporangium sp. NPDC023825. The sequence goes on along the minus strand of NZ_JBFAAE010000009.1, from coordinate 76,526 downwards.
CTGGGAGATTCCCAGCGGTCAGCAGGCCCAGCAGAAGGCCGCGAGCAAGCGGGTGAAGGAGGTCGGCATGCACCTGATGACCGACCACCTCAAGCTCGACGAGGAGGTCCGCGCCCTCGCGGCGAAGCTGAACGTGCCGCTGCCCGACCAGCCCAACGCCGACCAGCAGGGCTGGATGGCGCAGCTGGCGGCGGTGAAGCCGGGCGCCGAGTACGACCTCCTGTTCGCCCAGTTGCTGCGGGCGGCCCACGGAAAGGTCTTCGTGACGGTCGCCGGCGTACGGTCCGGCACCCGAAACGACCTGGTCAGAACATTCGCCCAGCGGGCGGTCGAGGTGGTCATGAAGCACATGACCCTGCTGGAGAGCACGGGGCTGGTCGAGTACTCGGAACTTCCCGAGCCTCCGATGCCCTCCCCGCCGCCGCCCGTCTCCGCTCTCGACACACCTGTGAGGAGAGAAAACGCTTGAAAATCATGAAACGCTCGCTCGTCTCCCTGTCTGCGCTGGCGCTGGCCGCCGGCACGCTCACCACCGTCACCTTCACCGTGGCGGCCACGGCCCCCGCCTACGGTGACCACTGCGACCCCGCCGAGCAGGGCCAGAACCAGCAGAACCAGCGCAGCCAGCAGGACCAGAACCAGAACCGGCAGGACCAGGACCAGCAGGACCAGCAAGGCCAGAACCAAGACCAGCAGAACCAGCAGGACCAGGCACCTCCCGCGCAGGACGCTCCCGCGCAGGACCAGCCAGCGCAGGACCAGCCGGCGCAGGACCAGAACCAGCAGGACCAGCCCGCCGACGCGCCTCTCGCGGGCGGAAGCCTGATCCAGGCGTCTCCCACGGAGCCGCCCGCCCCCGACGAGCCGGCCGGCCAGCAGCAGGCCCCGGACCAGGAGAACGCCGACCAGCAGGCCCCGGACCAGGAGAACGCCGACAACGGCAACGCCCGCCGCAGGCCCACCCAGGCGCCCTCGCAGAACCCCACCAACACTCCGCCGACCGACGCCCCGGACAACCCGCCCGCGGAGACGCCGGCTCCCGGCGAGACCCCCGCTCCCCCGCAGGACGACGAGGAGGCCGAGTGCGCCGACCTCGGGCCGTTCCCCGAGGACTTCATCGACATCCGGCAGGTCCCGCGTGACTTCCAGGAGGTCCGTACGCGGCGCGGCGGCTCCGCCGGCCTCTTCACCTCCCGGTGCGGCACGAACAGGAACGGCCACCGCAACTCCGACAACTTCATCGTGGCCCCCGGCGTGACCAACGGCGCCCACCACGTCCACGACTACGTCGGCAACCTGTCGACCGACGGGTTCTCCACGGACCAGTCCCTGGCCGCAGCGGGCACCACGTGCGCGTTCAACGACCGCTCGGTCTACTTCTGGCCGGTCCTTCGCGACCGTACGAGTGACGCCAACGCCGACGACCCGGACGGCAACGTCGGCACCATCATGCAGGCGCGCCAGGTGAACCTGCAGTTCCGCGGGAACCCGGTCTCCAGGGTGAGCCCGATGCCGCGCTTCATCAGGATGATCACCGGTGACGCCAAGGCCGCCACCAACGGCGGCGCGAACGCCCTCGCCAAGTGGAGCTGCACCGGCTTCACCAACCGGATCACCACCAAGTACCCGCTCTGCCCCCGCGGCAGCCAGCTCGTCCGGATCCTGGACTTCCCCAGCTGCTGGGACGGCCGGAACACCGACAGCGCCAACCACCGCACGCACGTGCTGTTCCCCGACGCGAACGGCGCCTGCCCGTCCGGCACCAGGGCCATCCCGCAGCTGCGGATGACCCTGGTCTACTCCACGCCGCGCACGCCGTCCTTCGCGCTGGACGCCTTCCCCGAGCAACGGCACAACCCCGTCACCGACCACGCCGACTTCGCCAACCTGATGCCCGACCGGCTCATGAGGTTCGCGGTCGACTGCATCAACAGGAACCGTCGCTGCTGACGGCTTCCCCTCGAGACCGCCGCCCCCCGTCTTCGCGCCTCTTCCACACCCCGCGGAGACGGGGGGCGGCATCTCGCGATATCAGAGTCCATCACCCTCGGACGCGGACGTCCGAGCCGCTTCGCAGACAGGAGCCATAGGTGGGTAACAGACGGACTCCGAGACACACCCGGGCCGAAGCCGGGATGAGTCTCGACCAGAGGCCCGCCAGGATCGGCCTCGGCGTCACGATCACGATCTCCGTGGTCGGCCTCCTCATGCTCGGGCGGACAGCGCCCGGCATGGAGGTGGCAGCCGCCGTCCGTGGCGTCTTCTCGTTCTTCTCGGGCGTGATCGCCCTCGTTTCGCTCACCGCGACCGTGGCACTCGGCCTGCTCTCCGCCGACCGGATCGTGCTGCCGGTCCTGGGCAGGATCCGTTCGCAGCTCGCCCACCGGGCCGCCGCCATGCTCGGCATGGGCTTCCTCGCCATTCACGTCATCATGAAGATCATCGAAAGCAGGACCTCTCTCGCCTCCGTCGTGGTCCCGCTGGGCGCGAGCGGCCAGAGCCTGTACGTCGGCTTCGGCGCCATCGCCTCCGACCTGATGATCCTTGTCTTCCTCACCGGGGTCGCCCGGGCCAGGTTCGCGGAGAACCGCAGGCCGTGGCTCTGGCGCATGCTGCACGGCTCTGCCTACCTGGCGTGGCCGATGGCGGTCCTGCACGGGCTGACCGCGGGCCGCGCACCCGCGGAGTGGGTGACCTGGAGTTACGTGGTCTGCCTGGTCGCGGTGGGAGCCGCCCTGCTGATCAGGGTGATCTCCGAGCTGCAGCCCCAGCCGATCGTCGTGCGCGAGGAGATGCCGGTGGAGGTGCCCGTCGCCGCCGACCTGACGCCGCCCACGAGCCTCACCCCGCCCACGAGCATCGTCGGCCGCATCCCGCGCATCGTCCGTGAGGACCCGTCGGAGCTTCGTCGCATCGGAGATGTCGGATGATTCCCTACCGCGTTCCCCCCGTCCGCCAGTTAGGCCCTGCCCGGCTGACCGCCGGGCTCGAGGACTGCCGCAGGATGGACCTCGCCGAACACCGCGACATGCACGGCACGGCCCCGGGCATGTCGGGCGAGAAGCTGGCGGCGCTCGCCGACGAGGTGGACATGCGCGGGCGGGGCGGGGCCGCGTTCCCCTTCGCCCGCAAGGTCCGCGCGGTGATGGACAAGAAGGCGGACAAGATCGTCCTGGTCAACGCGGCCGAGGGCGAGCCCGCGAGCAGCAAGGACACGATGCTGCTCACCAGGACCCCCCACCTGGTGATCGAGGGCGCGCTGCTCGCGGCGGGCGCGATCGGCGCCAAGCAGGTCGTGATCGCGACCGTCGAGGGCGGCATGGGCCAGGCGTCCGTGGCCGCCGCGGTCGAGGAGCGGGGCATCAGCGGCCAGGTCCGGGTGGTCGGCATCGTCGAGAGGTTCATCTCCGGCGAGGGCGGCGCGCTGGTCCGTTCGGTGAACGGCCTGGTCGGGGAGCCGCCGGGCCGCAAGGTCAGGGCCGTGGAGAGCGGCGTGAACGGGCTGCCCACCCTGCTGTCCAACGCCGAGACCTACGCCCAGCTCGCGGTCCTCGCGACCCTGGGCGCGGAGCGGTACGCCGACGTCGGCACGGCGCGCGAGCCGGGGACGGTCCTGCTCACGGTGGGGGGCTCCGCCAAGGCCCCGGCCGTGGTCGAGGTCGCGACCGGCACTCCGCTGTACGCCGTCCTGGACGCCTGCCAGGCCTCCACCGGCGACGGGGTGTTGGTCGGCGGCTACCACGGCGCGTGGCTGCACGCGGACGCGGCGGCCGTGGCGACCGTCTCCCGCCAGGGCATCGCGGAGGCGGGCGGCCAGCTCGGCGCCGGGATCATCGTGCCGCTCGGCGGGGAGACCTGCCCGCTGGGCGAGACGGTCAGGGTCGCGAAGTACCTGGCCGCCCAGTCGTCGGGGCAGTGCGGTCCCTGCCGTCTGGGACTCCCGGACGTCGCGCAGTCGATGGCCGAGCTCGTGAACGGGTCGGCCTCCGCCCTGGACGAGCTGCGGAGCAGGGCCGCGAGCGTCAGGGGCAGGGGCGCGTGCTTCCACCCCGACGGAACGTCCAGGTTCGTGCTGTCGGCGCTGGACGCCTTCCCCGAGGACATCGAGGAACACCTGCTGCGCGGCAGCTGCGGGCGCCCGGTGCTCGGCGTGCTCCCCCTGCCCCCGCAGGAGAACGAGCCCGAGGTGAAGCTCACCGTGGACTGGACCCGCTGCCAGGGCCACGGCCTGTGCGCCCAGCTCGCCCCCGACCTCGTCCACCTCGACGAGCACGGCTACCCGGTGTTCGGCCGCGACACCGTGCCCGCCCAGTTCCGGCGGATGGCCCGCAGGGCCGTCGAGATGTGCCCGGCCCTCGCGCTGCGCGTGGCACAGGGGGTGTGAGGCCCTCTCCGCGTCTCTCGCCGGGCCCTCGCCGCTCCAGGGGTAACGAACTGCTCGGTTTCTCATCGGCGTTCGTCAGTCCTTGTCGTGCCTCTTCTGCCTGGCGGGGGGACGGCGCGTCAGGCGTAGCGGTGATCGGCGGGCCACAGCAGGGCAGGGGCCGATCATGATGGCCGCGGGAACCCTTCGGAGAGTTTGGAAGGGTTGTACGGAGTGCGCCAGGCGATGTCGCGGCGGACGGATGCCTTTTCGCCGATCAGGTAGTCATCGATCATGATTCCCTCGGTAGGTTTCTGGTCAACGGCTCACCACAGGGGGGAGAGTTGATGCGGGTTCATCAGGCCTACCGCTACGCCCTGGACCCCACCCCCGAGCACGCGCGGCTGCTCGCCTCGCACTGCGGGGCGGCGCGGTTCGCGTTCAACTGGGGCCTGGCTCGCGTCAAGGCCGCGATGGACCAGCGTGCGGCCGAGCGGTCCTACGGCGTTGCGGAAGCGGTGCTGACCGAGGTGCCGTGGTCGCTGTACTCCTTGCGACGCACCTGGAACGCCGCCAAGGACACCGCCGCCCCGTGGTGGGTGGACAACTCCAAAGAGGCCTACAACACCGGCCTGGACGGCGTCACCCGGGCGTTGAAGAACTGGGCCGCCTCCCGCAAGGGTGCACGAGCGGGTAAGAAGATCGGGTTCCCCCGGTTCAAGGCCAAGCACCGCGCCACCGGATCGTGCCGGTTCACCACCGGCACCATCCGGGTGGAGGCCGATCGCCGTCATGTGACGCTGCCCCGGCTGGGCACCATCCGCACCCACGAGTCCACCCGCAAGCTTGCCCGCCACCTGGAGCGCGGGACAGGGCGCATCCTGTCGGCCAGCGTCCGGCGCGAGGGGGGCTGCTGGTTCGTGGCGTTCACCTGCGAGATCGACCGCGCCGAACGAGTCGTGGCCAAGCCGGACGCTGTCGTCGGCGTCGATCTCGGCGTGAAGAACCTCGCGGTGCTGTCCACCGGAGAGGTCATCGCCAACCCCAAACATCACCGCTCGGCGCTCAAACGGCTGCGCCGGCTGAACAAGCAGCTGGCCCGCCGCGTCGGCCCCCGCACCCCGGACGGCGGCCGGCGGCAGGCATCGGCGCGCTGGGCCAAGGCCAAGACGGCGCTCGCCAAGGCGCATGCCCGCGTCGCCCACCAGCGGCGTGACGGTCTGCACCAGCTCACCACCCGGTTGGCAGCCACCTATGGCACGGTGGTGGTCGAGGACCTGAACGTGTCCGGGATGCTCGCCAACCGCACCCTCGCCCGCGCGGTCGCCGATGCCGGGATGGCCGAGGTGCAGCGGCAGCTGTCCTACAAAACCGCATGGAGCGGCGGGCGGCTTGTAGTGGCCGACCGCTGGTTTCCCTCCAGCAAGACGTGTTCGGGATGTGGCGCGGTGAAAGCCAAACTCGCCCTGTCCGAGCGTGAGTACACCTGCGCCGGGTGCGGCCTGGTCCTGGATCGGGATCTCAATGCCGCACGTAATCTGGCCGCGCTCGCGGCCGGCGTCGCCCAGAGTCGCGGGGAGACGGTAAACGCCCGTGGAGGAGCGGTAAGACCCGGCGTCCGCGCCGGGCTCGCCCCGGTGAAACGGGAACTCCCGCCAGGGAGAACGCTGCCCCGCCAACGCGGCAGCTCGCTGGTGCTCACAGAGAAACACTGAGAATCAGCGAACGGAGTAACGACATGCGGACCCCTCCGGACAGGCGGGCATTCCTTCGGACCGGCGGCCTGGCCGCCCTCGCGCTGGGTGCCCAGGGCACACCCGCCCTGGGCGCCGCCGGCACGACCGGCCACGACGCCACCGGTGTCACCGGCGCGACCGGCCGGGGCACCGCGAGCGCGCCGCGGCCCGCCGACTGGCGGGCGCTGGCCGGCGGGCTGGAGGGCAGGCTCGTCCGGCCGGGCGACGCCGCGTACGACAGCGCCAGGAAGCTGTTCAACCCCGCCTTCGACGCGGTCCGGCCCTCGGGGGTGGCCTACTGCGCCAACCCCTCCGACGTCGCCGAGTGCGTCGCCTTCGCGCGCCGGCTGAAGCTGCCGCTGGCCGTACGGTCCGGCGGCCACTCCTACGCGGGCTGGTCCACCGGGACCGGCCTGGTCCTGGACGTCTCCCCGATGGGCAAGGTGAGCCACGCCTCGGGGCGGGCGACCGTCGGCGCGGGCGCCAAGCTGATCGACGTCTACGACAGGCTGGCCGCGAGCGGGGTCAGCATCCCCGCCGGAACCTGCGCCACGGTCGGGGTGAGCGGGCTGGCCCTGGGCGGCGGGATCGGCGTGGTCTCCAGGAAGTACGGCCTGACCTGCGACGTGATGGAGTCGGTCCAGATCGTCACGGCCGACGGGCGGCTGCTGACCTGCGACGCGAACCACAACGCCGACCTGTACTGGGCCTCGCGGGGCGGCGGCGGGGGCAACCTCGGCGTGGCGGTCTCCTTCGGGTTCCGCACCCACCCCGCCCGCGAGGTCACGGTGTTCTTCCTGCACTGGCCGTGGTCGAGGGCGGTCAGGGCGCTGCGCGCCTGGCAGGCGTGGGGGCCCTCGGCCCCCGACGCCATGTGGTCGGGCATGCACCTGAGCCGCGACGGCGGGACGGACGTGGAGGTCGTCGGGCTCTACCTCGGCGGCAGGGCCGGTTGCGAGCGGCTGCTCGACCGGCTGGCCGACGCGGCCGGGTCGCCGTCGTCGAGCTCCGTCCGGCAGACCTCCTACCGCCAGGCCATGCTGACCATGGCGGGCTGCGGCTCTCTCTCGGTCGCCCAGTGCCACCTGGGCGGCTCCCTGCCGGGGCAGACCCGGGGCGGGCGGCTGTCCAGGGACACCTTCAGGGCCAAGTCGCACATGGCTTACCGCCCGCTGTCCGAGGCCGGTGCCAGGGCCCTGGTCGCCCAGGTCGCCCGGCCCGGCGAGCACACCGTGCTGCTGGACGCCCTCGGCGGCGCCGTCGCCAGGGTCCGCCCCGACGCCACGGCCTTCCCGCACCGGGCCGCCCTCTACAGCGTGCAGTACTACGCCCACCGCTCCGGAGCGGCCGGCTGGGCCAGGACCGCGCACGCGGCGATGCGGCCCCACTTCGGCGACCACGCGTACGTCAACTACGTCGACCCGGAGCTCGGCGGCTGGCGCGCGGCCTACTACGGGGACAACGCCGCCAGGCTCGCCCGGATCAAGGCCGCCCGCGATCCCGGCCGCCTGTTCCGCCTCCCCCAGGGGATCTGACCCCGCAGGCGGCGGGCCGCCGGGGTCCGCGGGACGCCGTTCCCCGGGACGCCATTTCCCGGGACGGCGGTCCCAGGGCGCCGTTTCCCGGCGGTTCCCGGGACGCCGTTCCCCGGCGCTCCCCGGGACGCCGTTCCCCGGCGGTTCCCGGGACGGCTTTTCCCGGGACGGCCGCCTCGGGCCCGGCGCCGTGGGACGCCGGGCCACGAGGGGTCAGTGCCGCGTGACGTCGGCTCCCGGGGCGAAGTGGGACAGGACCTCGGGGTTGGCCATGGCGTCGAGGTTGGCGGCCTTCTCTGGGGCGACCCCGAGGAGGATCTTGCGGACGGGGACCTCCAGCTTCTTGCCGCTGAGGGTCCGGGGAATGCCCGGGACCTCGATGATCTCGTTCGGCACGTGGCGCGGGGAGAGACCTTCCCGCAGTTCCCGGCGCAGGCGCGCGACGAGGTCGTCGTCCAGGGTCGCCCCCTCGGCCATGGTGACGTACAGCAGCAGGCGGCCCTCCTGCCCGAGCTGGCCGGTGTCGATCACCAGGCTGTCGGCGATCTCCTCGAAGCGCTCCACCACGCGGTAGAACTCGCTGGTGCCCATCCGGACGCCGCCCCGGTTCAGGGTCGAGTCGGAGCGGCCGTAGATCACGCAGCCGCCGTCGGGAAGGATCTTGATCCAGTCGCCGTGCCGCCAGACACCGGGATACTCGGAGAAGTAACTGTCGCGGTAGCGGGACCCGTCGGGGTCGTTCCAGAACATCACCGGCATCGACGGCATCGGCAGGGTCAGCACCAGTTCGCCCACCTCGCCGACCACCGGCGCGCCTGACGGGTCGAAGGACTCGACCCTCGCGCCCAGGCAGCGGCACGGGATCACCCCCGCCCGGACCGGGAGCAGCGGCACGGCGCCCACGAAACCGGTGCACACGTCGGTGCCGCCGGAGAACGAGCCGAGCTGGACCTCCGGCAGCGCGTCGTGCACCCAGGCGAACCCCTCCGGCGGCAGCGGCGAGCCGGTGGACCCGAGTCCCCGCAGCCGGTCGAGGCCGGACGGCTCGAGACCGGCCTTCATGGACGCGATCACGTACGGAGCCCCCGTGCCGAAGTAGGTGACCCCCTCCTCGGCGGCCAGCCGCCAGAGCGCGCCGGTCTCCGGGTAGGTCGCCGCCCCGTCGTGGAGCACCACCGTCGAGCCGACCAGCAGGCCGCCGACGAGGTAGTTCCACATCATCCAGCCGGTAGTGGTGTACCAGAAGAAGACGTCGTCCTCGCCCAGGTCCTGGTGGAAGGAGAGCGCCTTGAGGTGTTCCAGCACCACGCCGCCGTGACCGTGCACGATCGGTTTGGGCAGCCCGGTGGTGCCCGAGGAGTAGACGATCCAGAGCGGGTGCCCGAACGGCACCGGCTCGAAGGCGAGCGGCTCCGCGACGGCGCGCACCTCCGCCCAGCTCACCGTACGGACCCCGTCACCGGTCACGGCCGCGTCCTCAGGCTCAGGGGCGTCCGCCGCGCCGGGGGTGTCCGCGCCGGGCGCGTCCCGGGCCGGGACGCGGACCCGCGCCACCAGGGTCGGCAGCTTGGCGGCGATGTCCCGGACGACCTCGCTCCGGTCGAAGCGCCTGCCGTTGTAGCCGTAGCCGTCGACCGCGACGAGCACCTTCGGCTCGATCTGGGTGAAACGGTCGATCACGCTGGGTGCGCCGAAGTCGGGCGAGCAGGAGGACCAGATGGCGCCCAGGGACGCGGTCGCCAGGAAGGCGATCAGCGCCTCGGGGACGTTCGGCACGTAGGCCGCGACCCGGTCGCCCTTCCCGACGCCCAGCGCGGCCAGCCCGGTGCGGACCCGCGCCACCTCCTCGGCCAGCTCTCCCAGGGTGAGCGTCCCGCGCCCGCCCGCCTCGTCGCGGGAGACCACCGCGAGCCGCCCGGGGTCGGCGGCGGCCCGGCGCAGCGCGTTGGCCGCGTAGTTCAGCGTCGACCCGGCGAACCACTCGGTGCCGGGCATCTCCCCCGACATGACGGGCCCGTCACCGCGTTCTCCCACCACCTCGAAGTAGTCCCAGATCGACGTCCAGAACTCCTCCGGGGCGTCGACCGACCACTGCCACAGGGACTCGTAGTCACCGGCCCTGTCACCGGCCCTGCCCAGCCACTCCGCGTAACGGGTGACCTTGGCGTTCCTCACGATCTCCGGGGACGGCTCCCAGAGCGGCGCACCTTCCTCAACCATGTCCCCATCCTCTCGGCGCCCCACCCGAATGTCATCCCCCGTGGCCACACACCCTCCGGCCCTCCCGTGTGGGACGGCCACGTACGCTCCCCTCGCCGGGAACGAGCGGCGGCCTGCCGCGTACATGAAACCCGGCCGGACATGTGGGACCGATCAGCGGCGACGATCCCGGCTCGCCACGGTTCACCTCGCGCGGCTCACCTCGTACGGCTCACCCCGCAGGGCCGTCGAGGGCCGGAGGTCAGCGGCCCGCCGGGGAACGGCCGGCGCGCCGGGCCGGGGAGGTGAGGCCGGCGACGGCGGCGACGACCTCGGAGGGGTTGGAGAGGTCCGGCAGGACCACGTCGGCTCCCGCCTCGTGCAACTCGGCCGGGAGGGAGCGTCCCGAGGCGACCCCGATGATCGCGGCTCCGGCGATCCTGGCGGCCTGGACGTCCCTGGCCGAGTCGCCGATCAGCACGGTGTTGTGCCCGTCGAAGACCGCTCCGTACTTCCGTTTGGCGCGGCCCTGCGCGACCTGCAGGAGGGTGGCCTTGGGATAGACCTCCTCGCCGTAGCCGCCGACCTCGAAGTCGATGTGCCTGTCGAGGCTGAACGCGGTCAGCTTGTGCACCGCGTTGCTCTTGATCGTGCCGGTGAGCACCGACTGGACCACGCCGTCGAGCCTCGCCACGGCCTTCAGCGCGTCGCGGGCACCAGGCATCATCCGGCCGTCCTTGGCCAGGCGTTTGCGCCGCGCCCCGAAGGACCCGGCCAGCGCGTCGAGGAACCGGGGAAGGTGGTCGTCCCCGGCGACGATCCCGTTGATGGCGAGCATCTCGAAGACGATCTCCGAGTCGGGACGCCCGTTGGCCTGGGTCAGTTTGACCAGGGGCCTTCCGGTGACACTGCGGAAGGCCTCCGCGTATGCCTCGCGGGTGACGATCGACACGTCGACCAGCGTGAGGTCGATGTTCCAGAGGACGAGGCGATTGATCGGGAGCCTCCCGGAATGGGGGTGGATGCCCAGGGTAAGGCCCTGAGCGCACGACGACCGCCTTCGATACCGAAAGGATCCGTTTGCCGGTTCTCCCGAGATCGTGTGACGGGCCGTTCCCGCGAGATCGCGTGACGGGCCGTTCCCGCGAGATCGCGTGACGGGCCGTTCCCGCGAGATCGCGTGACGGGCCGTTCCCGCGAGATCGCGTGACGGGCCGTCCCCGCGGAGTCGTGTGACGGATCGCGTTCACGGAGTCGCGTGACGGGCCGTGCTCACGAGGTCTCGTGACGGGGACTCAGGCGTGGTCGAGCGCGTTCTCCAGGGTGTCGACGACGGGAACCCCGCAGGCCAGCAGATCGGCGCGGCTGGTCATGCCACCGGTGTAGAGGACCGCGCGTGCCCCGACGTGCTGGGCGGCGTGCGCGTCGTCCAGGCTGTCGCCGATCACCAGGACGTCGGCCGGGTCGACGCCGAGCGCGGCGAGGTGGGCCACCATCGACTCGGCCTTGTGCCCGCCGGAGGCGCTGCGCAGGCCGTCGATCCGGGTGAAGTGGTGGTCGATGCCGAATTCCGCGATCTTGGGAACCAGCCGCTCGTGCGCCCACATGGACAGCAGCGACTGCTTGCCTCCCGCGCGTTCCCAGCTCTGCAGGGTGGAGAGGGCGTCGGCGGCCAGCCCGCACTCCAGCATCAGCCGGTGGTAGCTCTCGTGGAAGCCGAGGTCGAGCCTCTCCCACTCGCCGTCCTCGAGGGCACGTCCGAGCATGCGCTCGTAGGCGGCCCAGATCGGGCGCGTGTAGACCGCACGGAAGCGGTCGGCATCGTAGGAACCCAGTCCGTACGGCTCGAACACCGCGTTCGTCGCACCAACGACGGCGTCGATGTCGTGAAACAGCGTGCCGTTCCAATCCCAAACAATGTGTCTCATATTGCCGTCCAGAATAGCGAAAATCCCCGCCGGAGCGGCGCCGCGACAGGGGAACCGGCCCGCGCGGGGCGCTCGCGGCGCGGGGATCCCGCCCCAGGCCCAGAGGGTGAGGGCACCGGGCTCCGGACGCGGCGCGAAGGTCAGCCGACCAGGTCGGGGATCTCCTGGGTGGCGTACCACAGGAGCTCGTTGGCCTCGGCGCCGTCCACGGTGAAGCGGGCGTCGTCGTCGCCGCCGTCGGCCGCGGGCAGCGCGGCGAGAGCGGCCTCGACGTCCTTCACCGCCGACGGGTCGTCCACGTGGACCGCGGCGATCAGCCCCAGCGGGACCGCCGCGGCGAGCCGCACCCGGGCGCGCTCCTCCAGGTCGGCGCTCGCGCTCACGTCACCCTCCGGTACGTCGACGGCGACGACCACCCGCCGCGCGGCGACCTCCACCCCGTCGGCACGGTCCGCGGCCAGCATCCGCAGGGAATCCCTGGCGGCCTCGGTCAGGGCGACGTACTCCAGTTCCTCGGTGTCACCCGAGACGTACCACTCGATCAACGCGGGGGTCACCGCGTAGCCGGTCAGCGGGGCCGGGCCGAGCTCCCCCACGGTGGCCACGCGGGCCAGCGCCGGGAGCGTACACGGCAGGTAGACGCGCATCCATGCCTCGATCTGTCTCTCCGACATCGGCGCCGCTCCGGCGCCGATTCACGCATCGAGTGTGCCAGTACCCGCGCCCCCCGGTGATACCGCCCGCGCGGAGCGGCACGATCCGGGGGCCGGCCGCGCTCCGTCCACCGGGCGGCACCCGGTGGACGGAGCGGGGAGACGGGCGGGCCGGGTCAGCGGAGCGTGACCTGGAACAGGGTCTCCAGTTCGGTGATGGTCAGCTCGGGGTCGCGGTGGTGCACGCCGACGATGCCGAGCCGCCGGGCGGCCTCGATGTTGGCCTCGATGTCGTCGACGAACACGCACTCCTCCCCGGCCAGGCCGATCCTGCCGAGCGCGTGCTCGAAGATCCTCGGCTCGGGCTTGCGCATGCCGATCTCTCCCGAGATGACGACCGCGTCGAAGAAGTCCTCCCAGCCCTCGCGGGGGTACTCGTTCGCCCAGGAGTTGGAGAGCAGGCAGGTGCGCAGCCCCGCGGCACGCGCCTCACGGAGCATTTCGTACATCGGCTCGACCCGGTGGAAGCGGGAGAACATCCTGGCCAGCAGCCCCTCGGCGACCGGCGGTACGCCGTCCGTCGTGATCAGCCTGGCCGCCAGGTCTCGTTCGAAGTCCAGGCCGGATATCTCTCCGCGCTCCAGGGCGTGGATCGCGTTCTCGCCGTTCTCGCCGTTCTCGTACGCGTGCACGACGAGCTCGCGCATCACCTTCCGGTAGTGGGCCTCGTCGAGACTCTCGGCGACGATCCACTCGGCGATCGCCTCGGCGAGACCGACGGTGAGCACGCCACCCCAGTCGATCAGCACGCCCTTCAGCATCTGTCCTCCTCGATGGAACGGGTTCCAGGTTAGGCGTGGACCGATGGACGGCCGAAGAAGGGGTGGTGCCAAACTGGCCGCCATGGACTTCGCGCTCAGCGACACGGCGCAGGAATACCTCGCCAATCTGACCGATTTTATGGCTACCCACGTCTATCCAGCGGAGCCGGTCTACCACGCGTGGCGCCGGACCAGAGGGCACGACAACCACGAGCTGCCGCCGGTGGTGGAGGAGCTCAAGTCCGAGGCACGCTCACGCGGCCTCTGGAACCTGTTCCTGCCCGCCGAGTCGGGCATGTCGGTGCTCGACTACGCCAGCCTGGCCGAGGTCACCGGCCGTTCCATCGACCTCGCCCCCGAGGCACTGAACTGCGCGGCCCCCGACACCGGGAACATGGAGGTCCTGCACATGTTCGGCTCGCCCGAGCAGCGGGACCGGTGGCTCAAGCCCCTGCTCTCCGGCGAGATCCGTTCGGCGTTCGCGATGACCGAGCCCGCGGTGGCCTCCAGCGACGCCACCAACATCGCCACCTCCATCAGGCGCGACGGCTCCGAGTACGTCGTCAACGGCCGCAAGTGGTTCATCACCGGGGTGGCCGACCCGCGCTGCGAGATCCTGATCGTGATGGGCAAGACCGACCCCGAAGGACCCCCGCACCGCCAGCAGTCGATGATCCTGGTCCCGATGGACACCCCGGGCGTCGAGGTCGTACGTCACCTGCCGCTCTTCGGCTACCAGGAGCAGCACGGCCATTCGGAAATCGTCTTCACCGACGCCCGGGTGCCCGCGGCGAACCTCATCGCGGAGGAGGGGGACGGCTTCCGCATCGCCCAGGCCCGGCTCGGTCCCGGCCGCATCCACCACTGCATGCGCGCCATCGGGATGGCCGAGCGCGCTCTGGAACTGATGTGCGCCCGCGCCGCCAACCGGGTGGCCTTCGGCCGGACGCTGGCGCAGCAGGGTGTGGTGCAGCAGCAGATCGCCGAGTCGCGGCTCGCCATCGAGCAGGCCAGGCTGCTCACCCTGAAGGCCGCCTGGATGATCGACACGGTCGGCGTGAAGGCGGCCGCCTCGGAGATATCCGCCATCAAGGTGGTCGCCCCGAGGATGGCGTGCGACGTCATCGACCGCGCCATCCAGGTTCACGGCGGCATGGGACTGTCCGACGACGTCCCGCTCGCGACGATGTACGCGCAGGCCCGCGCGATGCGCATATTCGACGGCCCGGACGAGGTCCACCTCCGCACCGTGGCCCGCCGCGAGCTCAAGCCGTATCTCTCCTAAAACATCCCCAAACGGACAGCGAGCGGTCCGGACTGTCGGAGATTCATCCCCTAACATCCGATTCAACGGCCGTTACGCGTTTCGCGGCCACAATACGAGGAAGATTACGAGAATGGCACTCGGGCCATATAACCGCACGTAGAAGGCATGATCGACCTCCTGCGGGCTCCATTTGCACCTTCCCTCGGTTCCCATGAGGAGGGATCATGGCAGTAGCTCAGACGAGCCGGTCACGCGCCCGTACGGCGCAGAGACCGACCACACCCGCAACGTCCACCACGCATGCCCAGGCAAGCAGGAAACAGGACGGCAACTCGCTAACGCTCAAACTTCCGATGCTGACCGTGCAGCTGCGACCGCCGCATGTTCACATGCCGCACGTCAGCAGGCAGGAGGCGGGACAGGCCGTTGACACGGCCAAGTCGTTCCTTCCTCCGGCTGAGCGCATCGTCTACTACGGGGGGCTCGGCGCGCTCGCGGTGGCGGGGTTGCTCGAATGGCCGGTAGCGGCGGCCATCGGGGTCGGGACGTTGATCGCGCAGCGTGCGCGCGGAAAGAACCGGTCGTCGAGTCCGGTCTCCAGGCCCGCGAGCTCCGCTTCCGGGTCTTCGACGGGCACCTCCGCGTCCCGGACGACGGGTTCGACATCCAGGTCCCGGACGACCGGTTCGACGTCCAGGTCCCGGGCGGGAGGCTCCACCTCCCGGACCACACCCGCGTCCCGTACGGCGGCGTCCGCGTCGCGCACCGCCTCCAAGGCCGCGAGCACCGTGTCCCGGGCCGCGGGCACCGCCGCGTCACGCACCACGGGTGCCGCGACCCGCGCGGCCGGCACCGCATCACGCACCGTGGGCGCCGCCACCCGCGCGGCCGGCACCGCCGCCTCTCGGGCGACCGGCGCCACACCACGCACCAAGAGCTCCACATCCCGGACGACCGGCACGACGTCCCGGGCGAAGAGCCCCACCTCACGGACCCGGAGCACCACCTCCCGCACGGGAGGCACCACCTCACGGACCACGAAACCCGCGTCACGCACCGCGGGTGCCGCGACCCGCGCGGCCGGCACCGCATCACGCACCGTGGGCGCCGCGACCCGCGCGGCCGGCACCGCATCACGCACCGTGGGCGCCGCCACCCGCGCGGCCGGCACCGCCGCCTCTCGGGCGACCGGCGCCACACCACGCACCAAGAGCTCCACATCCCGGACGACCGGCACGACGTCCCGGGCGAAGAGCCCCACCTCACGGACCCGGAGCACCACCTCCCGCACGGGAGGCACCACCTCACGGACCACGAGACCCGCGTCACGCACCGCGACCCGGGCGGCCGGTACCGCGACCCGGGCCGCGGGCACCGCGAACCGGGCCGCGGGCACCGCGACCCGCGCCGCCGGTACCGCGAACCGCGCCGCGGGCACCGCCACCCGCGCGGCGAGCACCGTCGCCTCCCGGGCGACCGGCGCCACACCACGCACCAAGAGCTCCACATCCCGGACGACCGGCACGACGTCCCGGGCGAAGAGCCCCACCTCACGGACCGCGAGCACCGGCTCCCGGACCACCACGTCCACCTCACGTTCACGGGCCACGAAGCCCGCGTCCCGGGCCACGAAGCCCACGCCGCGGACTGCGAGGCCCGCGTCCCGGGCCACGACGTCCGCGTCACGATCTTCGGCGTCCACTTCCCGCACCGCGGGCTCCGCCTCCCGGGCGAGGAGTTCGGCCCGCGGTAGATCGTCCAAGTGATCGCAGCGACGGGGCCGATCAGGCCGCGCGTAACCACGGCCTGATCGGCCCCGTCATCTTGCCTGCCGGAGATCTGAATGTTCGTGCCCCGTCTGCTGTCCGTGCCCGCGGAAACCCTCTGGAACGTCGTGCCCGGTGCGATCAAGGTCGTGCCCGCCGCGGTCATGAACGCCCTGCCGCGTTCGCGCGGCAAACGGGTCTGTCCCGGAGGGCTCCATGTCGATCTGCGCGTGATCGGCTCGCCTGGCAGCGAGCCGATGGCCCGGCGCCTGGAGAACGCCCTGCTGAAGCTGGAGGGGGTCGAGCGGGCCGAGGTCAACGGAGTACTCAGCTCCGTCTTCGTGGGGTGTGACCCGGGGGCGATCGATCTGGAGAAGCTGCTGTCGATCGTCGACGCGCTCGACGGCGAGGGCTCGGGGGACGACGACGATCTGACCGACGGCTACGACGACCTGGACGAGGACCTAGAGGACCTAGAGGACGCAGAGGACGCCGAAGACGAGGACGCCGAATCCGGCAAGGTCTCGTCGCCGGAGCCGGGGTCCCTCGTTTCCATGCTGGTGCAGCACCACACCGCCAGGCTGGTGGAACGGCAGACCCGTGCCGGCATCCGGCTCGGCGCGAGCCTGATCGGGGCGGGCATGGCGTTCACCGGGCACGCGCTGCGCGCACCGTCGATCCCGGCGATCTTTCCCGCCCTGCTGGGCCTGGCCGAGTCCACCCCGAGGGTCCGCCACGAGATGGAACGCCACCTCGGCGGCCCGGCCACCGTCACCCTGTTCACGACGGCGAGCATCATCACCCACACGCTGGCGCTGCGCCGGGTGGGGATGCTCGTCCAGTCGGCCACCGCCGCCGGCCGCTACATCGAGGCGCGCGACACGCGGCGGGCCTGGGAGGCGCGCCAGCACGAACTGGCGTCGCGGAAGGGCTCCTACCGCCACATCCGCGCGGCCGGGAAACCACGCCCCGCGCCCCTGGCCCACAGCCCCGTGGACCGGCTGGAGCGCGTCGCGAGTCCGGTGGCGGCCGGCGCCTCCGGGCTGACGTACCTTCTCAGCGACGGCCACGCGCGCGCCGTCGCCATGCTCACCGCGACGACGCCCAGGGCCGCGAAGCTGGGCCGCGAGTTCTTCGCCGCCGCGATCGGGCGTGCCATGGCGAGACGCGGCGCGATCGTTCTCGACGATCGCGCCCTGCGCCACATGGACGGCGTCGACACGGTCATCCTCGACGCCGACGTGCTCGGCACCGGTTCGTGGGAGATCGACCGCATCGTCCCCCTCGGCGACGCGGACTCCGCGAACGGCGAAGGCCTCGACGGGCTGCGCGCGCGACTCCTCACCCTGATCGACGTCGACGACCCCGGCGCACGGCGGGAACGCGACGGGTGGAGGGCCGAGCCCCTCGCGGGCCCGGCCGGGCTCGTCACGGAGGACGCCGAGGACTGGGAGACCCGGGGGATCCGGGCCGTCCGCGTGACGAGGAAGGGCGTTCCGGCCGCCCTGGTCGGCCTGGCGCCGCGCGTCGACCCGCTGGCCGACGCGATCGTCGCCGCGGCCAGGGACGCGTGCGCCGTGACGCTCGCGGGGGGCGGCGCGGAACTCGGCCTGCGGCTCGGCATCGACGAGATCGTGCCCGGCGGTCCCCGGCTGGCCCGGTCGGTCCGCGCGCTCCAGGCCGCCGGCCACGGGGTCGCCGTGGTGTCGGCGCGCCGGATGGCCGCGCTGGCCCAGGCCGACCTGGGCATAGGCGTGCTGCGCGACTCGGGCCGGGTGCCCTGGGACGCGGACGTGATCGCCGAGCTCGAGGAGGTCCACCTGCTCCTGAGCTGCCTGGGACCGGCGAGGAGGACGAGCGAGCGCTGCGTGTGGCTCACCGCCGCGGGAACCGCCGCCGGAGGCGTGTTGACGACCCTCGGACCGGCGGAGGAGTCACAGCACAAGGCGCAGCTCGCGAGCAGCTGCACGTCGGTGGCCACCCTCGTCACGGGCGGGTGGGCGGGCTGGCACGCCGGGCGGGAGGCCCCGCCGGCCCGGGTCGACCGGACCCCCTGGCACGCGATGCCCGCCAAGGAGGTCCTGGCCCTGCTGGGCTCGTCGGCCGCCGGGATCAGCGAGGCCGAGGCCGCGCGGCGCAGGTCCGCCACGGGATCGGGAGAGCCGCCGGGCCCCGATTCGCTGCTCCGCGTGTCCGTCGAGGAACTGGCCAACCCGCTGACCCCCGTCCTGGCGGCCGGGGCGGGCCTGTCGGCCCTGGTCGGCTCGGTGTCGGACTCGGTGATGATAGGCACGGTCGTCCTCGCCAACGCGCTCATCGGAGGGGGCCAGCGATACAGCGCCGACCGGGCGCTGCACCGCCTGACCGAGGCGGTGGCGGTTCCCGTGCGGCTGCGCCGCCCCCGGGAGAAAACAAGCACGAAGGAGAAGACGGGCACGAAGGAGAAGGCGAGCGCGACTCACGCTCCCGGGCATGACGTCCAGGAGAAGCCGAGCTCCCGCCCCCACGAGCAGGCGCACGCGACCGTCGAGGACCTCGTACCCGGCGACGTGGTGGAGCTGCGCGCGGGTGACACCGTGCCGGCCGACTGCCGCGTGCTCAAGGCCGTGGGCCTGGAGATCGACGAGGCCGCCCTCACCGGCGAGTCCCAGCTCGTCACCAAGTCACCGGAGCCCGTCGACGCGCCCGCCATCGCCGACCGGACCTCGATGGTCTACGAGGGGACGACGGTGGCGGCCGGCAGCGGGCTGGCCGTGGTGGTCGCGGCGGGCGAGGCGACCGAGACGGCCAGGACCGCCAGGCTCGCCGCGGAGCGGCCTCCGGTCACGGGCGTGCGGCTGCGGCTGCGGGAGCTGAGCCGGCGGGTCCTCCCGGTCGCGGTCGGGTCCGGCGTCGTCCTGCTCGCCGCCGACCTGCTGCGCGGCAGTTCGGCGCCGCAGGCGCTCGCGCCGGCGGTGAGCCTCGCCGTCGCCGCCGTACCCGAGGGGCTGCCGTTCGTCGCCTCGGTCGCGGAGCTCGCCTCCGCGCGGCGGCTGTCGACCCGCAACACCCTGGTGCCCAACCCCTCCACGATCGAGGCCCTCGGCCGGGTCAACGTCCTGTGCTTCGACAAGACGGGAACCCTCACCGAGGGGCGCATCAGCCTGCGGTGCGTCTCGGACGTGCAGGACGAGCGCACGCTGGAGGATCTGACGCCCGAGCTGCGGCACATCGTGACCGCCGGGATGCGCGCGTGCCCCCGGCACGACGAGGGGCGCCCCGTCCCGCACCCCACCGACCGCGCCGTGCTGAAGGGGGCAGAGCGGCTGGGGGTGACCGAGAAGGGGACCGGAAGCTGGGAACGGGTCGACGAACTTCCCTTCGAGCCGGGACGCGGCTACCACGCCGTGCTCGGCAAGGGCGACTCGGGCCCGCTGCTGAGCGTCAAGGGCGCCCCCGAGATCGTGGTCACTCGCTGCACGTCCATCCTTCGTGACGGCCGGGTGGTCCCTCTCGCGGACCACCTCGTGGCGGAGATCGAGAAGGAGCTCGACCAGCTCGCCCGGCAGGGCTACCGGGTGCTCGCGGTCGCGGAGCGCTCCGCCTCCGACCGCCGCGACCTCGACGAGTCCCGCATCCAGGACCTGTGCTTCCTCGGGTTCCTCGGCCTGGCCGACCCCGTGCGGCCCACGGCCGCCGAGAGCGTCGGCCGCCTCACGCGGGCGGGCGTGCGCATCATCATGATCACTGGCGACCATCCGAGCACGGCGGAGGCGATCGGCGCCGAGCTGAACGTGCTGGACGGCGGGCGGATCATGACGGGGCCCGAGCTGGACGAGATGGACGACGACACCCTGGTGGAGGCGTTGCCGGACGTGACGGTCTTCGCCAGGACCACCCCGGCGCACAAGGCGCGGATCGTCGGCTGCCTGCGCCGGACCGGCAAGGTCGTCGCGGTCACCGGCGACGGCGCCAACGACGCTCCCGCGATCCGGGTCGCGGACGTGGGGATCGCCCTCGGGTCCCGCGCCACCCCGGCGGCGCGGGCGGCGGCCGACATCGTGGTGACCGACGACCGCATCGAGACGATCGTCGACGCGATCATCGAGGGCAGGGCGATGTGGGGCTCGGTCCGCGACGCCCTCAGCATCCTGCTCGGCGGCAACATCGGTGAGATCGTCTTCGCGGTCGGATCCAGCCTGATCAGCGGCGGGAACGTGCTGAACGCCCGGCAGCTGCTGCTGGTCAACCTGCTCACCGACATGCTGCCCGCGATGGCGGTGGCCTCCCGGCCGCCGGCGGCCACCAGCCCGGAGAGGCTGCTTGACGAGGGCCCGGAGGCCTCGCTGGGCGCCTCCCTGACCCGGGACATCTACCTGCGCGCCGCCACCACGGCGAGCGCGGCGGGCCTGGCCTGGGCGATCGGCCGGGTGACCGGTACGCGCGGGCGGGCGGACTCCATGGGGCTGGTCGCGCTCGTGGCGTCGCAGTTGCTGCAGACCCTGGCCCTGGGCAGCCGGGACCGCCTGGTGGTGCTGGCCTCGCTCCTGTCCCTGGGCGTCCTGGGCATGGCCGTCTCGGTTCCGGGGCTCTGCCGGTTCTTCGGCTGTCACTTCCTGGGGCCCGTGGGGTGGACCGTCGCCCTGGGAAGCGCCGCCACCACGACGGCCGCGGGGGTGGCCTTCCAGGCGTCGACACAGGGAACGTCACCGAACGTTCACCAAACGGCAACCTCATGACTGGTGACTTAGACTCCTTTGGTACGGATTATCGCTTTAAGACCCCTTTCTCCCTGTGAGGTTGTTATGTCCGGATTCATCTCCACCGTGCTCGCGAAGGCCGCCGTCATGCTGATCGAGGCCCTGCTCACGCGCATCGTCCAGTCGCTCGTCATCTCGCTGGCCAGGACCGGCAACCTCCAGCTCGCCTGATCCGGCCTCGCGGCAGGGCCCCTGGATCCCCTTCCAGCGGGCCCGTGAGGTGATTTCAGCGGGCCTGTGAAGTGACTTCAGCGGGCCCGTGAGGCGATGAGCCGGGCGACCTTGAGGTGCTCGGCCGAGCGCAGCACCCGCTCGGCTTCGGCCGGGTCGGCGACCGGCGCCCTGTCCAGCAGGCCTCGGGCGGCCTTCAGCGTCAGCAGTCGCCGGACGGACTGGTCGAGTCTCGCCTTGGAGATCTTCCCGGACGCCACGGCGGCCAGCAGCGCCCGATGGGCCTCGCGGTAGTCCGGCGGCATGAGCAGCAGGTCCACCCCGGCCTGGATCGCCCGTACCGCGACCTCCCCGTCCCCGTACTTCTTGCGCACCCCGGCCATGTCCAGCGCGTCGGTCGAGACGACCCCGTCGAAGCCGAGTTTCTCCCGGAGCAGCCCGGTCAGGATCGGCTTGGAGAGGGTGGCCGGGTCACCCGAGGGGTCGAGCTTCGGCATCACGACGTGCGCGCTCATGATCGCGTCGACGTCCTTGCCGATGGCGGCGGCGAACGGCGGGGCGTCCAGCCTGTTCCACTGGGAGCGGGAGTGCCCGATCACCGGCAGGCCGGTGTGGCTGTCGACACCGGTGTCGCCGTGGCCGGGGAAGTGCTTGGCCGTGGCCCCGATCCCCGCGTCGTGGAAGCCCTGGACAGCGGCGGCGACCATCGGCGCGACCTTCTTCGGGTCCGAGCCGTACGCGCGCGGGCCGATCACCGGGTTGCGCGGGTTGAGGTTGACGTCGGCGACGGGCGCGAAGTCGAGGTTGACGCCCAGGGCGCGCAGTTCGGTGCCCGTCACCTCGGCGGCCCGGCGGGCCAGCGAGAGGTCGCGGGTCGCGCCGATGACCGACGCCCCGGGGAGGGGGGTGACCAGCGGGGCGAGGCGGGAGACCTTGCCGTTCTCCTGGTCGGTGCCGATCAGCAGCGGGATCTCGGGGGACGCCTTCTGAAGGCCGTTGGTGAGCGCCACGACCTGCCGGACGCTCTTGACGTTGCCCGCCCAGGGAAAGAGGATCACCCCGCCGGGGCGGTAGCGGGCGATCATCTTCGCCGGGGTGTCCACGCCGAACCGCGCCTGGTTCTCCCCCGACGCCGTGTCGGCCGACGGGCCGTACAGCACGGGCATGAACAGCTGGCCGACCTTCTCCTCCACGCTCATCGAGGCGAGCACGCCCTCCACCCCCGCCACCTCCGTCGTCGCGGAGGCCGCGGCGGGAACGGACGCCTCGGGGAATTCGGGGGACCCGGGAGTCGCGGCCGCGGTGTCGGCCGGTGCCGCCGCGTCGGCGCTCGCGGAGGTCTCGCCCGCCCGCGTCGCACCGGACACGGGCGGAGCGGTCCTGCCCGCCTCCGCGCATCCGGCCACCATCGTCGCGATCACCGCGATACCCGTCACACGTCTCCACCCAGCCATGCCGCTTACGCTATCCGGGCCCGCGCCCCGGCGCCCGCCCATCCACCCGGTCATCATCGGCCACACGCCTTCCACCGACCGGTGCTCTCCGGCCCGTACGTCACCCATGAAGAAGTCCGCTCACTGAAGAGGTCCGCCCACGTCACAGAGCCAGACCGGCCAGACCGGGCAGGTGCGAGCGCGCCTCGGCACGCGCCTGCCGCGGGGAGGCGGCGGCCCGCGCGGCCGTGGCCGCGAGATGGCACTGCTGCCGCGTGTGGCGCGACAACGCGGCCCGTACGGCGGGCAGCGCCGGGGCGGACATCGACAGCGAGGTGACCCCGAGCCCGACGAGCACGCAGGCCAGAGCCGGGTCGGCCGCGGCCTCACCGCAGGCCCCGCACTGCCTGCCGCGCTCCGCGGCGCCCGCCGCG
Organism: Streptosporangium sp. NPDC023825; assembly: GCF_040639575.1. NCBI lineage: Bacteria > Bacillati > Actinomycetota > Actinomycetes > Streptosporangiales > Streptosporangiaceae > Streptosporangium > Streptosporangium sp. NPDC023825. The sequence goes on along the minus strand of NZ_JBFAAE010000009.1, from coordinate 53,481 downwards.
GCCAGGGCGACCAGGTCGAGCAGGGCGGGTTGCCAGGCGTCCTGGAGCCCGGTCAGCGCGCCCAGCTGCCGGTCGGCGGCCAGGGCGTACTGGGCCAGGTCGTTGGTGCCGATGGACAGGAAGCCCGCCCGGACGGCCAGGTCGGAGGCGCGCAGGGCCGCCGACGGTATCTCGATCATCACGCCCGCCGACGGCAGCCCCGCCGCGTCGCAGGCGTCGGCGAACCAGGCGGCCTCCTCGGCGGTGGCCACCATCGGCGCCATCACCTGGAGCCTCGCCGACGAGCGCGCGGCCGCCGCGGCCAGGGCGGCGAGCTGGGTGTCCATGATCTCCGGATGCGTCCTGAACAGCCGCAGTCCCCGCTCCCCCAGCGCGGGATTGGGCTCGTACGCTCCCGGCGGCAGGAAGGCGAGGGGCTTGTCGGCACCCGCGTCGAGGGTCCGCACGATCACCCTGCCGCCGGGGAAGGCGTCCAGCACCTCCAGGTAGGCGGCCTCCTGCTCCGCCGCGGAGGGCGCCTCGGCCCGGTCGAGGAAGAGGAACTCGGTCCGGTAGAGCCCGATCCCCTCGGCCCCGTGCTCCAGCGCGGCGGCCACGTCACGGGGCCCGCCGATGTTGGCCAGCAGCGGCACGGCGTGCCCGTCGGCGGTCGTCCCCGGCCCCGTGGCGGAGGCCAGCACGGCCTCCCGCGCGGCGGCGGCGTTGCGCGCCCCGAGGAGCTCGTCGTCGGAGGGCGCGGGCCGCACGAGACCGGAGGCCCCGTCGACCAGCACCGGCGTCCCCGGCACGATCGAGGTCGCCCCCGGGCAGGCCACCACGGCCGGCACCCCCATCGCGCGGGCGAGGATCGCGGTGTGGCTGGTCGGGCCGCCCTGCTCGGTGACGAAGGCCGCCACCACCTCCGGAGACAGCAGCGCCGTGTCGGCGGGCGCCAGGTCGCGGGCGACGAGGACGTACGGCTGCCCGGTGTCCGCGGGAACGGCGGGCATGCCGGGCACGGTCCGGCCCTCGATCACCGCGACGGCGCGGTCCCTGACGTCGTCCAGGTCGGCGACGCGCTCGCCGAGGTATCCCCCGGCCGCGGCGAGCAGGTCGCGGTAGTGGCCGAACGCCTCGTAGACCGCGCGGGCCGCGGCGGTGCCCGCCTCGACCAGCGTGGCCACCCCGTCCGCCAGGCCGGGGTCGCGGGCCATCATGGCCTGCGCCTCCAGGATCTCCCTGGCCTCGCCACCGGCGCGGGCCCCCCGCGCCTCCAGGTCGGCGGCGACCCGCTCCAGCGCCCGCCCGGCCACGGCCAGCTCCGCGGCCGCGTCCCCGGCGCCCCCGCCGTGCCGGGAGTCCGGGGCCGGGACGGTCGCCTCGTACGCGAGCACGTAGGCGGGACCGACACCGACCCCGGGGCTCACCCCCACCCCGGTGAGGGTGCTCACGGCGCCGACGCGATGCCGGCCAGCTGGTCGAGAAGCTCGTCGGCTCCCTCGCCCTCCGCTCTGATCATCACCGTGTCGCCCTCCCTGACGTCGAGCGCGAGGACCGCCAGGATGCTCTTGGCGTTCACCGGCTCCCCGGACCCCTTGGCGACGGTGACGTCCAGGGACGACTTGGCCGCCGTCTGGACGAACGTCGCGGCGGGCCGGGCGTGCAGGCCGACCTCCGCCTTGACGGTGACTTGGCGCTCGGCCACGTGTTCCTCCCAGAAGTTCGCCCGCGGTCTAGACCGCGGGACCATTGATGCTCGGCAGGGGCCAGTCGACCCCCGTCAGATCCGCGACCACGAGATCGGCCTCGGCCAGCTCAGTGCCCGGGTACGTGGTCGCTATGCCCACGCACGCCATACCGGCCGCCTTGGCCGCCGCGATCCCGGCGATCGAGTCCTCGAACGCCACACAGTGTGCCGGATCGACCGACAGGCGTGCGGCGGCGAGGAGAAACCCCTCGGGGTCGGGCTTGCCCACGGCCACGTCGTGGGCGGAAACGATCGTCTCCAGCAGGTCGCGGATACCGACCTGCGTCAGCCGCTCCTCCGCCCAGTCACGGCCGGCGGAGGTGACGACCGCGATCGGCGAACCGTGCGCCGAGACCCTGCGGACCAGTTCGGCGGCGCCGGGCACCGGCACGATGTCCGGCAGGCCGGGATGGTCCTGGAAGGAAAAAACCTCCTCGATCAGGTCGTCGATCCGCTTGCCGGGGAAGAGATGGGCGCTCTCCGTCAGGACGTCGCGCCCGCGCCGCCCCATGAACCCGCGCAGCACGACCTCGTCGTGGACCACTCCGTGGCTGTCGAGCAGCATCGACCACATGGCCATGCTCCGCCGCTCGCTGTTGATCAGCGTCCCGTCGAGATCGAAGAGCGCCGCCCTCACCGGCGGTCTCGCCGTCGTCCCCATTCCCGTCACCACTCCCGGCTCCGTTCTCGTCCGCACGGCCGTCGCCCGCGCCCGCGTCCCACGTTCCTCGCCCTTTCCCCGCTCCGCGAGCCCTCAGGCGGGATCGCTCCACTCGAAAAGCTCGTCACCGGCGCCCACGGCCCCCGTGGCGAGGCCGGTGACGGAGTTCGCGGCGGCGTCCAGCGCCACGACCGGGCAGATCGGGTAGCGCCCGCCCGCCTCGATCCCGGCCGGGTCCCACGCCACCACCGGCTGCCCCGCGCTCACCCGGTCGCCCTCGGCGGCGAGCGGCTCGAAGCCCTCCCCCCTGAGCTCGACCGTGTCGATGCCCAGGTGGACGAGGACCCCCCTGCCGTCTTCGCCGACGACCACGAACGCGTGCGGGTGCAGCTTGACGATGGTGCCCGCGATGGGGGAGAGCACCCGGCCGGGCGCCCTGTCCGGCTCGATCGCCATGCCGGGCCCGACCAGTCCCTCGGAGAAGACCGGGTCGGGCACCGAGCCGAGCCTCACGGCCACCCCCGCGACCGGTGCCAGAACTGTGGTCACCGCACCCCCCTCGGCATGCCGCCGCCCGCGAGGGCGGCCCGTCCGCGCCCCCGGCCGCCCACGCGTGCCGCCCGGGCACGCCCCGCCCGCGAGAGCGCCCTTGTCAGCCCCTACCGGCTCCTGTCGGCCCTCGCTCAGCCCATGATGTCCTCGATGTCGCTGGCGATCGTGTCGGCCTCGGGACCCACCACCACCTGGACGACGTTGCCCGTCGCCATCACGCCGTGCGCGCCGGCCGCCCGCAGGGCCGCCTGGTCGACCTTGGAGGCGTCGCGCACCTCGGTGCGGAGCCGGGTGATGCACGGTTCGATCTCGATGATGTTCTTCGCACCACCGAGTCCAGCGATGATCGCGTCGGCGTCGGCCGCCATGTCGCCCTCCAGATGTGATCACCCTGTTCCCAAGGCTATGACCAGGCTAAAGGACATATCGCGATCAGTCGGTCTGGGTCACCTTGTTGAGACCGCGGGGGGCGTCGGGGTCGATCCCCAGCCTGCGCGCGAGGGCCTCGGTGAGCAGCTGACCGGGGACGATGAGGCCCAGCGGGGCGACCCACTCGGGAAGGTCGGGGCCGTTCAGCGCGGCGGTGGAGACCGAGGAGAGCGCGGTACCGCCGCCGACGGTGTAGGCGGAGGCGCCCGCACCGGTCACCCGCTCGGCGAGCGCCACGGTGCCGGCCAGGGTCGGGCCCTCCCCCGCAGCGACCAGGATGGCCGGGGTGTCCTCGTCGACCACGGCGATCGGGCCGTGCAGCAGGTCGGCGTACGACAACCCCATGGCGTGCAGGTAGCACGCCTCCTTGAGCTTGAGCGCCAGCTCCAGCGCGGTGGAGAAGGCGAGCCCCCGGCCGGAGACCACGACGCCCGGCTTGTCGGCCAGGCCCTCGACGATCGCCTCCAGGTCACCCGGGTCGCCGACCAGCTTCTCGACCGCGTCCGGCACCCGCTGCAGGTCGGCGGCGTCGACGTCCGCGCCCAGGCCGAGGGCGAGCACGGCGAGCGCGGCGAGCTGGGTGGTGTAGGTCTTGGTGGCCGGGACGGCCTTCTCCTCGCCCGCGACCGTGCACAGGGCGAGGTCGGCGGCCTGGGCCAGGGGGCTCTGCTCGCCGCCGTTGGTGATGGCCACGGTCCTGGCGCCGCAGTCCTTCGCCCAGGCGAGGGTCTCGACGATCTCCTCGGTCCTGCCCGACTGGGAGAGTGCCACGGCCAGCACGCCGTCGAGGTCCAGCCTGCGCCGGTAGGTCGTGGCGATCGAGGGGGCGGCCAGAGTGGAGAGCCTGCCGGTGTGGGTCTCGGCCAGGTAGCGACCGTAGACTGCGGCGTTGTCGGAGGTGCCGCGGGCGATGAACAGCAGCTGGCGGGTCTGCCCCGCGAGCCGCTCCACCTCCCCGACCCGGGGAAGGAGGGCGTCGAGCGTGGCTCGCAGCGCGGCGGGCTGCTCGGCGATCTCGCTGCGCATCTTGGTCGTCATCTCGCGCTCATCCTTCGCTTCGGACGGACGAGACCGGGCCGTTATCGATCCGTCTCCGGTCCGTACGTTGACACCCTTTTCCGGCCTGTGGTCTAGTCCGGACTAGACCAGTACGAACCCTAACTCATGCGACATCTCAGATCGAGGGGGGAGGATCCTGTGGCCCAGATCGATCCGGACAGCCCGGTGCCCAAGTACTTCCAGCTCCGGGAGATCCTGCTCGATCTGATCGAGAACAACGAGCTGGCGATCGGCACGGCGATCCCGTCCGAACGCGAGCTCTGCCAGCGCTTCGGGCTGTCGCGCATGACCGTACGGCAGGCCGTGGACCACCTGGTCTCCGAGGGCAGGCTCCAGCGGGTGGCGGGCAAGGGTACCTTCGTGGCCCGCCCCAAGATCGAGATGTCCCTGCGGCTGACCTCCTTCAGCGACGAGATGCGCGCCAGGGGCATGGAGCCCGGCTCCCGCGACCTGGACCGGCGGGTGGTCAGGGCCAGCGCGCACCTGGCCAGGGAACTCGGCATCCAGCCGGGCGACGAGGTCCACTTCATCGAGCGGCTGCGGACCGCGGCCGACGAGCCCATGTGCATCGAGCGGGCCCACATCCCCGTCTCCCTCGCGCCCGACCTCGACACCCACGACCTGACGGGCCGCTCCCTGTACGCCCTCCTGGAGACCCGCTACGGCCTGGTGCTCGACGCCGGTGAGCTCACCATCGACGGCGGCATCGCCGACCCCGGGGACGCCGACCTGCTGAAGTTACCGCGCGGCGGGGCCGTGCTGCTGCTCCAGCGGCGCTCCTTCGCGGGAGGCGTCTGCGCCGAACTCGGGGTGTCCACCTATCGCGCCGACCGCTACCAGCTCCGTACGATCCTGGAGATACCGGCCCGCCGCGCCTGATCCCGATGCCCGCCCGACCACGCCCCGTCCGCCACACCCGTTCCGGCCGCCTCCAGAGCACGTCCCACCGGCCGCGCCCGTCCCGGCCACGGCCGGACCACGGCCCACCCGCCACGTCCGTTCCGCCCGTCTCCCGGCCCCGCACCGCCGCCGTCACACCCCGTCCCGTCCCGCGCGACCGCCCCTTCGCCGCCCTCCTCCCTTCCAGCCCTTGGAGGAAAGCCCGATGAGCTCTCTCCCGGCGGACGCGGGCCCGCCCGCCGCCCACCCGGGGTCCGCCGTGATGAACGTGCTCCAGCGCCTGGGACGTTCCCTGATGCTGCCGATCGCGGTCCTGCCGGCCGCGGGCCTGCTGCTCAGGCTCGGGCAGGACGACCTTCTCGGCCGGACCGACGACGCCCTGCTCGACGACGTGGCCCGCGTCGTCGGCACCGCGGGCGGCGCCCTGTTCGACAACCTGCCCATCCTGTTCGCGATCGGCGTCGCCATCGGGTTCGCCCGCAAGGCCGACGGCTCCACCGCCCTGGCCGCGCTCGTCGGCTACCTGGTCTTCCACGCCGTCAGCATGAACATGTTCTTCATCCTCTTCGACGCCGACCTGAGGGAGCCCATCACCACGGAGGTGTTCGACAGGACCAACCCCGGCGTTCCCGAGGCGGTCCTGAACCTCGGCGCGCAGAACCCGACCCGGGTGCTCGGCGGCATCGTGATGGGCCTGGTCTCCGCGCTGCTCTGGCAGCGCTACCACCGCACCAAGCTGCCGACCTGGCTGGCCTTCTTCGGCGGGCGCCGCCTGGTGCCGATCCTCACCGCCTTCGCCGGGCTGGTGATCGGCGTGCTCCTCGGCTTCGTCTGGCCGGTGCTGGGCGGCTGGGTCCGCGCCTCGGGCACCTGGCTCGCCTCCAACAGCGAGCTCGGCGCCGGGGTGTACGGCATGATCAACCGCGCCCTGCTCCCGCTCGGCATGCACCACATCGTCAACAACGTGATCTGGACCCAGGTCCCCGAGTGCGTGGTCGACGGCAAGAAGCTCGCCGGGGACCTGATCTGCTTCAACAACGGCGCCGTCGGCTACGGCGGCTTCGAGGCCGGCTTCTACCCGGTCCTGATGTTCGGCCTGCCCGCCGCCGCGATCGCCATCTGGCGGGCCGCGCCACCGCACCGCCGCACCGCGGTCGGCTCGATCATGATCTCCGCGGCGCTCACCGCGTTCCTCACCGGGATCACCGAGCCGATCGAGTTCGCCTTCATCTTCGTGGCGCCGGTCCTGTTCGTCATCCACATCGTGCTGACCGGCGTCTCCATGGCCCTCGCCTCCGCCCTGGGCGTCAAACTCGCCTTCAGCTTCTCCTCCGGGCTGATCGACCTCGGCCTGTACGGGACGGCGCCCAACGCCCGGGGGGTACCGATCATCATCGTGATGGGGCTGGTCTACGCGGTGATCTACTACACCGTGTTCAGTTTCCTGATCAGGAGGCTGAACATCATGACCCCCGGCCGCGAGCCCGAGCCCGACGTCGACTCCGGCGAACCCTCGGCCCCGGCGCGGGGCAGGGCGGACACCGGCCCTCCTGCCACCCGGGAGACGCACCGCCCTCCCCCGGGCCCTGAGCCGCCCTCCCCCGAGCCGCCCGCCGCCTGACCCGGCCTCCGCCCGAGGAGGCGCGACGGAGGCGCGACCCGCCTGGCCCGGCCTCCGCCCGGGGGCGCGACGGAGGCGCGACGCCCTCCTGCGAGCCTGGGCCGATCCCCGCCCGGCAGGCGCGCCGAGCGGTTTCGGCCGTCCACCGGAGATCACGGTCCCGGCCGCAACCCGCCCCCTCGCGAGGACCGACCACTCCAACCCGGGGTCACCTTCTCCGCCCAACAGGGCGAAGCGACCGGGATCCACCGGAAGTTGGCGGACGGCGTATCTGGGCGGCGGACCGGAAACTCCCTGATGTGTCAGTTTCTCCGCCCCAGCCGAGCACATCGGAGTTCCCATGTCGCCCCCACGACGTCCGGCCTCGCTCCCCAGGATCGCGCCCTCCCCCGCCGCCGAGCCTCCCTACGACGACGACCGCCCCGCCGGTGACACCCCGGCCGTGCCGCCGTACGTGCAGGGCACTCTCGCCCTCGCCCTCGATCCCGGAACGCCAGGCTTCCCGGCCGGGAAACCGCTGGTCTGGGGCTCGCCCGGCGCGGTTCCCGACGAGCGCCGGCTGCGGGCCCTCGCGCAGGCCGTCGCCGAGATCCTGTCCGGCAGGCGCCCTCCGGCGAGCGTCTCCTGCCACATGACCGGCAGGGCCCAGGCCGAGCTGGCGCGGAGCGGGAAGATCATCACCAGCGCGCGGCCGCCCCGGGTGGGCCGGGCCCACGTCTCCCAGCCGGAGGACGGGGTGGTGGAGATGTGCGCCGTGGTCGACTGCGGCGACCGCTCGCGCGTCCTGGCGCTGAGGCTGGAACGCAGGGGCGTGCGGTGGCTGTGCACCGAGTTCGAGACGACCCCTGACCCGCGTCCCGTACGGGGAACGGCTCGCGACACGCCGCCCGGCCACCGGCCCGCGCTCGCCTGAGGGGCCCGGACACGCCGGAGGGCCCGCACCGTGCGTGGTGCGGGCCCTCCGGCGGCGGTCAGACCTCGACGTGCTTGGGGTCGCCGTGGCAGCGCTTGTACTTCTTGCCGGAACCGCAGGGGCACGGGGCGTTGCGCTCGACGTTGCCGTACGCGTCACGCTCGGCCTTGGTGCTGATCCGGGTGTGCTCCACCTCGCCGCTCTCGCCCGGAGCCGTGTACTCCAGCTCGGTGGGACGCTGCGGGGCGCGCAGGCCGCGGGCGATGATCGAGCGGGTCTCCGCGATCGCGGCGTCCTCGGAGTGGTCGTGCTCCTCGACGATCGGGTTGCTCTGCACCTCGACCTCGAGGTTGAACAGGTAGCCGACCGACTCCTCCTTGATGCCCTCGAGCATCTGGGAGAACATCTCGAAGCCCTCGCGCTGGTACTCGATCAGCGGGTCGCGCTGGGCCATCGCGCGCAGGCCGATGCCCTCCTGGAGATAGTCCATCTCGTAGAGGTGCTCGCGCCACTTGCGGTCGAGAACCGACAGGATGACGCGGCGCTCCAGCACCCGCATGCCCTCGGGGTCCATCGCCTGGGCGTTGATCTCCTCTTCGCGACGGTCGTAGGCGGCCATCGCGTCGGCCTTCACCTTCTCGGTGAGGAGCTGGGCGGTCAGCTCCTCGCGGCCCCCGGCCTCCTCGATGAGCTGCTCGGCGGTGATGCTGATGGGGTACAGCTGGCCGAGGGCCTTCCACAGCTTGTCGAGGTCCCACTCCTCCGCGAAGCCCTCGGCGGTGGCGCCCGCGATGTACTCGTCGATCACGTCGTTGACGAAGCCGCGGATCTGCTCGTGCAGGTCGGCGCCCTCCAGCACCCGGTGACGCTCGGCGTAGATCACCTTGCGCTGCCGGTTCATGACCTCGTCGTACTTCAGAACGTTCTTGCGGATCTCGAAGTTCTGCTGCTCGACCTGGTGCTGGGCGGAGGCGATGGCCTTGGAGACGATGCCCGACTCGATCGGGACGTCGTCGGGGATGTTGAGGCGCGTCATGATCATCTCGACCCTGGCCGAGTTGAACAGGCGCATGAGGTCGTCCTCGAGCGAGAGGTAGAAACGCGACTCGCCCGGGTCGCCCTGACGGCCGGAACGGCCGCGGAGCTGGTTGTCGATGCGGCGCGACTCGTGCCGCTCGGTGCCCAGCACGTACAGGCCGCCGAGCTCGGTGACCTCGTCGTGCTCGGCCTGCACGGCCGCCCTGGCCTTCTCCAGCGCCTCGCCCCAGGCCTTGTCGTACTCCTCCGGGGTCTCGACCGGGTCGAGGCCGCGGCTGCGCAGCTCCAGGTCGGCGCGGAAGTCGGGGTTGCCGCCGAGCATGATGTCGGTGCCTCGACCGGCCATGTTGGTGGCCACGGTGACGGCGTGCTTGCGGCCCGCCTCGGCGATGATCGCCGCCTCACGGGCGTGGTTCTTGGCGTTGAGGACCTCGTGCTTGACGCCCTTGCGCTTGAGCTCCTTGGCGAGGCGCTCGGACTTGGCGACGCTCGTGGTGCCGACCAGGACCGGCTGCCCCCGCTCGTAGCGCTCCTTGATGTCCTCGACGGTCGCCATGAACTTGGCGTCCTCGGTCTTGTAGACCACGTCGGCCTGGTCCTTGCGGATCATCGGCCGGTTCGTCGGGATCGGGACGACGCCGAGCTTGTAGGTCTGGTGGAACTCGTTGGCCTCGGTCGCCGCGGTACCGGTCATGCCGGAGAGCGTCTCGTAGAGGCGGAAGTAGTTCTGCAGCGTGATCGTGGCGAGAGTCTGGTTCTCGTCCTTGATCTTGACGCCTTCCTTCGCCTCGATGGCCTGGTGCATGCCCTCGTTGTAGCGGCGGCCGTGCAGGACGCGACCGGTGAACTCGTCGACGATCAGGACCTCGCCGTCGACGACGATGTAGTCCTTGTCCTTCTTGTAGAGCTCCTTGGCCTTCAGCGCGTTGTTGAGGAAGCCGACCAGGTGGGTGTGCTCAGGCTTGTAGAGGTTCTCGATGCCGAGCCAGTCCTCGACCTTCTCCACGCCGGACTCGAAGATGCCGACCGTGCGCTTCTTCTCGTCGACGGCGTAGTCGCCGGTGTTCTCCTCGCCGTCCTTGCCCTCGGTACCCCTGCGGAGCCGGGGGACGATCTTGGAGAACTCGGCGTACCACTTGCCGGACTGCTCGCCGGGACCGGAGATGATCAGCGGCGTCCTGGCCTCGTCGATGAGGATCGAGTCGACCTCGTCGACCACGGCGAAGTGGTGGCCGCGCTGGACGCACTCCTCGAGCGACCACGCCATGTTGTCGCGCAGGTAGTCGAAGCCGAACTCGTTGTTCGTGCCGTACGTGATGTCGGCGTTGTACTGCTTGCGGCGCTCGTCGGCGGGCATGTTGGCCAGGATCACGCCGACCTCGAGACCGAGGAAGCGGTGGATCCGGCCCATCTCGTCGCCGTCACGCTTGGCCAGGTAGTCGTTGACCGTGATGACGTGGACGCCCTTGCCCGAGATGGCGTTGAGGTAGGTGGGCAGCGTACAGGTGAGGGTCTTGCCCTCACCGGTGCGCATCTCCGAGATGTTGCCCATGTGCAGGTTGGCCCCGCCCATGATCTGCACGTCGAAGTGGCGCTTGCCCAGCACGCGCCGGGACGCCTCACGGACGGTGGCGAAGGCCTCGGGAAGCAGGTCGTCGAGGGACTCGCCCTCGGCGTAGCGCTGCTTGTAGTCGTCGGTGAGCGCGCGAAGCTCGGCGTCGGTCAAGCTCGTGAAGTCGTCTTCAATGGAGTTGACCTGGTCGGCGATCCGCTTGAGCTTGCGCAGAAGCTTGCCTTCGCCGGCGCGAAGAATTCTATCGAGAAAGGCTGGCACTTTAGGTAAAGCTCCTCGCAGGTCTTCCGCGGCCGGACCGGCCCGGCTGAGGACGAGACATGGTTCTCCGCTGCCATCGTAGGCGGTTCCGCCACCAGACACAGCCACCCTGAAAGACGCTCTTGTGGCCGATGGAGTTCCTTGCCCGCTTCTTTGAGAGAGTACGACCAGCTTCAGAGGGTATGCCGCTCTTTGTCACGTCCGTGATGGATCCGCGCGGGCGCGTCGCCGCGCCTGGAGGGAGGAGCCGTGATGGCGGAGGACGCGGGTCAGGCGACCGGCGGTACCCACGAGGGCCAGGGGGGCGACGGCGGCCCCGCGGTCCACCAGGGCTCCGGGGGTCACGGGGGCCGGGCGTCGTCCTGGCTGGCGGTGACCGTCATCCTGCTGGGCTTCACCATCGCGGGGGTCGCCCTCTGCCTGGGCCCGAACTGGCCCCTCCTCTGGATGGGCACGGCGGTCTGCGTCATGGGCGGCATCCTCACGCTGGTCTTCCGCGTCTTCCAGGACATCGTCCTCGAGGCCCCCCGCTCGATGAGCGGCGGAAGCGGCCGGGGCGTCCTGGACTGATCATCCGGCCTGGCGGAGACACCTTCCCCGGACCGACCATCCGGCCCGGCGGGGGCACCTCGCTCGGCGCGACTTGCCCCGGTTCGCCCCGGCCGCGGGCACCATGACACCGGCGTAGCCTTTTCGTCGGTGTCAGGCGCTAGCCTCGGCCCACGACGTGTTGTCTCCCCCTGGGGCGGTCATGCATCTTTCCCTTTCCTCCGACGAGGCCCGCCGTGTCATCCTCCGCGCCCAGGGGTTCCTGGGCGCGGAGGCCCGGCGAGGCGGCGCCCCCGCCGTCCTGCGCCGCCTCGGGGCCGTCCAGCTGGACACGATCTCCGTGCTGGCCCGCTCCCACGAGCTGGTCGCGTACGCCCGCCTCGGCGCCGTCGGCAGGCAGGAGGTCGAGCGGGCCTACTGGGACGAGCCGGCGCGGGCTTTCGAATACTGGTGTCACGCCGCCTGCGTCCTCCCGATCGGCGACTGGGCGCTGTACGCCTTCAGGCGGAGATATTTCCGCGCCAGGAGGTTCCGCTGGCACGAGGTGCCCGACAGCGTCGGCAAGGTGCTGAACCTGGTCCGCGAGAGCGGCCCTGTCACCACCGCCGACATCGGCGGCGCCAAGAAGGGCGGCCCGTGGTGGGACTGGTCCGACTCCAAGATCGCCATTGAGTGGCTGCTCGACACCGGCGAGGTCGTCTGCACGCGCAGGGTGGGCTGGCGACGCGTCTACGACCTGGCCGAACGCGCGGTCCCCGCGGATCTGCTGGCCGAGGAGCTCTCCGACGCCGAGTGCGTCACCCGCCTCGCCGGGATCGCCGGGGTCGCGCTCGGCGTGGCCACCCGCGCCGACCTCGTCGACTTCCTGCGCCTGAAGGCGCCCGAGGCGCGGCTGCTCGACGCGTGCCTGCTCGACGGCTCCACCGGGCTGGTGCCCGTCCGCGTCGCCGGGTGGCCCGAGCGGGCCGCCGACGCCTGGGCCGACCCGGCCGCGCTGGAGACCGAGCCCAGGGGCCGCCACCGCACGACCCCGCTCTCCCCGTTCGACTCCCTCGTCTGGGACCGGGCCCGCACCGCCCGGGTGTTCGGCTTCAACCACCGTCTTGAGGCGTACGTGCCCAAGGAGAAGCGCGTCCACGGTTACTTCACGATGCCGGTGCTGGCCGGGGGCAGGCTGGTCGGGCGGATCGACCCGGCCCGAGAGGGGGCCACGCTGGTGGCCCGCCAGGTGAGCCTCGAACCCGGCGTCTCGCCGGGCAGGGGTGCCGTCGCGCTGGCCGACGCCCTCTGGGAGGCCGCGAGCTGGGTCGGCTGCGAGGCCGTCCGGGTCGAGCGCGTCGACCCCCTCCTGGCCGGCCCTCTCCAGGACGCCCTGCGCCGGGACGCTCCTTGAGCGAGGGCGCTCCTTGAGCGGGAAGAATCCCGCCGGACCGGGCCGTTTCCCGGACCGGGACGACCTGTCCGGCCGAGCCGCCCCCCGAGCCGGAACGCCGGATCGGGGGGCCGGGCCGCGACACCGGGCAGGACGTCGGCTCGAAGCGCCGGTTCGGGACATCTCTCTCGAACCGGAGTGCGGTGACCGCCGGACGGTCACCGCACCTGCCGTGTGTCAGGTGATCTCGAGCATCCGCTCGCGAACCGCGTAGACCACCGCCTCCATCCTGGAGTGAAGCTGAAGCTTGTCCAGGATGTTTCTGACGTGGTTCTTCACGGTGTTCTCCGAGATGAACAGCTGCTTGGCGATCTCGCGGTTGTTCATCCCCTTCGCGACGAGGCGGAGCACCTCCATCTCCCGTTCGGTCAGGCGTGGAACGGGGAGTTGCGGGGGCCGCTCGGCCTCCTTGCGGCTCATGTTGGCGAACTCGCTGATCAGTTTGGCGGCCATCGCCGGGTTGATCAGCGACTGTCCTTCGTGGACGCCGCGGACGGCCTCCGGGACCTCGTCGAGCTGGACGTTCTTCAGCAGATAGCCGGTGGCGCCCGCCTTGATCGCCTCGAAGAGATCCTCCTCCTCGTCACTCACCGTCAACATGATGATCCGCGTGCTCGGCACCGAGGCCTTGATCTCACGAGTGGCCTCGATACCGCTCCTCCGTGGCATCCGGACGTCCATGAGCATGACATCCGGAGTGAGGCGGTCGGCGAGTTCGACCGCTTCCTGTCCGTCGCTCGCCTCGCCGACAACCTCGATGTCCGTCTCCGCTGCCAGCGCCATCTCCAGACTGCGGCGGATCAGCGCGTGATCGTCAACGATCAGCACGCGGATCGGGTCGCCGCGTCCGGTCGGGCCGGTTGCGTCGTCGGGTTCCGTCACGCCTCCTCCTCGGGGGGCCAGAGCCGGTGGACCGCCATGATTACACGGGTTTCATGGTCCTCGGTTGGTCGGAGAGGATCTTCGAATGCGTTCGTCAGGGCTCAACGAGCCGCAGCACGCCGTAGTTGTACCCCTGTCGGAGGTATACGACGCTTGGCTGCCCGCTCTCCTTGTCACGGAAGAGATAGAAATCGTGTCCCACCAGTTCCATCTCGAGAAGTGCCTGATCGACCGTGATCGGATCGGCCTCGTGGAACTTCTCCCTGACCATCAGCGGCCCATCGCCGTCCATCTGGATCGGGATGATGCTCTCGTCCTCCGGAACGTCGGCGTCGGCCTGGGACTCGGCCGGCGACTGTTCGGTGAGCAGGTCGGCCGGGGCGCTCTCGAACTCGAACGACTCGGCGAGCGCGGTGGCCGTCAGCTCCGCGACCGACGGAGGGCAGTGGTTTCCGTGATGGATCTTCCTGCGATCGGCGAGACGCCGCAATCGTCCTTCGAGTTTGCCCAGTGCGATGTCAAGGGCGGCGAAACGGTCGTCGGCCGAAGCCTCCGCCCGGACCGCGGGACCACGTGAGTGGATCGTGAGCTCGACTCGCTCTCGCTGGTCGACGATACGGGGATTACGTTCCTTGGACACCTCCACGTCAACGCGAATGAGCTTGTGGTCCAAACGCTCGATCCTGGCCAGCTTGGTGTTCACGTGGTCACGGAATCGGTCACTCACTCCGGTGTGCCGACCCTTGACGATGATCTCCATGCACAGCCCCCCTTCGAATCTCGACGGTGGTATTGCGACACCCGCTCGGCCGACCTGGTCTTCGTCCCCACATCCGCCTGCTGAGGGTTTCGCAGCTCTTTGCCACTACATGCCCTTCTCTTCTGGCAAGGAACATCTGGCTCCTTGGGAAGGCAGGACTTACCTCTAAGCCGCACCGTGATCGATCGACGAAAAGTCGTCTTACGTGGACCGTTTGGCCTGCGGCTGGCATCGGCTAGCCGGGCCGGCCTCCTCGCGGAGGTCGGTCCGGTGCAACCACGGACCCGAGCGGGTGCCATGGCTCAGACGCTATCCGCATCCTGGCCGAATGTCAGCCTGACGATCGGCCAAAGGATCACTTTGCGTAATTCACAGCCGGGTGGGCGGCCCCCGGGTCCCCCGCGCTCGCGGGCGGGCGGCATCACAGGCGAAGGCTTCTCGCGTTCGCTGAACAGCCGGAAGGCACCGCCAGGACAGGGAGGTGTGGCTCCCGGGTGAGGCCGGGACTTGGGCGACGTATCACCCTCCGTCACGGTCACCAGTTTTGGATCTTCGGCGTGTCGCGGCGACCGTGGCGGCGAGGGACGGCGTCACCCCCGCCTCGCGCATCGCCCTGGCGGCCTCCGCGAGCGTCGCACCGGTGGTGACGATGTCGTCGACCAGCACAATCGCCTCCGTACCGCCCCAGGAGCGCGGCACGGGCGCGTTGCGGCCGACCGTGACCGTGAAGGCGGCGGACAGATTCGCGGCCCGCTGGATGGAGCTCAGCCCCGCCTGGTCGGCGACGTGGCGGCGCTGGGCGAGAATCCTCGCCACGCTCGCGGGCCAGCCGGCCTCGCGGAGGTAACCGGCCGCCAGCGCCGCGAGCCTGGCCACCGGATCGTGCCCGCGGCGCCTCAGGGCCGGCCGGGCGCTGGGCACCGGCACCAGCAGCACCGGACGCTCGCCGGCCGCCGTGGCGACCGCGAGGGCGAGGGCCCCGGCCAGGGGAGGAGCGAGGGCCGTGCGACCGCGCTCCTTGTAGGCGATGATCGCCCGCCGCACGGCGGGGGTGTATTCGGCCGCCGACCAGCACTCGGGCAGGCCGGGCGGGACGGGGTCGGGCATCCGGAGGGCGGGCGCTCCGTGAAGCTCCGTCGCGCATCGGGGACAGACGAGGGCGCCCGGCGCGTCGCATCCGGCGCAGCGGGGCGGCAGGATCAGGTCGAGCATGGCGGTCGTCACGGATCCAAGGTTTCAGATGGCACCGACAAAAAGCCCAGTCCAGAGTACCGGAGGGGGGTTCGGTGCCCGAGGGGCGGCGGCGGCCGGCCTCGTCCGGAGCCGGGGTGGTCCTCCCCGGAAAACGCCTCGGCCCAGGGCGAAGGCCGCGCACCGCCGGGGCGCGGACCGCTCCCGGCACGACGCGTCCCGGGAGCGCGGCTCGCGCCGGGACGAAGGCGCCGCCTCCCACGTCCCGGGACGCGCACCACGTGCCGGCCCAGGCCGTGCACCACGCACCGTCCCGGGACGCGCACCACGCACCGACCGCGGAGGGAAGGCTCCCCCGCGAAGGCGGTTCAGCCCAGGTCCGACCAGCCAGGTTCAGCCCGCCGGGTTCGACCCATCAGGTTCGAACCAGGGGGAAGCCGTCAGGTTCAGCCCAGGGGGAAGGCCGGGGAGGAGGGGCCGTTCTCGGTGAAGTCGGTGGTCCCGGTCTCGTTCTTGATCAGCGGCTCCCACTTGGTGGAGTTCCAGAACAGGATCTGCCGGTCGCCCTGCTCGTCCCTGGCCCCGGCGAGCAGGGTGCCGTCCAGGGCGGTGATGCTCTCGATCCGCGAGTCGAAGGGCAGGGACTTGGGCTCGGCGGTGACCGAGGCCTCGAGCAGCTCCGACTTGCCGGTGAGCGCGTACAGGGTCTTGCCGTCCTTCCAGGCGATGTCCTTGATCGTCCGGTTCCCGTCGGTGTCGACCACGGTCTGGAGGTTGGCGATGCGGGTCTTCTCCCGATCCCCGATGACGGTTCCGACCTGGACCTGCTCGCCCAGCCCGTCCCTGACGACCACCGCGACGTGCACGCCGTCCCGCGCGACCTTGAGCGACTCGATGTGGAACGTCTCCAGGTCGGGAGCGGACACCCGGTACTGGTGCTTGTTGTCGCCGTCGTGCCGGGTGATGACCGAGGTGTGGTCGTTGGGCCGGTCGACCGTCCAGAGCGTGTGGTAGCGGTCCCAGGCCGGCGGGGCGAGGGAGACCCCCGTGGCCCACACCCGCCACTCGCCGCCCGCGGCGAGCGGCGCGACGGAGACGCTCCTTCCGCCCCCGGAGAGTGCCGCCACCTGCTGCAGGGGCTGGCCGCTGATCGCCGGGTGGGTGAGCCCGACCCCCTTCTGGCCGGCCCTGCCCGGCACGATCCGCCCGATGTTCTCCTTGTCCAGCAGCCGCAGCGCGCCGTCGGCGAGATAGAACGGGTAGACGGCGTCGGGGGTCGTCCAGGGGTCGAAGTTCGACTGCTCCTGGGCGTCGATCTGGAGAGGCGCGTCGGGATAGTACGGCTCGCCGTTCACCTTGACCTCGAAGCCCCAGCCGCCCTTGGTGAGCGCGGCGAGGGTCGCGGCGAGCTGGGCCGACATCGGGTCGATCAGGTCGGAGTCCACCCGCCTGGTGAGGTCGACGACGACCCTGTTGTTCTCGATGGTGACGTCGATGAGCTCGGTGTCGGTGAAGGCGGTGCGCACCGCGTCCTTGAGGGAGCTGCTCGGTCCCCGCAGCAGCCGCTCGACCGTCGTCTTGGCGAAGTTGGAGCCGGGGTCGATCGGCACCCGTACCTGGTCGACCACCAGCCCCTTCCACTGGGAGTCGAGGAAGTACAGGTCCACGGGCAGGTAGCCGCGGGCGACGTCGGCCTCGGACAGCAGGAGGCCGTCGGGGGCCATGCTGATGCGCCACTCGCCGTCCGCTCCCCTGGCGAGCGTGAAGGGCTGGTTCAGCGGGCCACCGCTCGGACGGTATCGACCATCCTGGTCAATGATGGCGGTTTTGGTGCCCTTGAGCGTGACCTGAGCCTGCTTGTCCTCATCCGTGAGGGGAGCGAACTTCTCGTAGTCGCCCTGCCGGTAGACCGTGACGCCGCTGCGCGGGTTCCACTTGGCGGCGAAGTCGCCGGTGAGGTATTTGCGGGCCACCTGGAAGCCGGGGTCGTCGGGGCTCGCCATGGCCGCGCGGAAGCCGGTGACGACCTCCTCGGGCGACCAGCCGGCCTTCGGCGGCATGGCGATGACCCGCGCGTACGGATCGCCCAGCGGGCTGCCCTTGCGCTCGTTCTCCACCGCGACGACGGACTTGCCGCCGGTGGGGATGACCGAGCAGGCGGTCATCCCGTAGACCAGGGCGATCGCCAGGAGAACGGTCCCCGCGTTCCGCGCCGGCCCGCGCCCGTGCCGCCTCCCGCCGGTCCGGGACCGCGCCGCGCCTCCTGCCGGTGCCGGCCCGCACCGCGCCTGGCGGGTTCCGGGCCGCGCGGCGCCTTCCGCCGGCTCCGGCCGGCGTCGCGCCCGTTCGGTTCTAGTCCGCATCGCGTCCCCCGTCGGCCACCGCCGGCGACAGCACCGGCGTCACGTGCCCTCGCCACGTGCGTCGCATCTCCACCTCCGGGGGCACGAGCGGCAGGGGCGAGCCCCTGAGCACCGCCCCGGCAACCCTGGGCAGCGAGAGCCGGAACTGCGACCCCTCGCCGTGCGAGCCCCACGCCTGAAGCCAGCCGCCGTGCAGGATGGCGTCCTCGCGGGAGATGGCCAGCCCCAGGCCCGTACCGCCGATCGTGCGCGCCCGGGACGGGTCGGCCCGCCAGAACCGGTCGAAGACCAGGTTCTCCTCGCCGGGTTTCAGCCCCACCCCGTGATCCCGTACGGCCACCGCCACCGCGTCCCTGTCGGCGGCGACCGAGACGATGACGTCGCGGCCCTCGCCGTGCTCGATCGCGTTGAACAGCAGGTTGCGCAGGATGCGCTCGACCCGGCGGCTGTCCATCTCCGCCATGCACGGCTCGCCGGGAAGGCGCAGGTCGAAGCGGGTGGAGTGGCGCTCGGCCAGCGCCTCGGAGTCGGCGACGGCGCGGAGCACCACGTCCCTGACGTCCACCGGGTCGACGTCGAGGTCGGCCGCGCCCGCGTCGTAGCGGCTGATCTCCAGGAGGTCGGCGAGCATCGCCTCGAACCGGTTGAGCTGGTTCTGCATCAGCTCGGCCGACCTGGCGGCCATCGGGTCGAAGTCCTCGCGGGCGTCGAAGAGCAGGTCGGCGGCCATCCGGACGGTGGTCAGCGGGGTGCGCAGCTCGTGCGAGACGTCCGAGACGAACTGGCGCTGCACCTGGGAGAGCTCCTCCAGCTGGTGGATCTTCAATGCCAGGTTGGCGGCCATCTCGTTGAAGGAGGTGGCCAGGCGGGCCAGGTCGTCCTCTCCGCGCACCTTGAGCCGCTCGTCCAGGCGCCCGGCGGCCAGCCGCTCGGCGGCCTGCCTGGCCAGCCGCACCGGCGTGACGACCTGGCGGGTGACCAGGGAGGAGATCGCGGCCAGCAGCAGCACGAGCCCGGCGCCGACGAGGATGATCATTTGCTGCACCGAGGCGAGAGTCTGCTCCTCCCTGTCCAGCGGGACCAGGTGGTAGATCTCGTACGACGAGTCGAGGCGGGTGCCGATGATCATTCCGGGCACCGGCTGCTCGGGCTGCCCCTTGTAGTACAGCGGGGTGTACCAGGTGCTGTCCTCGCCCGTCTCCTTCTTGAACAGCTCCTCGCGCTGCCTGGGCGGGATGCTGCGGGGGTCGATGTCCGTGGTCCCGTAGAACGCCCCGGGCAGCTCCTCGTTACGGATGATCACCGAGTAGCGGCTGGCCGAGCCCGCGCGCCGCGCGAGCGCCTCCGTGGCCTGGCCGAGCGGGCTGCCCCCCGCCGCCTGCGGCGCCTGGCCCGGCTCGACGGGCTGCTTGGCGGCCTCGGCGGCCGGCTGGTTGAGATAGCCGAGCACCGCGTTCCTGTCGGCCTGCGCCTCGCTCTTGGCCGCGCTCTCCCTGGTCTCCAGGGTGGTCCTGATGATCTGCTGCATGAGGAAGACGCCGAGCACGCCGACGACCACGATGGAGATGACCATCGTGCTGGTGACCACGCGCAGCTGGAGCGAACGCCAGAAGACGCGGCGCGCCCGGCCGGCCACGCGCCGGGTGCGGCGCCGCACACCCCGCAGCAGCTGGCGCGGGGTGCGACGGCGTTTCTTCGGTGCGGGAGGCATCTCGGGGTCCGGGGGAGGTCGGCGGCTAGGCCGGCCCGGCCTTGTAGCCGACCCCGCGGACCGTCACGACGATCTCGGGGTGCTCGGGGTCCTTCTCGATCTTCGCCCGGAGCCGCTGGACGTGCACGTTGACCAGGCGGGTGTCGGCCGCGTGGCGGTAGCCCCAGACCTGTTCGAGCAGGACCTCGCGGGTGAAGACCTGGCGCGGCTTCCTGGCGAGGGCGACCAGCAGGTCGAACTCCAGCGGGGTGAGGTTGATGGTCTCCTCCTCCCGCTTGACCGAGTGCCCGGCGACGTCGATCGTGATGTCGCCGATCTGCAGGATCTCCGGCGTCGGCTCGTCGGTGCGGCGCAACCGGGCGCGGACCCTGGCGACGAGCTCCTTGGGCTTGAAGGGCTTGACGATGTAGTCGTCGGCCCCCGACTCCAGCCCGAGCACCACGTCGATGGTGTCGCTCTTGGCCGTCAGCATGACGATCGGCACCCCGGACTCGGCCCTGATGCGCCGGCAGACGTCGATCCCGTCGGCACCGGGCAGCATCAGGTCGAGCAGGACCAGGTCCGGCCGGGTGTCGCGGAACGCGTCGAGCGCCTTGTCACCGTCGGAGACGAAGGAGGGTTCGAAGCCCTCCCCGCGCAGCACGATACCGAGCATCTCGGCGAGAGCGGCGTCGTCGTCGACGACCAGCACGCGTCCTTTCATGGCCCCTCATTCGGTTTACGCAGTTCGGGAGTTATTGGGATAAACCGCTCGATCGTCGAAGATTACCCTTGTCCGCCTACTGGATGACACCGGTCGACGACCGGGCGTCCAAATGACGAATTTTAGGCGCACGCAACGTGAAACGCGCAGTGGTGCCCCCCTACGGCCGCCGCCGGCCCCGGCGACTGCGGACGCCGGGCGGTGATGACCACGGTCACAGTCTGCGGTAAACCACGGCGTCTCGGCCATCCCTCCGCCATCTCCGGCGCTCTCCGGAAGGATGAAACGTTCGCGTGATCGCCCGATCACCACGGATGGCGGGTCCACATGCCAGGATTGGGATATGTCAGACGGTCACGGCTCCACTCCCGGCGCTCCCGACACGCCTCCCGGCTGGGCGTCCAACCAACCGCCGCCGTACGGAAACGCCCCGGGATCGCCGTGGACCGCGCCCGGCCCGGCGTCCGGCACTCCCCAGGGCCCGCCCCAGGGGTTCCCGCCGGGCCCTCCGCCGGGCCCCGGGCAGCCCTACGGCCAGGCGCCGTACCAGCAGCCGTACCAGCAGGGTCCCTACGGCGCGAGCCCGCCGCCCCCCGCGATGCGCCCCGGCATCATCCCGCTGCGCCCGCTCGGCCTGGGCGACATCCTCGACGGCGCGATCAAGCTGATGCGCTCCAACCCCAAAAGCGTCCTGGGCCTGTCGGCGATCGCCGCCGCGCTGGGCGCGATCCCCCTGGCGATCGGGCAGGCGATCATGCTCGCCTCTCTCGCCCCGATCGTGGAGAACCCGGCCGCGACCCCTCCCGAGGAGAGTTTCCTCACCCAGTACGGCGGCAGCCTGCTCTCCTTCGCGGTCCAGTTCGTCGCGGTGACGCTGCTGACCGGCGTGCTGACCCGCATCCTGGGCCGCGCGGTGTTCGGCGGCAAGATGACGGCCGGCGAGGCCTGGACGCTGACCCGCAACCGGGTGCCCACCCTCTTCGGGCTGGTCGTCGTCAACCTCCTGATCCTGTTCGTCCCGATGGCCCTGATCGTCGGCCTGTTCCTCGCGCTCGGCGCGGCCGGGGCCGGGGTCCCCGCGATGGCGATCGTGGGTGTGGTGGCGCTGCTGGCCTACGTGGCCTACGCCGTCTTCGTCACCACCAGGCTGCTGCTCGCCCCGGCGGCCGCGGTGCTGGAGCGGCGCGGCGTCGTCGACTCCCTGCGCAGGTCCTGGCACCTGGTGTCGGGCGGTTTCTGGCGGACGCTCGGCATCATGATCCTCACCCAGATCATCGCCTTCCTGGTCGGCCAGGTGCTCGCCTTCCCCTTCGTCCTGGGCGGAAGTTTCTTCGCCGTCCTCGGCGGGGGCTCCACCGGCGCGCAGATCGCCTCGGCGATCCTCATCGCCGTGGGCGTCACCCTCGGCTCGATGATCACCTATCCCTTCCAGGCGGGGGTGAACGGCCTGCTCTACGCCGACCGGCGGATGCGCTCCGAGGCGTTCGACCTGGTGCTCCAGACCGCGGCGATCGAGCAGCGGCGGCAGGGATGGGTCCACGCGTCGGCCGACGACCTGTGGGATCCCTCCATCACGCCCGGGGGCCCCACCGGGCACGGGTCCCCCGGCCAGGGAGCCCCGTGGTCCCACTCCTGACGTCCCCGATCGACGTCGAGCGCGAGGAGGCGCGGCGCCAGGCGATCCAGGAGCTGCTCAGGTCCGAGTACGCCAAGGAGTCCCTGGTCGACCGCCTCTGGCGGAACGTCAACCAGTTCCTCGGCGACCTGCTCGACCAGGAGTCCCTGGGCGCCGTCGGCAGTGTGGCGGCGCGGGCGGTCCTCCTGGTGATCGTGATCGGGATCGTCGTCGCGCTGCTCCTGATCGCCCGCAGGACCGCCGGGGGCGGTGCCTCCCGCGCGGAGGGGATCTTCGGAGACCGTCGCCTCACCGCCGCCGAGCACCGCGAGGCCGCCGAGCGGCTGGCGACGGAGAGCCGGTGGGCCGAGGCGGTCCGCGAACGACTCCGGGCCGTCGCCCGCGATCTGGAGGACCGCGTGATCATCGACTACACGCCCGGCCGTACCGCCGGTGAGCTGGCCGTCGAGGCCGGCCGCGCGCTGCCCGCGCTCGCCTCCGAGCTGGCCTCCGCGGCCCGGGTGTTCGACGACGTGACCTACGGCGAGGTGCCCGGCACGCCCGAGGCGTACGGGGTCATGCGCGATCTCGACGATCACCTGCGCGCGGCCCGCCCGGCGCCCGTCGTACGGGCGGACGCGCCGTGAACCCCGCCGCGCCCGGACAGCCGGGGACCGCACCCGAGGCCGTCCCCGAGGCCGCCGCGCACGGGCAGCCGGGATCGACCGCACCCGAGGCCGCCGCCGAGCCCTCCGGGCGGACCGGCGCGCTTACCGCCGGGCAGGCCGCCGCGCGGGACTCCGCGACGACCTCCGTCTCCCCGACCGCCGCCGGCCTCTGGCGGGGCGGCAGGGGCGCCCTCCTGGTGGCGCTCCTCGTGGTCGCCGTCGCCGTCACCGGCGTGCTGCTCGGCGGCTCCGGCGGGCAGGGCAGGACCCTCGACCCCGCCGGCACCTCGCTGTCGGGGGGCAAGGGCCTGGCCAGGCTGCTGCAGGCGCGGGGCGTGCGGATCGAGCGGGTCACCTCGGTCTCCGAGGCCGCGGCGCTGGCCGGTCAGGCGGGTCCCGCGGGCAGCACCCTGCTGGTGAGCCCGGACTTCCCGCTCGGCGAGGACGAGGCGGGGCGGCTCGCCACGCTGCCCTCGGACCTGCTGGTGGCGGGCGTGCGAACCCACCTGAACGTGCTCGCGCCGGGAGTGGCCCCGATGCGGGAGGCGCGGGCGCGCTCCCGCGAGCCCCGGTGCGGGCTGCCGGCCGCGGCGAGGGCGGGCAGCGCCTACACCGGCGGCGTGGCCCTCACCCCTCCCCCGGGGTCGATCGGCTGCTACCCCGCGGACGGGGCGCCCACCCTGGTCTCCCACAGCGGCGCGGGCCGGACGGTCACCGTCGCGGGCGACGGGCAGTTCATGACCAACCTGCGGCTCGCCGAGGACGGCAACGCCGCGCTGGCGATGAACCTCGCCGGCGGGCGGCCCACCCTGATCTGGCTGACCGCCCCCGAGACCGCCGCCCCCGCGGGCGGCGGCAAGGCGGGCTTCTACGACCTGGTCCCCGAAGGGGTCAAATGGGCCGTGGTACAGGTGCTCGTCGCGGTGCTGCTGCTGGCACTCTGGCGGGGCCGCAGGCTCGGCCCCGTGGTGGCCGAGCGGCTGCCCGTCGTCGTGAGGGCGGCCGAGACCGTCGAGGGACGTGCCAGGCTCTACCGCGCGCGGCGGGCCCGCGACCGGGCCGCCGCGGCCCTGCGGGCGGGCTTCACCGACCGGGTCACCCCCCGCCTCGGGCTGCCCTCGGGGACGGGACCCGACGCGCTGGTGAACGCGATCGCCGAGCGGACCGGCCAGGCGGCGTCGCACGTGGGCGCCGCCCTGTACGGACCGCCGCCGGTCGACGAGGCGGGGCTGGTAGCCCTGGCCGAATACATGGACATCGTGGAAAGGCAGGTCGGAAAGTCGTGACCACACCACCGGGGAACGGCGGTCTCACCGAGGCGACCTCCGTCGTCAGGACCCCGCCCGGCGCATCCGCCGTGCCCGCCGCGCAGAGCGCGGACCGCGCCAGGGAGGCGCTGGGAGCCCTGCGCGCCGAGGTCTCCAAGGCGGTCGTCGGCCAGGACGCCGTGGTCACCGGGCTGGTGATCGCGCTGCTCTGCCGGGGCCACGTGCTGCTCGAGGGCGTGCCCGGCGTCGCCAAGACCCTGCTCGTCAGGACGCTGGCGGCTGCGCTCTCCCTCGATTTCAAGCGGGTGCAGTTCACCCCCGACCTCATGCCGGGAGACATCACCGGCTCGCTGATCTACGACGCGAAGACGTCGGAGTTCGAGTTCCGCGAGGGCCCGGTCTTCACCAACCTCCTGCTCGCCGACGAGATCAACCGCACGCCCCCGAAGACGCAGGCCGCGCTGCTGGAGGCGATGGAGGAGCGCCAGGTCAGCGTGGAGGGGTCGGCGCGCGGGCTGCCCGACCCGTTCATCGTGGCCGCCACCCAGAACCCCGTCGAGTACGAGGGCACCTACCAGCTGCCCGAGGCGCAGCTCGACCGGTTCCTGCTCAAGCTGACCGTCCCGCTGCCGCCCCGCGACCAGGAGATCGCGGTGCTGGAGCGGCACGCGCTCGGCTTCGACCCGCGCGACCTGTCGTACGTCAAGGCCGTGGCCACCGCCGCCGACCTCGCCGCGGGACGCGCGGCGGCCGGCCAGGTGCACGTGGGCCCCGAGGTGCTCGGCTACATCGTGGACATCGCCAGGGCCACCCGCCAGTCGCCCTCGCTCCAGCTCGGCGTCTCCCCGCGCGGCGCCACCGCGCTGCTGGCCGGGGCGCGGGCCTGGGCGTGGCTGTCCGGCCGCGCCTACGTGACGCCCGACGACGTCAAGGCGCTGGCCAGGCCCGCGATGCGGCACCGGATCCAGATACGTCCCGAGGCCGAGCTGGAGGGCGCGACCGCCGACGGCCTCATCGACGCCATCCTCGCCTCCGTCCCCGTTCCCCGCTGACCATGGCGCTGACGGGACGGGCCGCGCTGCTGGCACTGCTGGGCACCCTGGCCGTGCTGCTCGCCCCCCGGCCGGGGCCGGCCGTGGCCGGGGTGGCGCTGCTGATCGTGGCGCTGGTCGTGGTCGACCTGCTGCTGGCCGGGAGCGTGCGCCCGCTGCGCTTCACCCGTTCGGGCGAGCGGCTGGTACGGCTCGGCGAGTCGGTCGCGGTCGAGCTGATCGTGGAGAACCCCGGCCCCCGCCGGGCGCGCGGCGTGCTCAGGGACGCCTGGCCGCCGTCCGCCGGCGCCACGCCCCGGCACCTGCCGCTGGACGTGCCCCCGGGCGAGCGCCGCCGGCTGGTCACGACGCTCACCCCCACTCGCAGGGGCGACCGCGAGGCGGTCACGGTGACGGTGCGGTCGCTGGGCCCGCTGGGCGTCGCGGCCCGCCAGGGCTCGCACCGGGTGCCCTGGTCGGTCCGGGTGCTGCCGCCCTTCCTCAGCCGCAAGCACCTGCCCGCCAAACTGGCCAAACTCAGGGAGCTGGAGGGCCGGCACCCGTCGATGATCCGGGGGCAGGGCACCGAGTTCGACTCGCTGCGGGAGTACGTGGTCGGTGACGACGTCCGCTCGATCGACTGGCGGGCCACCGCGCGCCGCAACGACGTCGTGGTCCGCACCTGGCGGCCCGAGCGCGACCGCCGGGTGCTGATCGTGCTCGACACCGGACGCACCTCGGCCGGCCGGGTGGGCACCGCCCCGATCCCGCTGGCCGGTGAGGTGCCGGGGGCCGCCGGACGCGGGCGGTCGCGGGTCGTGCCCGGCTGGCCCCGCCTGGACTGGTCGATGGACGCGGCGCTGCTGCTGGCCGCCCTGGCCTCCCGCGCGGGCGACCGGGTCGACTTCATGGCCCACGACCGGGGGGTGCGCGCCTGGGTGTCCGGCACCGGCCGTACGGAGCTGCTGTCGTCGCTGGTCAACACCATGGCCCCGATCGAGGCCGAACTGGTCGAGGCCGACTCCGCGGGGATGGTCGCGGCCGTCATGGCGCGGGCCAGGCGGCGCTGCCTGGTCGTCGTGCTGACCGACCTCAACCCGGCGGCACTGGAGGAGGGCCTTCTGCCGGTCCTGCCCCGCCTCTCCTCGCGGCACCTGGTGCTCCTGGCCGCCGTCTCCGACCCGCAGGTGGCCGAGATGGCCGCCGGGCGCGGCACCTCCGAGCTGGTCTACGGCGCGGCGGCGGCCGAGCACCTGAGCGCGGGACGGCGCAGGATCACCGCCCTGCTGCGCCGCCAGGGCGTGGAGGTCGTGGACACCGTCCCCGAGCAGATCGCCCCGGCCCTGGCCGACGCCTACCTGGCGCTGAAGGCGGCCGGGCGGCTCTGAGCCGCGTGGCGCTCAACCCGGCGCCGGGCGCGAACAACCGCCTGCGCGCCGCCCGGCGCTGGAGCGCGCGGCCGGGTGGCTCTGAGCCGCGCGGCGCTCAACCGGCGCTGGGGGCCAGGTCGGGGGCGCGCTCCACGTCGCCGCTCTCGCCCGCGGCCGCGGCCCGGCGGCCGAAGAAGATCACGTAGGCGAGGAAGGCCGCCTCCGCGACCACCCCGATGCCGATCCGCGCCCAGGTCGGCAGTCCCGAAGGCGTGACCAGGCCTTCGATGAGCCCCGAGACGAGCAGCACCACGACCAGGCCGAGGGCCACGCTCATCACGGCCCTGCCCTGCTCGGCCAGGGCCTCGGCACGCCTGCGCGGGCCGGGGTCGACGGCCGTCCAGCCGAGGCGCATGCCGACGGCCGCGGCGAGGAACACCGCGGTGAGCTCCAGCAGGCCGTGCGGGGTGATCAGGCCGAAGAAGATGTCGAGCTTGCCGCGCGAGGCCATCAGCCCTGCGGAGACGGCCACGTTGAACGCGTTCTCCCACAGGATGTAGGGGATCGGCAGGCCCAGAAAGATCGACATGATGATGACCTGCATCGAGACCCAGGCGTTGTTGACCCAGACCTGCCCGGCGAAGGAGGTCGCCGGGTTCTCCGAGTAGTAGTCGGCGAAGTCGTGTTCGACGAGCTGGGTGATCTCCTTGGGGGTGGCGATCGCCCCCTGGACATCGGGGTTCTGCCCCACCCAGACGGCGACGACCGTGGAGACCAGCAGGAACGCGACGCTCGTGGCCAGCCACCACCAGCGGGCCCGGTAGGCGACCACCGGGAAGGAGACCGTGAAGAAGCGGACGAACTCCCGCCAGGCCGGGGTGTGCGCCCCGGTCACGGCGGAGCGTGCGCGGGCGACGAGCGCCGACAGGCGGCCCACCAGGATCGGGTCGGCGGAGGCCGAGCGGACGAGGGAGAGATGCGTGGCGACCCGCTGGTAGAGGTCGACCAGCTCGTCGACCTCGGCGCCGTCCAGCGAGCCGCGCCGCCGGACCAGTTCCTCGAGACGGTCCCAGGCGGGCCGGTGCGCGGTGACGAAGGCGTCGATGTCCACGCGGGCAGCCTATCCAGTCGAAGGTAGGGTGCTGATTGTGTCCGATGTCGTAACCGGCGAGGCCGTCGTCGTCGAGGTCCGTATCGCCCAGCTTCCGAGCAGGGCCGCGGCGCTGCTGATCGACTTGACGCTCCAGGTCGTGACGCTGTTCGGCGCCTCCCTGCTGGTCGGCAGTCTGGGGTTCCTGAACGATTCGGCACTGACGACGATGGTCTACATCGTGCTCACCGTGCTCGTGGTCGTCGGCTACCCGGTGGCCTTCGAGACGCTCACGCGCGGGCGCAGTCTGGGCAAGCTCGCGTTGGGGCTCCGGGTCGTCAGCGACGACGGCGGCCCCGAGCGGTTCCGGCAGGCCCTGTTCCGCGGGCTGGCGGGGGTCCTGGAGTTCTGGATGCTCAGCGGCGCCCCCGCGCTGATCAGCTCGCTGATCTCGGAGAAGGGCAAGCGGCTCGGCGACGTCTTCTCCGGCACCATGGTGATCTCCGAACGCGTCCCGCGGCAGTACGGGCCGCCGCTGGACATGCCGCCGCCGCTCGCATCGTGGGCGGCGACGCTGGAGCTGTCACGGCTGCCCGAGCAGGTCGCGGCCACCGCGAGACAGTACCTCATGCGCTGGCATGACCTGGCCCCCGCCGTCCAGCACGAGATGGGCGTGCGCATCGCCACCGAGATGTCGGCCTTCGTGTCCCCGCCCGCCCCGCCCGGCGTGCCGCCGTTCGCCTACCTGACCGCCGTGCTGGCCGAGCGCCGCCGCCGCGAGCAGGCGCGTCTGGCCCAGCAGTGGCACGACCGGCAACGGTCCGGTGAGCAGTGGCATGCCGGGCAACGGTCCGGTGAGCAGTGGCATGCCGGGCAGCGACCCGGTGAGCAATGGGCCGGTCAGCGGCCCGGTCAGCAGTGGCACGACGGGCAGCGGCCCGGTGAGCAGTGGGCCGGTCAGCGGCAGTCCGGTCACGGCGCACCCCCGTCCCACCAGGCTCACCCGCCGTCGCTCCAGCCCTACCCGGCCGCGCCACCCCCGCCGTACGCGCCCTCAGGGGACGGAAACGGGTCGTACGCCGGTGGTGGGCCGTACGCGCCTCCCGGGTCGGTGCCCGGGCCTCACCGGCCCGACCACCGGCCGCCGCAGCCGCGGATCCCGCTGCCGCCCCCGGCGAACCCGCCGCACCCGGCACCCCCGCCGCCCGCGGCCGGGCCCTCCACGCGGGAGCCCGGCGGCCTCACGCCCGGCGGGTTCGTCCCTCCCGCCTGACCTCTCCCCTCGGATCTCCCTCGTTCCCTCGGATTTTTCTCGGACCCCCGCCGGCGCTGCCGTACGGGCGTGACGTCGACGGCGCCGCGGGAACGCGAAGAGGGACGGCGGGAGACCCGCCGCCCCTCTCCTCACGAGACCCGCGAAGCCGCTAGGGGTGTCTCATCGGTGCCGCTCGCCCTCGCGGGCGACCGCGCGTCAGTGACCGTGGCCGCCGTAGGAGGCCTGGGTCTGCACGTTCAGCCGGTCCAGGCGAACGCCCTTGGCCGGGTCGGTGAGACGGTCGTCGATCTTGAGGACGTCCAGTCCCCTGCGGAAGTCGCTGGCGTAGATGTAGCCGTTGTAGTAGTACGCGGACCAGATGCCGCCGCCTCCGCCGTCGGGCTCGGGGCCGCGCTCGAAGAAGCCGAACTCCTTCGGCTGGGTGGAGTCGGTGAAGTCCACGAAGGAGACGCCGCCCTGGTACCAGGCCTGGACCATGATGTCCTTGCCCTTGACCGGGATCAGCGAGCCGTTGTGCGCGACGCAGTTCTCGGTGTCGGCCTGGTGGCGAGCGATCTTGAAGTAGCTCTTGAAGACCAGCTTGCCGCGGACGATGTCGTAGTAGGCGTTGGCGCCGCGGTTCGGGCCGATCACCTCGTTGCAGGTGGCCTGGCCGCCGCCGCCGAGCTCGTCGGTGAAGACGACCTTGGTGCCCTTGTTGTTGAACGTCGCCGAGTGCCAGA
Source organism: Streptosporangium sp. NPDC023825 (assembly GCF_040639575.1). Lineage (NCBI taxonomy): Bacteria > Bacillati > Actinomycetota > Actinomycetes > Streptosporangiales > Streptosporangiaceae > Streptosporangium > Streptosporangium sp. NPDC023825. The sequence continues at coordinate 24,117 of NZ_JBFAAE010000009.1, read as the reverse complement.
AGGCGAAGTTCGGGTCGGTGACCCGCGCGGTGATCACCGGGTTCTCCCGGTCGGAGATGTCGAACAGGACGCCGTCACCCATGCAGGCTCCGGCCGCGATGTCCTTCTCCGCGTAGACGGTGATGTCGTGGCAGCCGCTGGTCGGCAGCAGCAGGCCCGGCTGCGTCTCGTTGCCGCCGTCGGGGAAGACGACCGGCGTCTTGACCACGGCCGCGGCGGTCGGATTGCGCAGCGGCACCTTGATGACCGAGATCTTGTCGTGCGGCGGCAGGCAGTCGGGGAACGTGGCGTTCGGGTTGTAGGAGGAGACGTAGAGGTAGACGTTACGCCGGTCCCTGGACTTGCCGGGAACGAGTGTCAGGGTGTGGGAACCGCAGTTGGTCTCGACCGACTTGATGTACTTGGGGTTCTTCTTGTCGCTGATGTCGAAGATCCGAACCCCTTCCCACGATTCCTTGACGCTGGCGGGCTGGGCGACGCTGTTGCAGGAGTCGTCGTTGCGGGAGTTGTCGACCGCGGCGAACAGCAGGTCGCCGTGGACCGACACGTCCATCTGGGAGCCCGGGCACAGGACGCCGCTGACGAGCTTGGCGCGCCTCGGGTTCCTGATGTCGTAGATCGAGAAACCGCCGTAGTTGCCGACGTAGGCGTAGTCGCCCTGGAAGGCGATGTCGCTGTTGGTGGTGGCCTCAAGGCCGGGGAGCTTGGGCAGGGTGCCCACGTGCGTCACGTTGGGGCTGGTGACGATCTCACCGGGCGGGGGAATGTCGGCGGCCTGGGCCGAGACCGTGGACATCAGCATCGCGGCGGCAGTCGCCGCCACCACCAATGCCCGGACGGTCTTTCGGGGAGCGAACACTCGGATGCCTCCTTGGAGCAGACATAAGGCATGCATAAATTAGCAAATCACCCCTCCTGACAGCCGGATCGACGCAGCATGACTTTGTCACAATAAAATATGAGATGAACTCTTTACGGGAGTTCGAGAAAAGTTTAGGGTCTATGCCCTTTCTGTGATCTTTGGGCTTTTTCCGCACACAGGACGGCCACCGGGCGCCCGTCGAGCGCCCGGTGGCCGTCACCGGGTGGTGGCCGTGGCCGTCGTCATAGGTCGATGGCCGTGACCGCCCTCAGAGATCAGTGACCGTGGCCGTGGCCACCGCGGTAGGACGCCTGGGTCTGCGCGTTCAGGATGTCGAACTTGACCTTCTCCGCCTTGTCCGTACGCCGGTCGTGGATCTTCAGGACGTCAAGGCCGAGGTTGAAGTCGCTGCCGTAGATGTGGCCGTTGTAGTAGTACGCGGACCAGAAGCCGCCGCTGAGCGCGGGGGCGGTGTTGTCGGGGCCGCGCTCGAAGAAAGCGATCTCCTGCGGGTTGGCCGAGTCGGTGAAGTCGACGACCGAGATGCCGCCCTGGTACCAGGCCTGGACCATGATGTCCTTGCCCTTGACCGGGATCAGCGAGCCGTTGTGCGCGACGCAGTTCTCGGTGTCGGCCTGGTGGCGAGCGATCTTGAAGTAGCTCTTGAAGGTGAGCTGGCCGTTCTCGATGTCGTAGTAGGCGTTGGCGCCGCGGTTCGGGCCGATCGCCTCGTTGCAGGTGGCCGCGGAACCGCCGCCGAGCTCGTCGGTGAAGATCACCTTGGTGCCCTCGTTGTTGAACGTCGCCGAGTGCCAGAACGCGAAGTTCTGGTCGTCGCGGACCGTGGTGGTCACCTTCGGCTCGATCGGGTTGGAGATGTCCATCAGGACGCCCTCGCCCATGCAGGCGCCGGCGGCGATGTTCTTCTCCGGGTACGCGGTGATGTCGTGGCAGCCGCTCGTGGCCGAGGTGCGCTCGGGGTAGGGCAGGGTCTCACCCGGGTTGCCGCCGTCGGGGAACAGGACCGGGGTGGCGACGACCGAGGCGGACGCCGGGTCGCGCAGCGGCACCTTGATGATCGAGATCTTGTCGTGCGGCGGCTGGCAGTCGGGGAACGACGCGTTCGGGCTGTAGGAGGAGACGTACACGTAGACGTTCTTGCGGTCCCTCCCCTTGCCCGGGACGAGCGTCAGGGTGTGCGAGCCGCAGTTGGTCTCGACGGCCTTGACGTACTTGGGGTTCTTCTTGTCGCTGATGTCGAAGATCCGGATGCCCTCCCACGACTCCTTGTTCGCCGCGCTCTGGCCGACGCTGCTGCAGGAGTCGTTGTTGCGGGAGGAGTCGACCGCGCCGAAGAGCAGGTCGCCGTAGACCGACACGTCCATCTGCCCGCCGGGGCAGACCACCGAGCTGACCAGCGAGGTCTTGCTCGGCTTCCTGATGTCGTAGATCGAGAAACCGGTGTAGTTGCCGACGTAGGCGTAGTCGCCCTGGAACGCCATGTCGGTGTTGATGTCCGTCAGCGGACCGGGCTTGGGCACGTTCAGGACGTGCTCGATGTTCGCGCTCTTGGCGATCTCGCCGGGAGCCGGGATATCGGCGGCCTGCGCGGGGAACGCAGCCAGCGCCGTCGCGACGGCAACCCCGGCCACAAACAGGAAGCGGCCGGTCAGGCCCTTCCCGAGGGGGGTGGACACTCGTGAACCTCCTTGACACATGCACCCAAATAAAAGGTGCATAAATGCTTAAATGGTTCATGGTGTACGGTCATCCGGCAAGCCGTCACAGTGTCAGTAACTGTTGCCGGTGTGCGGTCTTTACGGACCGGCCCCGCAGGGGTTACGGTCTTTCGTCACTGGACAATCACGAAGGAGGCCGGGTGCGCGTCGCGCTCATCGTCGTGATCGCCGCCCTGTCCCTCGGCGCGTGCAGCTCCGAGCCCGAGCCGGCCCCGTCGCCTCAGGCGTCGGCGCCGATCATCGTTCCCGGCAGGCCGGGCGAGGTCGCCAGGACCGTCGGCCCGAGCGAGGCCGCCACGCTCGTGCCCACTCCCACCCCCAACGCTGCCGACGTGACGTACGTCCAGAAAATGGTCGTCCACCATCGCCAGGCCCTCGACATGGCCTCTCTGGCCCCGACCCGGGGTGAGCACGTCAGGCTGAAGAGTCTCGCCTCGCGCATCAAGGACTCGCAGGGGCCGGAGATCCAGTTCATGATCTCCTGGCTCCAGCAGCAGGGCCTGCGGGCCCCCGAGCACCACGCCGAGCACGACGCCATGCCCGGCATGGCCTCGCCCGAGCAGATGGAGGCGCTCAAGGCCGCCTCGGGCAAGGACTTCGACCGGCTCTTCATCCAGCTCATGACCGCCCACCACCAGGGCGCGCTCAAGATGTCCGAGCAGGTGCTGATCTCCGGCTCGCACCAGCGGATCGAGGAGCTGGCCAACGACGTCTCGGCCGGCCAGAGCGCCGAGATCCGCAGGATGCAGGAGATGCGGGCCGAGCTCTGACGACGGCGGGCTCAGGCGGCGACGCCCGGGAGCGTGACTACGAGCCGAGCCGCCAGGAGTGGAGATACTCCTCCTGGTCGGGGGTGAGCTCGTCCATCTCGATCCCGGCCGCGGCCAGCTTGAGCCGCGCGACCTCCACGTCGACCTCCCCCGGCACGTCGTAGACCCCCGGCTCCAGCCGCGCCCGCTCGCGGACCAGCCACGCCACCGAGAGCACCTGCGCGGAGAAGGACATGTCCATGACCGCGGCCGGATGCCCCTCGGCGGCGGTCAGGTTCACCAGGCGGCCCTCGGCGAGCAGCAGGAGCCTGCGGCCGTCGGCGAGGACGTACTCGTCGGTGTTGGGGCGCACCCCCCGATGGACGGCGTGCGCCAGGTCGTCCAGGGCGCGGACGTCGATCTCGACGTCGAAGTGCCCGGCGTTGGCGAGGATCGCGCCGTCCTTCATCTCCGCCAGGTGCTCGCCCCTGATCACGTCGCGGTTGCCGGTGACCGTGACGAACACGTCCCCGGCACGGGCGGCCGCCGCCATCGACCGTACGTCGTAGCCCTGCAGCGAGGCGTCCAGCGCCTTGACGGGGTCGATCTCGGTCACCACGACCCGCGCCCCCAGGCCCCTGGCCCGCTCGGCGACGCCCCGGCCGCAGTAGCCGAATCCGGCCACCACCACGGTCTTGCCCGCGAGCAGGGTGTTCGTGGCGCGCATGATCCCGTCCATGGTCGACTGGCCGGTGCCGTAGCGGTTGTCGAACATCCGCTTGGTCCGCGTGTCGTTGACCGCCACCACGGGAAACCTGAGGGCCTTCTCCGCGGCCATCTGGCGGAGCCTGATGATCCCGGTGGTGGTCTCCTCACACCCGCCGGAGACCGTCTCCAGCAACTCGGTCCGCTCCGTGTGCAGGATGTTGACGAGGTCGCAGCCGTCGTCCAGGACGATGTCCGGGACGATGTCGAGCGCCTGGTGGATGTGACGGTAGTAGGCGTCCATGGTCACCCCGGCCTGCGCGTGCACGACGACGCCGTACTCGCGGAGCGCCTCGGCGACGTCGTCCTGGGTCGACAGGGGGTTCGACGCGGCCAGGGCGATCTCGGCCCCGCCCGCCTTGAGGGTGCCCATGAGCACGGCGGTCTCGGCGGTGACGTGCAGGCACGCGGCGATCCGCAGCCCTTCGAAGGGCCGTTCGGCGGCGAACCGCTCACCGAGGGCGGTGAGCACCGGCATCGCCCGCGCCGCCCACCCGATCCTCAGCTCTCCCTCGGCCACCAGAGCGCTGTCCACGTCTCTCCCCAGATTGCCGGAACCTCAGATTGCCGGGACCCCGGATCGCCCGGGACCCCGGGACCTCGAACTCCGGGACCCCGGAACTCCGGGACCCCGGGACGTCGAACTCCGGAACCTCGGATTCCGAAACCTCGGATTCCGGAGACCGAAACCTCGGACTCCGGAATCCGGAACCCGGATCGCCCGAAGGCCCCCGCGAAGCCGCGGGGGCCGGTGGAAGTCGACCGAAGGTGTCAGTAACGGTAGTGGTCGGACTTGTAGGGGCCCTCGACGTCCACGCCGATGTACTCGGCCTGGGCCTTGGTGAGCTTGGTGAGCTTCACGCCCAAGGCGTCGAGGTGGAGGCGGGCGACCTTCTCGTCCAGGTGCTTGGGCAGCACGTAGACGCCGACCGGGTAGTCCTCGGTCTTGGTGAACAGCTCGATCTGCGCGATCACCTGGTTGGTGAAGGAGTTGGACATGACGAACGAGGGGTGGCCGGTGGCGCAGCCCAGGTTCATCAGGCGGCCCTCGGCGAGCACGATGATCTGCTTGCCGTCGGGGAAGCGCCAGGTGTGGACCTGCGGCTTGATCTCGGTCTTCTCGATGCCCGGAATCCGCGCCAGGCCGGTCATGTCGATCTCGTTGTCGAAGTGACCGATGTTGGACACGATCGCGTTGTGCTTCATCTGGGCCATGTGGTCGGCCGTGATGATGTCGAAGTTGCCGGTCGTCGTGACGAAGATGTCGGCGATGCCGACGACCTCCTCCAGGGTGGTGACCTGGAAGCCGTCCATGGCGGCCTGGAGCGCGCAGATCGGGTCGATCTCGGTGACGATGACGCGGGCGCCCTGGCCCTTGAGCGCCTCGGCGCAGCCCTTGCCGACGTCGCCGTATCCGGCGACGACCGCGACCTTGCCGCCGATCAGCACGTCGGTGGCGCGGTTGAGGCCGTCGATCACCGAGTGGCGGCAGCCGTACTTGTTGTCGAACTTGGACTTGGTCACCGAGTCGTTGACGTTGATCGCCGGGAAGAGCAGCGTGCCGGTCTTGAACATCTCGTACAGGCGGTGCACGCCGGTGGTGGTCTCCTCGGTGACGCCCTTGATGCGGGAGGCGACCTGGGTCCAGCGGCCCTCGTCGGTGACCGTGCGGCGGAGCAGGTCGAGGACGACGCCCCACTCCTCGGGGTCGTTCTCGCCCGTGCTGGGCACGGCGCCGGCCTTCTCGTACTCGCTGCCCTTGTGGACGAGCATGGTGGCGTCGCCGCCGTCGTCGAGGATCATGTTGGGGCCGTCGTTACCGGGCCACGTCAGGGCCTGCTCGGTGCACCACCAGTACTCCTCCAGGGTCTCGCCCTTCCAGGCGAAGACCGGGACGCCCTGGGGGTTCTCCGGGGTGCCCTCCGGACCGACGACCACGGCGGCGGCGGCGTGGTCCTGGGTGGAGAAGATGTTGCAGCTCACCCAGCGAACCTCGGCGCCGAGCGCGACCAGGGTCTCGATGAGCACGGCGGTCTGGATGGTCATGTGCAGCGAGCCCATGATCTTCGCACCGGCCAGCGGCTGGGACGCGGCGTACTCCTTGCGGACGGCCATCAGGCCCGGCATCTCGTGCTCGGCGAGCTGGATCTCCTTGCGCCCGAAGGCCGCAAGAGAAAGGTCGGCGACCTTGAAGTCCATGTGTGGTTACCCCTCTGGTTGATGGCGGCGTTCGCCTCACACCCTCGCCCGTCGCGCTCGTCTCGCGATCGGGCTTCGCTCCGGGGCCGGGCTCGCCGTTCCATCGGAACAGTCGACGCCTGCGAGTTTAGGCGGCCGAAGCACCTCCGCGCACCTTCTGAACGGGTAACCTGACACAAGAATGTAAGGTTTCCCGCAAAACCGCTGGAAAGAGGTCACCGATGCGGATCACCGAGGCCGCCGGCAGGCTGGGCATGTCCCCCCGGATGCTTCGCTACCGCGAGGCACTCGGCCTGCTCCCCCCGGTCAGGAACCAGGGCGCGCACCGGCGGTTCGGCCCCGACGAACTCTCGGCCGTCGCCCAGAGCCTCGAGCTGGAGAAGCGGTTCGACGTCTCCCCCGCCGAGCTGGCCTTCGCGCTGCGGGCGCTGAGCGAGCCTGCGGTCGCGCAGGCCGTACGGGAGCTGGGGCTGCGGATCGGCCGCCTGCAGGCACCCCGCAGGGCACTGGACTTCGAGAAGGAGAAGGCGCTGCGCCTGCTCCAACGTCGCTCCCAGGGATGACGACGACGCACCTCACGATTGGCAGGATTCCCGGCATGGATTTCCTCACCGGGCTGGCCCGCGCGGAGCAGCAGGTCGCCTCCTTCGACAGCCGGAGGGTCATCGAGTCTCCGCTCACGGACATCGCCGTCGCCGTCGTCCTCTCGGGAACCGCGTTCGTGGCGGCCATGTTCGCGGACTACGACTCCATCGCGAGGGGGGTGCCCCTGCTGGTCACCGCGTTGCTGGCCACCGCCCCGCAGGCCGTCCGCCGCGACAGGCCCTGGGCGTCCGCGGCCCTCGTCCTGTTCGGCAGCGCCGGAGCGGCCGTGTGCGGCGCGGTCCACAGCCCCGTCCTCGTCCTGACGATCGGCGTCTCGGTCGTCCTCTCCTACTACACGGTTCTCCGCCGGCTCGGCCGATGGAGTGCGTGGCTGGTGGCGGCCTGCGTCTCCGGCGCCTCCGTCCTCCTCTTCCTGGACACGTCCCGGAGCGGCCTGGTACTGCTCATGGTCATCGTGGGCGTGGCCGTGACGACGGCACTCATCGCCGACATGCGGCGGAGCCGCACCGAGGTCAGGGAGGTACGGGCCGACAACCTGGAGACGCTCAGGAAACAAGCGGCGATGGCCGAGCGGGCCAGGATCGCGCGGGAGATGCACGACATCGTGGCCCACTCGGTCTCGATGATCGCCGTTCAGGCGGAGACAGCGCCCTACACCCTCAAGGACCTGGACGACCAGACCAAGCGGGAGTTCGCCGACATCGCCTCCTCGGCGCGCAACACGCTCACCGAGATGCGCCGCCTGCTCGGCGTGCTGCGCGCCGACGTCACGTCCGCCCCGGAGACCGCGCCGCAACCGGGACTGGCGCTGCTCCCGGAACTGGTCGAACACCACGACGGCGAGGTGGACCTCGACGTGGTCGGCGAGGAGGTGACGGTGCCCCATGCCGTGGACGTCTCGGCCTACCGGATCGTCCAGGAGGCGCTGACCAACGCCAGGATCCACGCGCCCGGCGCCCGGGTGTCGATCGAGCTGACCTACCGCCCGGCCCTGCTGGTGCTGCGGATCACCGACGACGGTCCCGGCCCCTCGGGAGACACGGAGAACGGGCACGGCCTGGTCGGCATGCGCGAGCGCGCCCTGGCGCTCGGCGGCTGGTTCGAGGCCGGCCCCGGGCCGGCGGGCGGCTTCCTGATCCACGCCGGGCTCCCGCTGGAATGACCGTCCCCGGGAAAGACCCCTCCCCCGGCCGCACTCGCGACGACCGCGGGGCGGCGGGCACGCCGATCCGGGTGCTGATCGCCGACGACCAGCCGATCGTGCTGCGCGGGTTCGCCGCCGTGATCGACGCGCAGCCCGATCTCAGCGTCGTGGGCACCGCCCCCGACGGGGAACAGGCCGTACGGCTGGCACGGCAGACCCACCCGCACGTCGCCCTCCTCGACGTCCGGATGCCCGGGATAGGCGGGATCGAGGCGACCCGCCGGATCCTGGAGACCGAGGCGACCAGAGTGATCATCATCACCACGTTCGACCTGGACGACTACGTGTACGACGCGCTCACCGCGGGGGCGAGCGGGTTCCTGCTCAAGGACGTCCGGGCGAACGACCTGGCCGAGGCGGTCAGGATCGTGGCGCGCGGCGACGCGCTGCTCGCCCCTAAGATCACCAGACGGCTGATCTCGGAGTTCTCCCGGCAGCGGCGGCCGATACCGACCGGCAGCCCGCTGACCCCGCGCGAGACCGAGGTGCTGCGCCTGGTCGCCGGGGGGCTGTCCAACGCCGAGATCGCGGCACACCTCGTGGTCACCGAGCACACGGTGAAGACCCACGTGGCCCGGTTGCTGGCCAAGCTGGGCCTGCGCGACCGCACCCAGGCGGTGATCCACGCCTACGAGTCGGGCCTGGTCGTCCCACGCGTCTGAAGAGCACGGGGCGTCCCACGCGTCTGAAGAGCACGGGGATCCCGGCGCGCACACGCCGGGATCCCCGCCTCTCCGAACCGGCGGGCTCCGGGATCAGACGGGGCCGTTGACGCTGCTCCTGTCGAGGTCGGGCTCCAGGTAGATGACGCGGGCCTCCGGGACGGCCGCGCGGATGCGCTGCTCGGCCTCGTCGATGCCGCGGGCCACGTCGGCGGCCGTGTCGTCGTGGTCCACCGCGATCTTGGCGGCGACCAGGATCTCCTCGGGGCCCAGGTGGAGCGTGCGCATGTGGATGACCCGGCTCACCTCGGGCGCGCTCTCCAGGGCGTCCGCGATGCGGGTCTCGACCTCGGGCCCGGCGCCCTCGCCGATCAGCAGCGACTTGGTCTCGATCGCCAGGACGACCGCGATCACCGCGAGCAGGACACCGATCATGATGGTGCCGATGCCGTCCCAGATCGGCTTGCCGGTCACCACGGCCATGGTCACGCCGAAGAGCGCGAAGATCAGGCCGAGCAGCGCGCCCAGGTCCTCGAGGACGATGACCGGCAGCTCGGGCGACTTGGAACGGCGGATGAACTGCACCCACGACTGGTTGCCCCGGACGCGGTTGGACTCGATGATCGCCGTCCGGAACGAGAACGACTCGGCGATGATCGCGAAGATCAGCACGCCGAAGGCCCATGCGGGGGTCCTCAGAGGCTCCGGGTGGGAGAGCTTGTGCCAGCCCTCGTAGAGCGAGAACACCGCGCCGATGGTGAACAGCACCACCGCCACCACGAACGCGTAGAAGTAGCGCTCCCGGCCGTACCCGAAGGGGTGCTGGGGCGTGCGCGCCCGCTGGGCGCGCTTGCCGCCCAGGAGCAGCAGCGCCTGGTTGCCCGAGTCGGCCACCGAGTGGACCGACTCGGCGATCATCGATGACGAACCCGTGAAGAGGAACGCCACGAATTTGGCCACGGCGATCGCCAGGTTGGCCGCCAACGCCGCGATGATTGCCTTAGTACCGCCGCCCGCGCTCACGGCAGCCTCCGCTCAGCTCGTTAGTCAGGAAAGACGAGACAAGGATCCTATTGCGAAATCCTTGCCTTGAGTTCTGTGATCGCCGACACAGTGGCCGGGTCGATCCCGTACCCGAGAGCAAGGTACGTACTCGCGAAATCCCCGAGCGCGATCAACGTGGCGAGCCGCTCCAGCGGGTGCGTCCCCTCGGCGGCGATCTGCGTGACCGGGACGCCGCGATCCTCCGCCAGCCGCACCGACACCTCCCGCTGCCGTATCACCCGGGGGTGCTCCTCCACGTCGCGCAGCACGAACAGCCGGAGCGACCTGCCGCTCTCGTCGGCGAAGATGTCGCGCTGGGCGAGCGGGCCGTCGAGGACGGCCACCTGGTCGTGGCCGGCCTCGGGAAGCTCTCCCCACATCGCCGGGTACTTGCCGTTCGTGGTGAGCTGACCGGCCCACCGCCGGGCCGCGACGGCCGCCGCCGGGGAGGACCCCCAGATCATCGGCACGGTCTCGGCGAGCTCCATGGCGAGCGACTTGCCGGGGTTGATGAACGACTCGCTCCCCGGGCGGCAGCGGTGGGCGAGGTCCTCAAGGCGCTTGGCCACCTCCTCGAACACCTCCTCGCCGGCCTCGACCAGGCCGAGCTCGGAGGCGGCGACGACCAGCGGGACCGACAGCGCCCACACCGCGGCGCGCGCCTGCCCGCCACCCGGGACGGGCACGAACGGCGCTCCCGCCTGTCTGGCGATCGCGTGGAGCGGCGAGTCGGGCCCGCCGACGGCGAGCAGGCGGCAGCCCCGGCGGACGGCCTCGGCGGCCACCGCGAGCGTCTCCTCGGTCCTGCCCGAGCGCGACACCGCGATCACCAGATCGGTCGCGCCGACCCAGCCGGGCAGCCGGTAGGACCTGACGGTCACGATCGGCAGCGGGGCACCGTGGCCGCACACCACGTCGAGGATGTCACCGGCGATGCCCGAGCCGCCCATGCCGGCGACCACGACCGCCCGGGGCCGGCCGTCCCGGGCGAGCGAGGACAGGCCCGACTCCAGGGCGGCCCTGCGGGAGGTGCGGACCTGCGCGGCCGAGTCGGCCACCGCCCGCAGCATGCCCGCCGGGTCGCCCTCGGTCAGCCGTTTCTGGTCGTCGAGCCGATCGGGCTCCCAGTTCACGACTTACGGGCCTCGTCGACCAGCAGGACCGGGATGTCGTCCCGGACCGGGTAGACCAGGCCGCACGACGCGGAGGTGCAGGACAGCTCGTCCACCTCGGGTTCGGCTCGCAGGGGGGACTTGCAGTTGGGACAGGCCAGGATCTCCAGCAGCCAGTCGTCGATCTTCACTCGTTCAGCTCCTCACGACAGCAAGGACCTCGTCCCTGATCGCTGCCATCTGAATCTCGTCGGCCGCCTCGGCGTTCAGCCTGAGCAGCGGCTCTGTGTTGGACGGACGAAGGTTGAACCACCATCCGGGGCCGGAGACGGTCAGGCCGTCCAGCTCGTCGAAGGTGACGCCGTCGCGGGCGGCGAAGACCTCCCGGACCCGCTCCGTCGCCGCGTCCTGGTCGGCGACCGTGCTGTTGACCTCCCCGGAGGCCGCGTAACGAGTGTATTCGGCGAGGATGTCCGAGAGCGGCTTCTCCTGCTCGCCCAGCGCCGCCAGCACGTGCAGCGCGGCCAGCATGCCGGAGTCGGCGAACCAGAAGTCCTTGAAGTAGTAGTGAGCGGAGTGCTCGCCGCCGAAGACCGCACCGGTCCCGGCCATCTCGGCCTTGATGAACGAGTGGCCCACGCGGGTGCGGACCGGGCGGCCGCCGTGCTCGGCGACGATCTCCGGGACGCCCCTGGAGGTGATCAGGTTGTGGATGATCGCGGCACCGGGGTGCCTGCCCAGCTCGCGGACCGCGACCAGCGCGGTGATCGTGGACGGGGAGACGGACTCGCCGCGCTCGTCGACCACCCAGCAGCGGTCGGCGTCGCCGTCGAAGGCCAGCCCGAGGTCGGCGCCCACGTCGAGCACGGCCTTCTGCAGGTCGCGCAGGTTGTCGGGCTCGATGGGGTTGGCCTCGTGGTTGGGGAAGGTGCCGTCGAGCTCGAAGTAGAGGGCGGTCAGCTCGATCGGCAGCCCCTCGAACACCGTCGGGACCGTGTGCCCGCCCATCCCGTTGCCCGCGTCGACCACGACCCGCAGCGGCCGGATGCCGGACAGGTCGACCAGGGTGCGCAGGTGGTCGGCGTAGCCGCGCAGCAGGTCGCGCTCGGAGACCGTCCCGCCCCCCTGGCCGCCGAGGGTGCCCGAGGCCAGGATCGCGGCGGCCCGGTCGCGGATCTCGAGGAGCCCGGTGTCGCCGCCGATCGGCACGGCGCCCGCCCTGCACATCTTCATGCCGTTGTAGCGGGCCGGGTTGTGGCTGGCGGTGAACATCACCCCGGGCAGGCCGAGGCTGCCGCTCGCGTAGTAGAGCAGGTCCGTGGAGCCCAGGCCCGCGTTGATCACGTCGGCCCCCCGCGAGGTCGCCCCCCGGGTGAAGGCCGCGGCCAGCGGTACCGACGACTCGCGCATGTCGTGTGCCACGACGGCGGTCTCCGCCCCGGTCACCTCCACGAAGGCGGCGCCGACCGCCTCGGCGGTCGCCTCGTCGAGCTCGTCCGGCACGACACCACGAACGTCGTACGCCTTGAAGATCTTGGCGAGGTCGCCCACTCCAGCTCCACCCTTTACGTCGTGTTCGTGCCCCCCAGCCTAGTAGGGTCAGCGGTCACGCTGTGGCTGAGCGGAGCGCAGCACGCGCAGATGGCCTCGGCGGCCGACCTCGACCCCCTGGCCGACGGGCTCGGTGCCACCGCTCGGCGCGGGTCTGGCCGCCTCGCGGACCGCGTTGGCGAGGGCCTCCAGGTCGTCCGTGCTCGGCGGGGCGCCGTCGGTCGGCAGGCGGACCACCTCCCAGCCTCGGGGGGCGGTGAGCCGCTCGGCGTGCTCGGCACACAGGTCGTAACAGTGCGGCTCGGCGTACGTCGCCAAGGGCCCGAGAACAGCGGTCGAATCGGCGTAGACGTACGTGAGCGTGAAAACGGCAGGCTGACTGCACGCGGTGCGGGAACAGCGGCGGACGGGGCTCACGGTGGGACCGTATCCGGTAAGCGTCCGGGGCGCCACTATCTGAGCGCTCTTAACGAGCGTGTCGCCACAATTCGGACACGTGTCCCGGCTTCCACCCGCCTGTACGGCTTACACCTCCTGTCCGCACGCCTCCCGGTGGCATCTCCCCTCACTCCCGCACCCGCCGTCACGGTTCCCACCCGTCCGCACCGCGGTCACGGCACCTCCCGCCCCCGTCCGGGTCACGTCTAAGCTGGGGCCGTGAGCCCGGCACCCGGCAGACCCCGTTCTCCCCGCAGGCGCGACAGGCACGGTCGCGGCCTGCGCGGCCCGCTGGCGCCCTCGCACGTGCCGATCGCCAAGGCCCGCAGCGAGCGGTTCGACGATCTCGTCCTGGACGCCGTCGACCGGCTCAAGCCCCGATGGGCCAAGCAGTTGTCGGCCGTGGAGTTCGCGGTCGAGGAGGTCCCGCCGATCAGCGAGCTGGGCGACGGCCCCGGGCTGCTGACCGGCGAGCCCATCCCGTTCGGGCGGTCGGAGCCCGCCGCGGGAAACCGCCCGGCCGTCGTGATCATCTACCGCCGCCCCCTGGAGAGCAGGGCACGCGACCGCGACCACCTGGGCGCGATGGTGCACGAGGCGGTGGTGGAGCAGGTCGCGGGCCTGTTCGGTCTCTCCCCCGAGTCGGTCGATCCCGGCTTCGACGACCACGACTGACCGCCTACCTCCCGAGACGGCCACGACCGACCGCCCGCCTCCCGAGACGGCCACGACCGGCCCCGCCACCTCGCAGGGCGGCCACGACCGGCCCCGCCACCCCCGGAGATGACCACGACCGGCCCGCCGCGCCCCAGGGCGATCCGGCGGTCCGGCCGTCTCCCGGACTCTCAGGGCCAGGACCTCAGGACCTCAGGGCCCCAGGGCCCCAGGGCCTCAGGGCAGGACGGTCGCGACCGACTCGGCGATCGGCGGGACCAGCGCCCACATGCGGGCGGGGGCCAGCGGCTGCACGGTGAGCGCCAGCCCGTCCTTGAGCCGCTCGTCCAGGACGCGCCCGCCGTAGACCGGCCCCGAGCCGGGCAGCGGCTGTACGACCACCGCGAAGGGCCCGTCCACCTTGGTGAGCCCGACCTGCTTGGTCCGCGAGGCGGGGATCTCCACCTGGAACGGCTCGCGCGGCTCGCCCTCGCGCGGGACCACCTGCACGCTCACCGCTCCCGCCGCGTCCGGCGCGGTCAGCAGCAGCCGGGAACTCACCTTGCCGCCCGTACGGTTGTCGGCGACGACGCTGCCCAGGTCGACGGGGACCGCTCCGGCGGTGAAGGCCACGTCGGTCCTCGAACCGGTCCCGGTGGCGACGAGCCCGGCGACGATCGGGGTGTCCGAGGTGAGCACCAGCGCGGACGGCCGCCCGCCGATCCCGCTGGACAGGTCGACGGAGACGACGGAACCCGCGGGCACCTCGACGAGCTCGTGGCCCTGGAGCTCGTACGTACCTTCGGAGGTGAGGGCCTTGACCTCCACCAGCGTGTCGACCTCCTCGGCGGAGGCGACGAGCAGCTCGCGCCTCCCGCCGCCGCCGGGGATGCCCGGTACGACGACCCGGGTGGCGGGCGCCGCGGCGACCGGCAGCCAGTCCACGCCACGCCCGTCGTTCATGATCGCCCGCGCCGCGGCGGTGACCCGCCCCGAGCTGGTACGGACCTGGATCGCCAGGGCGAGCGCCGAGGGCGCGAGATCCAGGACCTTGATCGTGCGGCTCTGCCCCGGCTTGAGGGTGAACACGCCACCGGTGTCGTCGAACACCGGGCCCTCACCCGTGTAGACCATGATCTCCGCGATGGCCGGGGCGGGGTCGGCGTTGGTCAGGTACAGCGTGACGTCCGCCGCGGCCGGCCCCGGCCCGACCAGCCAGGTGCTCCCCACCGGCTCGGCACAGCGCGTCCCGGCCAGTCCCCGCTGCTTTCCCGACTTCTCCCGGCGGGTCTGCGCCACCTCCAGGCCCGCGGCCATGCTCCCGTCGGCCGCGACGACGAGGGGCGGCGACGAGGCCGGCACCTCGTCGTGCCAGAGACGGCCGGGAGTGTCGACGGTGGCCAGGGTCTTGTCCCCGGTGACGAGCGTCGCGGAGCCCGGCTCGCGGCTGCCGGGCGGGGACACCACGCCGACGGAGGTGTCGCCGGGCGACGGGCAGACGGCCGTCACCGAGGCGACGGGCACCTTCTCGAACCCCGGCGCGGGGGTGGCGACGGCCGGTGGCTGGGTGGCGTAGGCCACCCCGTACAGGGCGAGCAGGGCCACCAGGACCAGCACCAGCAGGCTGAACCGGTTCTCGATCAGGGATTTCACCGGGCGGCCAGCTCTCTGCGAGGTTCGGGCAGGTCCTGGGGGACGGCGGGCTCGTCGGGCTCGGTGCGTGACCCCGGCGCGGCCAGGACCGAGACGACCAGCACCAGCACGGCCTGGGCCCAGAGCCAGCGGCCGTGCCAGGGGTCGCCGGGCGGGGTCGCGGGAAGGGCGATCGGCTGGGTGAGCCGCCACACGCCGACCGAGCGGGACAGGCTCATCCTCGCCAGCGAGGGCTGCGAGTCGAGCGCGTGGCTGATCTCCGGGTCGACGGGCGCGGTCACCACGACGAACCGCACGCCGTGGGCGGCGAGGACCCGGGCGTCGTCGCCGCCCCTGCCGGACACCAGCCCGGCCGCGGCGACCCGGACCAGCTCCCTGGGACCGTCGGGGACCGGGATGTCGGCCTCGCCGATCACCGGGGTGCGCCCGCGCAGCACGGTGAAGAGCAGGCCGCCCGGCGAGGCGCGCAGCAGCAGGGTCCGCTCGCCGCCCGCGGAGTTCTCCGCGGCGAGGGCGGGCACGACGTCGCGCACCGTCCCGCGGAGCGGGCCGTCCACCCCCTTGGCGATCCACATGCCCGCCGCGAGCAGCGGCGTGGAGAACGCGACCAGCACGACGCCGAGCGCGGCGAGCCTGCGCGCTCCCCCGGCCGCCCGGAACTCCACGACCCGGTCGGCGGTGAGGGCGGCCACCACGAGCATGCCGGTGGCGGCGAAGGCCAGCGGCACGCCCGGCCAGGCGGGGGCCTCGACGTCGCCGTTGATCGAGGTGACGGTGGTCCTGCTCACCAGGATCGCCACCAGCACGCCGAAGAGCGCGACGCCCCAGCCGACCGCGATGACCATCCGGTTGCGGCGCATCAGCAGCGCGGCCAGGCAGGCGGCGAGGAGGCCGCCGGTCACCCAGAGCGGCGGCATGCCGGGGCCGCCGGGGCTGAGCAGCAGCAGCGACCCGGCCGGCAGCCCGGGGTCGACCAGCGCGGGCTGGTGCAGCCCGGCCTCCAGCAGGAGCTGCCCCGGGTCGGCGACCACCTGGGCCAGCCAGGGGAACAGCAGGACCACGGGGACGGCGAACGCGACGAGCATCGAGACCGCGACGCCCCTGCGCGGGAAGGCCAGCGCCGCCAGCGCGCCGAGGATCGCGGTCAGCGGGTAGACCAGCGGGGCGAAGGCCGTGCCGACGGCCAGCAGGAGCCCCAGCCCCCAGGCGGCGCGGCGGGCGCGGCGGCGCTCCCCGGCGAGCACCGTGGTGGCGAGCGCCGCGTAGACGGGCAGCAGCACGAAGACCACCGCGGTGCCGAGCCGCCCCGCGGCGACCGCGCCGGTGGCGACCGGCAGGAGGGCGTACGAGGAGGCCAGCCAGACCCTGGTCCAGCGGCCGGGGACCATCGACCGGGTGGCCGCGTACGCGGAGATCCCGGCCAGCGGCACGCAGCCGAGCAGCAGCAGCGACACCGCGAGCCACGTCTTGCCGAACAGCACCGTGGAGAGCACGGCCAGCACCGCCACGTAGGGCGGGGCCCACGCGTCGGTGCCCAGGCCCACCTGGTGGTAGCTCTCGCGGTAGAGGTTCCACAGGTCGGAGGCTCCGCCGATCACCGGGACGAGCGCTCCGCCGCCCAGCCTGGCGCCACCCGTCACCGCGCGCTCGGCGACCAGCGTGACCGCGGTGAGCGCCAGGAAGAGCAGGACGCCGGGGTTGCCGAAGAACCGCTGCATCACCCCGGCGTCGGTGAGCAGCTCCTCACCGTCCTCCTGCGCGTCCGGCGAGGCGGCCACGGCGTGGTGGCGCCCCGCGGACTCCACGAACCCGCCCCCGGCCAGGTAGCTCTGGGCGCGGTCGACGAGCCGCCGGTAGCCGGCACCGGGCGGGGTGAGCAGCCGGCTGACCGCCGCGTACCCCTGCCTCCTGCCCTTGGCCCGCACCCGCCGGGCTTTGATCATCCGGATGGGGTGACCGAAGACCGAGCCGAACGCGAGGAACTCGTCCAGCGCGTTGGCGGGCTGCTTGGCCACCAGGAACAGCACCGTGCGGAAGAGCGACCCGAACGCGTTGCGCACCAGCGCCCACAGCAGCGGGCGGGCGGGCAGGTTCGCCATGACGACGAAGAGGGCGTTGCGGCGGTCCAGGCGGCGGGGGTGGTCGCCGCTGGCGGTGATGCGGCGCCGCCGCCGGGTGGCCGCCTCGGCGTGCCAGGCGATCGCCCGGGTGACGTTCTGCACGCGGTACCCGGCGGTCCTGACGCGCCAGCACAGGTCGAGGTCGTCGCGGAACAGCGGCAGCGCGGGATCGAGCCCGCCGACCTCCTCCCAGACGTCCCTGCGGATCAGCATGCCCGCGGTGGAGACCGAGAGCACGTCCCTGGTCCCGTCGTACTGCCCCTGGTCGAACTCGCGGGCCTCCAGCCCGGTGTCCCTGCGGCCGGTACGGTCGACGGTGACGCCGACCTCCAGCAGGAGCCGCCGGTCGAGCCAGTCGCGGAGCTTGGGGCCGAGCACCGCCGCCTTGGGATCGGAGTCGGCGGCCTCCAGCAGGAGCCGCAGGGCGTGGACGTCCGGGGCGCAGTCGTCGTGCAGCAGCCAGATCCACTCCCGGCCGCCGCCGGGGCCGAGCCGGTCGAGGACCTCGGCGACGGCCTCGCCGAAACCGGTCGAGCGCGGCAGGGTGAGCACCGCCCTGGCACCGAGGGCGGAGGTCAGCAGCGCGGCGCTGCCGTCCCTGCTGCCGTTGTCGACCCCGACGGCCCGGTCCACCGGGCGGGTCTGCCTGAGCAGGGCTTCCAGGGTCTCCCCCAGCCAGCGGGATCCGTCGTGGGAGACGACGATCGCGGTGACGGTGTGCTGGGGGCGCTGGGGGTGAGGGGGGTCGGTGATGGACATACGTCCCGTGTTCAGGAGTGGTGGTGATCGGCGCGACAACGATACGGCACCCTCTGTCGGACTATGTCTTATACCTGGTCGCGCGCACGAAAAAAGGGTCACGCGACCGACGGTCACGTGACCCCGTGGACATATTCGTCAAGCGCCTCGGAGAGGCGTCACATACTTCACTCAGGCCGATCGGCCGTCTTCAGCACTTCTTCGGTGTCGATCGGTGTTCATAGTTGTTCATAGTGTTCATCGGTGCTCGGACGTCCGGACCGTCCGGATCCCGGAGCGCCCAAGCCTTCCCGCCATCCGGTTCGCGGACGGCTCAGACGGCCTCGCGCTTGATCCGGCGGCGTTCACGCTCCGACAACCCACCCCAGATTCCAAACCGCTCGTCATGCTCGAGCGCGTACTCAAGACACTCGGCACGCACCTCGCAGGAGCGGCAAACCTTCTTGGCCTCGCGGGTGGACCCTCCCTTCTCCGGGAAGAACGCCTCCGGGTCGGTCTGCGCGCACAAGGCGCGCTCCTGCCAGCCAAGCTGCTCTTCAGCGATGCTCTCCTGTGCGATGACCAGGTCGGCCACTGCACACCTCCCTGCCGCACGCCCGCAAAATTGGAGCCCCCCTATGAACGCCTCCCCCTTACCCACCCAGAGGAAGGCGTAACAACACGTGTGTAATTACACGCGCGTGGTCGGTGTGGCGTCAAGCGGCATGCTGGTATCCGGGGAAAGACCTGCTCTCCCCGGTTGTGGGTCGTGTGCCTGCCACGACGGCAATTGCACCAGGTGATCGCTTCGACCGCCAGGGGCTCAGTGCTCTCGGCGGTCGGAACCGTACCAGGACATGTTCTGATCCTGACCGGGGCCCACCCTCTCTCTATCCGGGGTTTCCTCATCCGTGACCTGACCTGGGCGTTGTTCGGGCTTGTAGATCGCCGTGGGGTCTATCGGCTGCGAGTCCCACGTCCTGGCGGCGGGCGCGGGGTCGCTCAGCGGGTCTCCCTGGTAGGCGTTCGGGTCGAACCGGAGCGTCGCCTCGGACTGGGGGTCCCACTGGTGGGACTGGTAGGGCGGCGTCTGGGGAGCCTGGGGGGCCGGCGCGGGCTGGGGATTCTGCGGGGCCTGAGAGGTCTGCGGGTGCCCGAACGGACCCTCGTAGCCCGGGGAGCCGTACTCGGGGACGCGCAGCTGGGGCTCGGTGCCGCCCTGCTGGGCCTGCTGCTGGTAGCTCTCCGCCTGCTGGTAGGCCTGGGCCATCTGCTGGGACCTGAGATCCACCGGGTCGGGCGCGGGGTAGGACGGGCCCTGCTCGGCCTGGCGGCCGAACTCCGCGCCCGAGTAGCCGCTGAACGGCTGGCCGTAGTTCTCCGGAGGCTGCGGGAAGGACTGCGGCGGCCGGCTGTCGAACGGCGGGCGCGACCGGTCGTCGAGCGGCTGGTCCTGGCGTCCGTCGGCCGGCGGGTAGGACGCGGGGGCCTGCTGCTCGGGCTGGTGGCCGTACCCGGGCGACTGCGGCTCCTGCTGCCCGAAGCCCTGCGGCTCCTGCTGCCCGCCGAAGCCCTGGGCCTCGGACCGCTGGTAGCCCTGGGAGTCGGCCTGCGGGTATCCCTGCTGATCGGGCTGCTGGTAGCCCTGCTGCTCGGACTGCCGCCGGGAACCCGGCGACTGCGGCTCCTGCCCGTACGCCGGGGAAACCGGGGAGGCCGGGGAGAGCGGCGAGACCGGAGGCTCGGCCTGCTGGCCGAAGAGCGGGTCGGACTGCCCGTAGTCGGGCTGCGACCGGTCCGAGCGCTGGCCGTACGCGGAGGAGTCGGGCTGCTGGCCGAAGCCCTGCGACTCCGGCTGCCCGTACGACGAGTCGGGCTGCCCGTACGACGAGGACTCCGAGTACTGGGAGTAGCTCGGCAGGTTGGGGCTGGAGTGCCGCCCGGAACCCGGCGACTGCGGCTCCTGCCCGTACGCCGGAGAAACCGGGGAGAGCGGCGGGACCGGAGGCTCGGCCTGCTGGCCGAAGCCCTGCGACTCCGGCTGCCCGTACGACGAGTCGGGCTGCCCGTACGACGAGGAGTCCGGGAACTGGGGATAGCTCGGCAGCCGGGGTTCCGTCTGGGCCTGCGGCTCCACGGGGGCGGCGTAGACCGGCGGGTCGTAGGCCGCGGCCGGCGGGTCGTACGGCTTGGCCGGGGCCGGGGGCTGGACGTCGGCCGCGACGTACGGGCTCGGGGTGTAGCCCGCGGCCGGGGCGGCGGGCTGCTGCGCCTGCGGGTAGCTCTGCGGCTGCGCGTAGCCCTGCCCCTGGGGCTCCGGCTGCGGGTAGGACTCGCCCTGGGGGGCGTACTGCTGGTTCTCGGCGGGCGGCGCGTAGGGGGTCTGGGAGTATCCCTCACCGGCCTGCGGCGCGGGGGACGCCGGCGGCACGGACGCCGCGTGGGAGGGCGCCTGCTGGCCGTACCCCTCCGAGGCCCCGGCGGAGCCGTGCGCGGGCGCGGGCGGAAGCGCGGGGCGGTTGTACGGGGGCTGCGGGGCCGGGACGGGCGGAGCCTCCTGCGGGTGACCGTGGCCACCCTGCGCGCCCTGGTCCTGCGGGTGGTGAACACCCTGCTGGGGCATCTGCCCCTGAGGGCCCTGAGGACCCTGAGGACCGGGACCCTGGGGCCCCTGGAAACCCTGGGCGTGGGGGTACGCACCCTGCGGAACGCCCTGCCCCTGGGGTCCATGAGGTCCCTGGGGGCCCTGAGGACCCTGGGGGTGCTCCTGGAAGGGGACCTGCCCCTGCCCGGGAACGGGCGGCTGGCCGTAGGCGGCGTACCGCTGGTCCTGCGGGTGCTCCGGGGAGCGGCCGAAGCCGCCGTCCGCGCGGAACGCGCCGTCGCGTGAACCCGCGGGGACCGCCTTCGGCAGCACGTACAGCAGCGCGACCGCGGCCAGCGCGAGGGCGGGCAGGTTGACGAGAAGGAACTCGACCTTCCCCAGGAAACCCTCCACGCCCGCGAACAGCCCGCCGAACAGGCCGATCAGGCCGAACAGCACGGAGAGCCCGAGCGTGCCGGCCACCACGAGGGCCATCACCTTCAGCCGCTTGATCACCGGGCCGAGGTTGGTCGCCAGCAGCACGCCGCCGACGAGCAGCGCGGGCACGACCGGCGAGGTGAGCTGCCCCAGCGAGACCGCCGCGCGCTCGGCGAAGGAGAACGATCCGCCCCCGAACAGCAGGCGTTCGATGCCGACGAGAACGCTCGCGGACGCGACGGCGACCATGAGCCACGCCGCCGGTTCCCGGAGCCGGACTGCCTCGACATTGATCACAACTACCCCCATAGGGTCTTTAGGTAAACCCGGGCCAGTTTTGCACATGGCTGACTTTGTTGCCGGTGGTCCCAGGAAGCCCACCAACCCCATAAGTGCTCCATTACACCCTATAAGCCCACATTTCGGGCGGCCAATCAGGCGATCCGGCCAGGGCGGACACCCCTCATAACGATCATGAAAAGACTACTGGGAACCGCCCGCGGGCACCCCGCCAACGGGCTTGGTGACCTAGTGGAACACTGGACGGCATGCGCATCGTGTCCCTCGCCGGCGGCATCGGCGGCGCCCGTTTCCTGCGGGGCCTCCTCACCGCGGCCCCCGATTCCGAGATCACCGTCATCGGCAACACCGGTGACGACATCAGCCTCTACGGCCTGCGGGTCTGCCCCGACCTCGACACCGTGATGTACACGCTGGGCGGCGGCATCGACGAGGAGCAGGGCTGGGGGCGGCGCCAGGAGTCGCACGTCGTCAAGGAGGAGCTGGCCGCCTACGGCGTCGAACCGCAGTGGTTCGGCCTCGGCGACCGCGACTTCGCCACCCACATCGTGCGCACCCAGATGCTCGACGCCGGATATCCCCTGTCCGCGGTCACCGAGGCGCTGTGCGCCCGCTGGCGGCCGGGCGTGCGCCTGATCCCGATGAGCGACGACAGGACCGAGACCCACGTGGTCATCTCCGACGAGCGGGGCCGTCGCGCCGTCCACTTCCAGGAGTGGTGGGTACGGCTGCGCGCCTCGGTTCCGGCCGAGCAGATCATCCTGGTCGGCGCGGACGAGGCCTCCCCCGCCCCCGGCGTGCTGGAGGCGATCGCCGCCGCCGACGCGGTGATCCTCCCGCCGTCCAACCCGGTCGTCAGCATCGGCACGATCCTGCAGATCAAGGGCATCCGCGAGGCGCTGGAGGGCAAGACCGTCGTCGGCGTCTCGCCCATCGTCGGCGGCGCCCCCGTCCGGGGCATGGCCGACGCCTGCCTGACCGCGATCGGCGTGGAGACCACCGCGCAGGCGGTCCTCGAACTGTACGGATCGCCGCTGGTGGACGGCTGGCTGGTCGCGGAGGAGGACGCCGGGGTGGCCCTCGGCGGCGTCGAGGTCGAGGCCCGCCCGCTGATCATGCACGACGTCGAGTCCGCCGCCGCCATCGCCCGCGCCGCCCTGGACATGGCCGTGCGGCTCGCGGGCCGGGACACCGGCCCTCCGGTGCCGTACGAGCGGTCCCCCGTCACGGACGGGTCCCCGGCCCGTGAGGAGGGTTCGCGATGAGCCGGCTCAGGCGCGGGCAGGAGGAGCCCGCCGACGTCAGGCTGGAGATCTTCGCCGTCTCCGGCATCCCCGAGGTGCGCGAGGGCGACGACGTCGGGGAGCTGATCGCCACGGCCATGCCCGACCTGCGCGACGGCGACGTCCTCGTGGTCACCTCGAAGATCTGCAGCAAGGCCGAGGGCCGGGTGCTGCGCGGCGTGAGCCGCGCCGAGGCCGTCGGCACGGAGACGAGACGGGTGGTGGCCCGCAGGGGTGAGACCGTGATCGCCGAGACGGCGCACGGGTTCGTCATGGCCGCCGCCGGGGTCGACGCCTCCAACACCCGCCCCGGCACGGTCGTCCTGCTGCCCGCCGACCCGGACGCCTCCGCCTCGGCCGTGCGGGCGCGCGTCAGGGAGCTGCTCGGCGTGTCGGTCGGCGTGGTCGTCTCCGATACCTTCGGCCGCCCGTGGCGCAACGGCCAGACCGACATGGCCGTCGGCCTGGCGGGGGTGACCCCCGCGCTCGACTACCGGGGCATGTCCGACGACCACGGCAACGCGCTCGAGGTCACCCTGACCGCCGTCGCCGACGAGTTCGCGGCCGCCGCGGACCTGGTCAAGGGGAAGGTCGCGCAGACCCCGGTGGCGGTGATCAGAGGTCTGGCCGAGTACACCACCGAGGACGACGGGCCGGGAGTCGGCGAGCTGCTCCGCCCGTCCGCCGACGACATGTTCCGGTACGGCTCGCGCGACGTGGTCTTCGCCCGCAGGACCGTCCGCGAGTTCTCCGCGGACCCCGTGGACGGCGACAAGGTCCGCAGGGCGGTCGACGCCGCGATCGCCGCGCCCGCCCCGCACCACACCACCCCGTGGCGGTTCGTCCTGCTGGAGTCCGCCGGGACCCGCGAAAAGCTGCTCGACGCCATGCGGGACGCCTGGATCGCCGACCTGCGCGGTGACGGCTTCTCGGAGGAGTCGATCGTCAAACGGGTCAGGCGGGGTGACGTGCTGCGCGCGGCCCCGTACCTGGCGGTGCCCTGCCTGGTGATGGACGGCTCGCACACCTACCGCGACGACCGGCGCAACGCGGCCGAGCGGGAGATGTTCGTGGTCGCGACCGGTGCGGGAGTGCAGAACTTCCTGGTCCAGCTCGCGGTGGAGGGCCTGAGCTCGGCCTGGGTGTCGTCCACCATGTTCTGCCGCGACGTGGTCCGCGAGGTCCTCGACCTGCCCGCGGACTGGGACCCGATGGGCGCCGTCGCCATCGGCCACCCCGCCGCCCCGCCCAGGGACCGCGCCCCCAGGCGGGCGGCGGACTTCATCGTCGTCCGCTAGTGTCCTGCGTCTAAAGTTCGTCTGCTAAGTCTAGAATGGGCTGCATGGCGCGGATGGGACGGCCCAAGACTCCGGTGACGCTTTCCGCTGATGAGCGGGCCACGTTGGAACGCTGGGC